>JAFGFN010000103.1 GCA_016931035.1 Candidatus Sumerlaeota bacterium
GAAGCCGCGTCGCCCGAAGCGGCTCGCGCCTCTGAACGGCTCCCGTTCAAACCCGAACCGCGCAGGGCGTGAAGGATTCGGGTGTCCGGATTGCTCGATAAGATCAATCTTGACAGTGGCTCAACGGTTGGGTAAAGTAACCGCCTTTTGGGATGGTTCAGGAGACTCGGGAAGAGGCCTACGATGAAAAGAACTTATCAGCCCAGCAGGCGCAAGCGAGCCAACAGCCACGGGTTCCGCGCGCGCATGAGCAGCGTCGGCGGGCGGCGCGTCCTCAAGAACCGCCGTGCGAAGGGGCGCAGGCGCTTGACGGTCTGAAAGGCCGGCATGCGGCGCCGTGAGCCGGCGTGCGGGAGGCCGGTATGGACCAAGGCTTTCCTAAGACCCGCCGTCTGCTTCGGCGCAAGGATTTTCGGCTGGTTTACGATACCGGAACCCCGTACCGCAATGCGGGGTTCCATCTGTTTGTAAGACCCAGGGAGAATGCCGCCTGGGAAACGCGCATCGGGATCACGACCACTCGGGACCTAGGACCGGCCGTGTTGCGCAACCGCGTCAGGAGATGGGTCCGCGAGACGTTCCGGTTCGAGTACCCAAGGCTCCGTCCCGGTTTCGATCTGGTCGTGAATTGCCACCGGAGTCTCCCCAGGGTGTCGCGCGACGAATTCGACCGGTGCTTCAGGAATGTCCTCCACAAGGCAGACCTTCTTGTCGGGCACGCTCCGGTTCGTTGACCGCCTGTTGCGCTCGGGAGCGCTGAAAGGGATCGGATTCTACCGGCGTTTCCTGTCGCGGTTTCTCGGGGGACAGTGTCGGTTCTACCCCAGCTGTTCCGAATACGCCCGCGAGGCGTTCGAGAAACGATGTTTCGCCGTCGCACTCTGGCTCGCGACCAAGCGTCTGGCGAAATGTCATCCGTTTCACCCGGGCGGCTACGATCCGCTCGATCCCGACGACGCGCCGGGGGATGACCCGCGGTCCGGCGACGAGAACGGCAAAGGACGCGGTCCATGCGACTGATGGAGAAACACCATGGATGAGAACTCCCGGCGCTGGTTTCTCTTCTTGATGATCGCGCTGGCGATCGTCTACGTGCACTCCTTCTCGCTGCAGCGCAGGAAGCAGGCGGAAGCCGAGCGCGCCGCCACGGCTTCCGCCGAGACGTCGGGCGAGACCCTCACTTCGCCCACTCTCGTGTCCGAGGTTTCTCCCGCAACGACGTCTTCGGTGACAACCCAGACCGCCTCGTCCTTGTCCGCTTCGCCGCAGGAAGCGGAGAGGACCGCGATCGCCGAGGCGGCCGAACGCGCGGCGGCCAAGGAAATCCTGGTCGAGACCGACACCTTCCGGATCACGTTCACAACCGCCGGGGCATATCCGACCCACTGGGAGATTGTCGATCGGCGATTCGCGACCGCCGCTCAGAGCGACGTCGACAAGGCCCGGCAGCAGGGGCGGAAACTCAAGGTGGGGGACTTCCGGCCCATCGAGCTGATCCCCGAGTACAACGGGTTAGGGCGACACCGCCAGTATCCCCTGATGATCGTTCTCAAGGAAGCCGGCGGACGATTCTTCGACTCCTTCAACGTCCGCAACTACGAGGCCGACCCTGTACGCGTCGAGGCCGACGGATCGAGAGTCCTCGCGATGCGGTCGCCGGTCACACCCGAAGGGCTGCGCCTGGTCAAAACGTTTCGCTTTCCGAAGAGAGGCTTCCTGTGCGATTTGCGGATCGAGTTGCAGCACCTGGGAGACGCAAAGGGACAGAACCTCGACTTCGCCGAGCCCCTGCAACCCGGCCTAGGACTTCTCTGGGGGCCCGGCATCGGAGAGCCCCAGCTGGGTCGGATCGATGCCCGGTACTACCGGATCGCCGCCTACGACGGCGAACGGATTTTCAGCGACCAGTTCCGGAGCTGGCCGAAGGCCCTGGAAGACGTCGCGGTCGAGGAAACCTACCGCTCCTTGCGGTGGCTCATGCTCGATTCGCGCTTCTACCTGGCGGCCGTTCTGCCCGCGGGAGACATCCGGGCGCCTCTGGGCCGTGCGGTCGTCAAGCCTCAGCACGTTCCCAGGTCCGAGGATGCGCGTCGGGAGATGTCGCCGCCGTACTCGATCGAGGTGTACTCGCAAGGATTCCTTCTCAAGCCGGGTCAGTCGCGCGTATTCGACTACCGGGTGTTCACCGGTCCCAAAGATCGCGACGTTCTTTCGGAAGTGGACAAGGAGTACTCGTCCGAGAACCTCGATCTGCGCAAGATCCTGTTCTATCCCATCGTTCGCATGCAACCGTTCCATTGGATCGTGAAGGATATCGTGCGTCCGCTCGCGCTTTTCATGCTGGCGCTGATGGGGTGGTTCTATTCTCTTACGGGAAGTCACGGGGTCGCCATCATCCTGGTCGTTCTCGTCATGCGGCTGATCACCCAGCCTCTCACGCACATCGGCATGAAGAGTCAGGCGCACGTCATGGCCGAACAGAAACGGATCAAGCCGCTGATCGACGCCATCAACGAGAAGTTCAAAGACGACCCGCAGAAGCGAAACGCGGAGATCTGGAAGACATATCGCGAACACGGCGTCAACCCGCTGGGGATGCTGAAAGGCTGTTTCTGGATCTTCTTCCAGATGCCGTTCTTTCTGGCCATGTATGCGCTCATCGTGGGCGCCGTGGACTTGCGCGGCGCCGGCTTCTTGTGGATCGAGGACCTGACGGCCGAGGACGCGCTTTTCTCGTGGAGCTTCGCCATTCCCTTTATCGGAACCCACTTCAACCTGATTCCCATCCTGATGGGCGTGAGTCAGGTGTTCGCCCAGCGGCTCCAGAGCGTCAACATCGAGGACCCGACGCAGAAGCAGATGGCCACCATGATGCCGATCGTCATGACCGTGTTCCTCTATCGTTTCGCCTCGGCCCTGAATCTCTATTGGTTCATTTCGAACCTCTGGCAGATCGTCTTCCAAGTCTTCGTCAACAAGCGCGTGAGAGAGGAGGCGGAGCGCAAGGCGATCAAAGCCTTCGAGGAACGGCGGGCCGCCGTCCAGGCCGGGACCTTCAAGGCGCAACCGGCAAAACCCGGCTGGCGAGAGAAGATGATGAAATACCTGGAGAAGAAGGCCAAGGAAACGGAAGACGCGAAACGGAGAAAGGGACGCTGAGACGACGAGCGGCTTCTCCCTCCCCCTTGCCGATCGAACGTCGGCGTCGGCCGTTCAAAAACGTTTTACTTCCCGTCGCTAGTGCTCTACATTGACTCCGGCATAGCGACTCCTTTCGGGAAGGCGGAATGCGATGACGGACCTAACGATCACAGCCGAGACCCGCGAGGCGGCAACCCAGGAAGCTCTCCGGCGCTTGCGCCTTCCTCTCGAGGCGCTCGAAATCGAGTGGTCGGAAGAGGAACCGGACGGCTTGCTGGCGGGGGCCCGACCCTTCGTCCTAATGAACGTCCGGATTTCTCTCGACTATGTCGCCGGCGTGGTTGCCGAGTGCGTTCGCAATCTCCTCGAACGGATGGAGATCCGTGCCGAGGTCGAGGTCCAGTGTCCCGACGATTTCGTCCTCGTCGGCATTTCGTGCGATCGCCAGGAAAACCTCATCGGGCATCGCGGCGAGACGCTCGATGCCCTGCAGCATCTCGTCATCCGGATGACCCATATGGGCGGACGCGACATGCCGCTGATCCTGCTCGACGTGGGCAACTACCGCAAGCGGCGGATCGAACGCCTCCGGCGCGTCGCGCGCGACTTGGCGAATCTCTGTCTCGAGAACGACCGCGAAGAAGCCTTCGATCCAATGGACGCGATCGACCGCAAGGTCGTTCACACTCTTTTGAAAAGCGTCACGGGCGTGAAGACGTACAGCCGCGGCGAAGAAGAACACCGCCACGTCATCGTCGCCCCGGACAAATGAACGGAAACGGCAAGACGCCACATGGCTACTCCTGAAACCCAACAGTGGATCGACCGCTACGAAAAGAACCTCTGGAACACCTTCGGGCGGCGGCGCCTAGTTCTGACGCACGGCAAGGGAACGCGGGTGTGGGACATCGACGGCAACGAGTACCTCGATTTCCTCGCGGGGATCGCCGTCACGAACCTGGGACACTCGCACCCGGCGATCGTCGAGGCCATCCAGAAACAGGCGGCCCGGCTGATCCACTGCAGCAACTTCTACTACATCCCCGCGCAGATCGAGTGGGCCGAATACCTGACCCGCCATTCCTTCGGCGGTCGCGTCTTCTTCGGCAATAGCGGCGCCGAGGCCAACGAGGGAATGATCAAGGCCGCGCGCAAGTACGCCGTGGCTCACTTTCCCCCGAACCGTCGCACGATTCTTTCGTGCTTCAACTCCTTCCACGGCCGGACGATCGGGACGTTGAGCGCGACGGGACAAGAGAAGGTCCAGGCGGGGTTCGACCCCCTGGCGCCCGGGTTCCGCTTCGTCGAGTACAACAACTGCGACCAGCTCCGCGATGCGATCGACGGCTCCGTGTTGGCCGTCCTCGTCGAGCCCGTCCAGGGCGAGGGAGGCGTCGTGCCCGCCACCCAGGAATTCATGAACGCCCTCGCCGAGGTGCGCGAGTCCTACAACGTGCTCCTCCTCTTCGACGAAGTTCAGACGGGACTGGGCCGGACCGGCAAGAACTTCGGATACGAGCACTACGGCGTCGCGCCCGACATCATGAGCTTGGGCAAACCCGTCGCCGGAGGCTTGGCGGCCGGCGCCATCGTCGCCCGCGAAGAAATCGCCTCGCACATGCTCCCCGGATCGCACGGCTCCACCATGGGGGGCAACCCGATGGCCGCGGCGGCGGGCCGGGCCTACTGCAAGGTCCTTTTCGAGGAAGGCTTGGCCGAACGGGCGGCCAAGATGGGCGAGAAGGCGTTCTCCGTCCTCCGTCCGTGGGTCAAGGAAATCCCCTGTGTCAAAGACGTCCGCGGCATGGGTCTGATGATCGGCATCGAGCTCGACCGCCCGGCCGTGGGAGTCGTCGAACGGTGCGAAAAGCGGGGTCTTCTCATCAACTATACGGCCCAGACCGTCGTTCGTCTCGTGCCTCCTCTGACGGTGAGCGAGGACGAAATGGAACGGGCGCTCGAGATACTTCGCAACGAGCTGATGAACGAGAAGGACCCGCCCGCTCAGTCCTAGTGCTCCGAAACCAGGAGTCCTCGACGAAGAGTCCTGAGTACAACCTTCAGGTTGCTCTTGTGCCGAGAGGAGCAGGCTGAAGCCTGTACTCAGAACGGGGCCTTTCCTCCACAATCGGGAGCCGCACATGGCCAAACGCGAACCGTACCGAACCGTCGAGGGCGTCACGTGGGTTCGCCTGCCGCAGAAGACTCACATCATCCAGCCAGGCGAGGATATCGTCGAGATCGTGGACCGCTACACGCGCGATCTTCGCCGGCCCGGGGACATCCTGGTCGTAGCTGAGAGCCCGACGGCGATTTCGCAAGGGCGCGCCATTCCCGAAAAGGATATCCGCATCGGCCTCTTGGCGCGCCTTCTCTGGCGCGGCGTCAGGAAGGTTCCCTACGGTATCGGTCTGCGTTCGCCCGCGACGATGCAGTGTGCCATCGACGAATGCGGGGCGCTGCGGATTCTCGCGGCCTGCGCGGTGGGATTCGTAGGCAAGATGCTCGGTCGACGCGGCGATTTCTATCGCATCGCGGGCAAGCAGGCCGCCACGATCGACGCCGCTCACACATGTCCCGTCCCGCCCTACGATCAGTGCGTCATCCTGGGTCCGAAGGACCCGGAGGGCGTCGCTCGGCGGATCTGGCAGCGCACGGGTTGCGATGCGGCCGTGATGGATATCAATGACATCGGGGGGTCCTGGGCTCTCGGCGCCTCGGAGGGGATCGACCGCCCTCTTCTCGAAGAGGTGATGCGAGACAATCCGATGGGCCAGAAGAATGAATGCACGCCACTTGCAATCGTCCGAAGGGTGGAGACGGAGAAGACTTCGTCCTGACGCCGTTTGTCAGCTGTCGCCGTCCATGTCCGTCGCATACTCCACATGCATCAGCGTGAGTCCATGAGGCGGGGCGTTTCGAAAATGAACGGTTCTTTTGCCTGTTTGCAGCATCTCCCGAAAGATTTCCGGACTCTGTTTTCCCGTTCCTACCTCGACAAGCAAACCGACCAGAATTCGAATCATATGATGCAAGAACGACCGGCACTTGAAATCGATGTGATGTACCGGATGCTCGTTTGTATGGGATGCTTCTCTCATGGTGAGGAGCGTTCGAGTCGCTCCGCAACGGCTGGAGCGGAAAGCCGAAAAATCGTGTTTTCCTTGTAAGAGAGACAACGCGGTTTCAATTCTAGACCAATCGAGGAAGCGAGGAACGTGATACAGACGATTTCTATCCAGCGCCGACGCAACCGGACGATTCAGAATAGAGTATCGATACCAGCGGACTCGTGCGTCTCCCCGAGGATCGAAAGAACGAGAACAAGATCGAATACTGAGAACACGGATATCCGGTGGGAGGTAACGATTAACTCCGACAAGTAGACGCTTTTCCTCGATACTTGTGTTTCTTGTATAAAAACTAGCCACTTGTCCCTTTGCGTGTACTCCTGTGTCTGTTCTTCCCGCGGCGAGACAACGAATAGAGTCACATAGAATCTCTCCTAGTGCCTTTTCCACCTGTGTTTGTACTGTCCTAATACCCGTTGCTTGAGCTTGCCAACCTGCATAATCTACTCCGTCATACTCAATCTCTATTTGAAAGAATCGGATTTCATCTCCAGATTTCATTATCCGTTTCTTCTCCCTTCTCTGTTGTCACATAGAAAACCTTGACAAAACGGCGCTTCTTTTTTCTGTATAGAACTTGTCAAAAAGAACCTCTTCCCGAGAAGAACACCCTCTTAACAAGAGGAAAAACAACGATCTCTCTACCCTACTTTCTCTGTCGTTTCCGTCTCTTCCCTGTCTATAACTTATAACCCCCTTTTTCCTTCCCTTTCTTTCCTTTCCCTCTTTTTTTCCTCCTTTTTATTCTCTCTCTTTCTCCACACCCTCTCTCTCTTCCCTGTCAATAGACTCCCCCTTTTCTTCCTTTCCCTTTTCTTCTCCATCCTCTCTGTTTACATAATCTGAATACTCCACTCCCTTTCCCCACAACACTTCTCTCCTATCTGTTCTTTCTCTTCTCTAGTAACTGACTTTTCAACAGTCCTTCTTATTCTTCCTCTTTTTTTCTCCTTTTTCTTTTCCCTTTAAGAAGAACATATCTCTTTCCTCCCCGGAAAGAAAGAACCCTCCTCGCAAGAAAAGCAATTCTTCTGTTGACCGTTTCCAGGCGATGTCCTATATGTTGTCGTCCTCTGACAAGCCGATGACTTGAGGGAGAAGAAGAAGTTAGAAAAGAAAAAGAGAAGTCCGATTCTCAAAGAGGGAAGAAGAAGATGGAGAGAAAAGAAGAGATGGAAAAAGAGAAAGTCGTCGAGGAAGAGAAAGAATCTCCTTTAAGCGAGATGACAGAGGAAGAGTATCGAGAATTCGATGCTCTGATTGGTTCGTATCTCGATGGAATATCTCAACACGAGATAGACTCGATCGTCTCGGTGCCGATCGTGGAAGTGCATCGCGATCACGTTCTTGTCGATCTTGGAGACAAGGCGGAAGGAGTCATTTCCGTCGATGAGTTTAGAGACTCGCGAGGCTATATAAACGTTACCGTCGGCGACTTGGTTGACGTCCTCATCATGGGAAGAGAAGAAGAGACGGGTTTAATTACCGTCTCGAGTCGTCTGGCGCGCCAGCGTCTTGCCTGGCAACGTCTCGAAGAAGCACAGAGAAGTCGTCTGCCGGTGACAGGCAAGATTACACGGATTGTCGGCAAGAATGCCGGAGTTCTTGTCGATATCGGTATTGAGTGTTTCATGCCTTCGTCTCAGATAGGCGAAAGAAGGATATCCAATCTTGAGGAGTGGATCGGAAAGGAAGTAGACGCCCTTATTCTCGATATCGATAACCGCCGTCGCCGCGTAGTATTGAGTCGCCGACAGTTGATAGAGGAAAACAAACGAAGCGCGCTGGAGAAAGCGCTCGCCAGCCTGGAAGAAGGAACAACGATCCACGCGACCGTCCGCACGGTACAGAACTTCGGCATCTTCTTGAACTCGGATGAGATCGAGGTCTTTATGCCCCGGGAAGAGGTTTCCTGGGAAACCGGCAGCGCGCCCGGAACGTACGTTCATGCCGGTTCGAACTTGAAAGTGAAGGTAATTCAAATAGATCGGGAAACTGGACGCGTCCGGGTTAGCCGGAAGGCGCTGAAGAAAGACCCCTGGGAAACGGCGGTAAAGAAATACAAAGAGGGAGAGCACGTCCAGGGAGAAATCGTCTCGATTACCCGGTACGGCGCTTTCGTTCGGTTGGAGGAAGGCCTAACGGGAATGATCCATGTATCGGATCTGACTTGGGGCAAGGGTCAGCAGCGAGTCGAAGATCACGTCAAGGAAGGCGATACCGCCCGGGCCGTCGTACTGGCGGTCGATTCGGAAAAGAGACGGATGTCCCTGGGTCTCAAGCAGATGGTCGAGGATCCCTGGGTCGAAGCGGAACGGCAGTTTCCGAAGGGATCCAAGGTCAAGGCAACGGTGACGAGCCTGGCTACCTTCGGCGCGTTCGTTCGCCTAACGGACGAAATCGAGGGGTTGATTCACATCTCGGACTTCTCGTGGGAGGGCAACGTCAAGCACCCGCACGACATGGTAAGCATCGGCCAGGAAGTCGAGGCGCTGGTTCTGAAGACAGACCGCAATACCCGACGCATTTCGCTCGGTCTCAAGCAGCTTACGGAGAGTCCGGCGACGCGCTTCTGTCGAGAGAATCGGGTCGGGTCGATCGTCGAGGGAGAGGTCGTGCGAATGATCGCGAACGGCGTCTTCGTCTCGCTCGCGCCGAGGATCGACGGGTTCATGCATATCTCCCAGATCGGCGAAGAACGAATCGACAAGCCGGAGTCCGTTCTCAAAGTCGGCGAGAAGGTGCGGTGCAAGATCACGCGCATCGACCGCGACGGCGACAAGATCGCGCTCAGTCGCAAGGAACTGATCCAACAGGAGCAGGCGCAGGCGATCAAGCGATTCAAGGCCGATCCCAAGAGCAAAGGCGTCATGAAACTCGGCGAGCTCTTTGAGAAAGCCCTGGGCGCCTCGAAGCGATCCGATTCCGAATAGAGACCACAGGCGGCCCACCAGCTTCGAGAAGAGAAGTTCAGAGTGCAACCTTCAGGTTGCTCGCGGGCCGAGAAGAGCAGGCTGAAGCCTGTACTCCGAACGACACGCAGTCCGTCACGGCTGAGTCGATGAACCGGCAGGACGGCGTTCCACCCGGAATGTTTCCACTGTGGGGTTGTCTTCTATGTGTTCCGACGCATCGGGCAGCGCCGGGTCCGACAAAGCGCGGCGCGTAGGCCGGATGTTCTCGGATATTGCCCCCTCCTACGACAGACTGAATCGTCTCTTGAGTTTCTCGATGGACCGACTTTGGCGTCGCCGTGCGGTGGGGCGCGCGCGCGTGGACCTCGAAGACGGTCGTTCGGCGCGGTTGCTCGACGTCTGCACGGGAACCGGCGACCTGGCTTGGGCCTTCGCCCGGCAGATCCGAGGCGTGCGGGCCGTTGGGCTCGACCTCTCGCGCGAGATGCTTCGCGTCGCCGAGGGCAAGAAGGGTGGAAAACGTCGATCCGGCGCGGGGTCCGGTCCGCCGCCGTCACGGGCATCGGTGGAGTGGGTGCAAGGCGACGGCTTGCATCTTCCGTTCGCCGACGGCTGTTTCGACGCGGTTTCGATCGCTTTCGGACTGCGCAATTTCGTCGACCCGCAAGCGGGGCTGGCCGAGATGCGGCGGGTGGCGCGAACGGGCGGACGGGTCGTGATTCTCGAGTTCGGTCCCGATCCGCGCGGGTGGATCGCGCCGCTGTACCGCTTCTATCTGGCGCGAATCGTTCCGCGGGTCGGAAACCTCTTGACCCGGTCGAAGGCGTATGACTATCTAGCGGATACCATCCGAGGGTTCGCCCAGCCGGAAACGGTGCTCGAGTGGATGCGGGCGGCGGGACTGGACGAGACGATGGCCGAGCCGCTGACGGGCGGCATCGTCTTTGTCTACTCGGGAGTTGCGTCATGAGCGGAAAGCGCATCCTCGTTGGAATCGCTGGAGCGAGCGGGGCGATCTATGCGCAACGTCTGCTCGAATTCCTCGCGACCTCCACCGAGGTCGAGGAGATTCTCGTCACGATCTCGGATGCGGGTCGCCGCGTCCTGGCGGAAGAACTGGGCGTCGCCTCGGAGCAGCAGGACCTGAGCGACTTCGCGTCATGGCTAGACCTTTCACCCGAAGCGGCGTCGCGGCTCCGCCTTCTCGACGTTCACGACGTGGGCGCGGGACCGGCCAGCGGGACGTTTCCGCTCGACGCCGTGGCGATCGTTCCGTGTTCGATGCGCACTCTCGCGGCGGTGGCGCACGGACTGGCGGACAACCTGATCGCGCGCGCCGCCGACGTGGCGATCAAGGAAGGGCGGCGCTTGGTTTTCTGTCCGCGCGAAACCCCGCTGAGCGCGATTCATCTGGAAAACATGACCCGATTGGCCCGGCTCGGGGCGCGGATTGTCGCGCCGAGTCCGGCTTTTTACCACCACCCGAAGAGCGTCGAGGATTTGGTGCGGTTCGTCGTTCAGAAGATTGTCGAACAGATGGGGATTGGCTTTCCAGGCGGTGTGAGATGGCAATGACATAGGGGATGCCCGAACAGCGCACGCGGATGCGACGCCCTGGCGTCGCCTTGGAGTGCGCGGACACGTCCGCGCTTTGAAAGCGGCGACATGTCGCCGCACTCCAAAAGGGATGGGCTCGATCCTCCCATCGCAGCGACGCGAGGCTTGATTTTCTCGCGACGCGCGGGTACTACAGAGAACGATCATGGCTGCACCCAGCATACCGACCGAAACCCGAGTTCCGCCGCACAATCTCGAGGCGGAGAGAGCCATCCTTGGGACGTTCTATCTGAACGACACCGCGGTGGTGAGCGTGCAGAGTCTCCTCGATGCCGAGGATTTCTACGACCCGGCCCATCAGGCGATCTTCTCGGCCGTCATCGATCTGGCCGAAGCCAAGACGCCGATCGACCCCATGGTTCTGATCAACGAGATGGACCGGCGCGGCCTGCTCGAAAAGGTCGGCGGCCCCGCCTATCTCACCGGGCTCGAGCAATACGTCATCTCGCCGGGCAACGTGATGCACCACGCCCGGATCGTCCACGAGAAATCGCTCCTTCGCAAACTGATCCGCACCAGCGCCGAGATCGCCTCCCAGGCCTACGCCGAGGCCGACGAGGCGCACTCGCTCCTGACCGAGTCGGAGCGCCGGATCTTCGAGATCATCAAGCAGCGCCAGCGCGGCGGATTCCACGCCTTCGGAGACGTGGCCCAGGAGGTCTACAGCACCGTCCTGCACCGCAGCGAGAACCGGCGCGAAGTGACCGGGCTGGCCACGCACTATCGGGGTCTCGACCGCCTGACGGGCGGTTTCCAGAGGTCGGATCTCATCATCCTAGCGGCGCGGCCCTCGATGGGGAAGACATCGTTGGCGCTCAACGTCGCCGCGCGTATCGCGATGAGCGAACGCATGGGTCCCGACGGCAAGACGTACCATCCGGGGGTCGGGATCTTCAGTCTCGAAATGAGCGCCGAACAGGTGATTCAGAGAATGATCTGCACCGAGGCGAAAATCCCGATGGATTTGGTCCGCAAGAACATGCTCGACGTGCGACAGGTCGAGCGATTCGCCCAGACGGGCCAGGAGATGCTCGATCTGCCGATCTACATCAACGACACGCCCGGGATCGACCCGACCGAGCTCCGCCTCCAGGCGCAGCATCTCCAAACGCGCGATCCCAACCTCGCCTTCATTGTCGTCGATTATCTTCAGCTCATGAGCGTCAAACGCTCGCGCACCGAGAGCCGCCAACAGGAAGTGTCGGAAATCTCGCGTTCGATCAAGGGCTTGGCGCGCGATCTCAACGTCCCAATTCTGGCTCTCTCGCAGCTGAGCCGCGGCATCGAAAGCCGACGGCTCCACGAACGCGAGCCGCGCCTGTCGGACTTGAGAGAATCGGGCGCGATCGAGCAGGACTCGGATCTCGTCGTCTTCATTCATCCCGTCCTCGGGCAGGACCAACGGACCGAGAGCCAGGGCGACGGGGCGCGGCTCAAGCCGTCGGTCGCCGAGGTCGAGCTCATCGTCGCGAAGCACCGCAACGGCCCGCAGGGACGGGTCGAGATGCTCTTCCGTCGCGATTTCACCGAATTCGTCGAAAAGGCTGTTGTAGAACGATAGTGTGTGCCGACTTCCGCACGGCGGAGCCCGCCGGGCATAACGACTTGACACCCGCCGAAGTGTCATTATAGTATCACATCATGAGAAGCGAACTGGTCACCACTCTCAAAAGGCAGGCCACGCGGATCCTCGCCGACCTGCACGAATCGAAAGAGCCGATTCTCATCACCGAGCACGGCGTCCCCTCGGCCTACCTCGTCGACGCGCCGTCCTTCGAGTTGATGCAGGAGAGAATGCGCATTCTCGACGGAATCGCCCGTGGCGAGCGCGCCCTGCTAGAGAAACGAACGCGGACGCACGACCAGGCCAAGCGGAGAATGAAGAAGTGGCTCGCCTGATCTGGACCGAACCGGCTCTGGACGATTTGGACGCGCTGGCCGAGTATATCGCCCTGGACAACCCTGAGGCGGCGAGCCGCTTCGTGCGAAGGGTGTTCGAGAAAGTCGAGCGCCTACGGATGTTTCCCCGTTCGGGGAGGCGTCCTCCGGAACTCCCGAGGACCGCCTACCGGGAAGTCGTCCTGTCTTGCCGAGTGTTCTATCGCGTCGAGGGCGATGTCGTTCTCATTCTTCACGCGATGCGGTCGGAACGGCTGCTCAACCGGTTTCTTCTGGAGGAACGAGGGTGAAACAAGTTTCACGGGCAGGCTGAAGCCTGTACTCAGAACGAGTTTTGAGTACAGGCTTCGGCCTGCTTCGGTTCCGAGACGCGAGTCTTCAGCCGTCCCTCCGGGACTCGATATGTTCTCGCGGACCGTTCCCACCGTTGAAACGGTGGGCTACTATCGAGCGTCCCTCCGGGACGAAAACCATTGAACGACACAGCGGCATGCCCCACCCATTCCTTCGCCGTCTCGCTATCGTGCTGGAGATGATCCAGTTTCATCACAGTCTTTTCGCGCTTCCGTTCGCCCTGTCGGCGATGTTGGTTGCCGCGCGGGGATGGCCCACCCTGGCGACGTTGTTCTGGATCGTCGTAGCGTGCGTCGCCGCGCGGTCCATGGCGATGACCTACAATCGCATCGCGGATCGCGACATCGACGCTCGGAATCCGCGCACGCGTCGCCGGGCGCTGCCCGCCGGACTCGTTTCGGTCCGGTTCGCGTGGGTCTTCACGGCGATCAGCGCCGCCGCGTTCGTCCTGGCCGCGGGAATGCTCAACACGCTCTGTCTGGCGCTCAGCCCGGTGGCCGTGGCCGTGTTGCTGGGGTACTCGCACTGGAAGCGAATCGGGCGCGGCTCGCACGTCCTTCTCGGGACGGCGTTGGCGATCGCTCCGCTCGGCGCGTGGATCGCCGTGACGGGATCGTTGCGCGGCCTCCCGGTCTTCCTGGCGTTGGGAGTGGTGTTCTGGACGGCGGGATTCGATATCGTCTATGCCTGTCAGGACACGGCGTTCGATCGCCGTCATCGGCTCCACTCGGTGCCCGCGCGCGTGGGCGTGGCCGGGGCGCTTCGTCGCTCGGAGTGGCTGCACGCCGGGGCGGCGCTGAGTTTCGCGGGTTTCGCCTGGACGAGTCGTTTCGGGGTTTTCGGGTGGTCGGGCGTCGCGATCGTGGCGGCGGTGCTCGTCCTCGAGCACCGCATCGTCTCGCCCGACGATCTGTCGCGTGTGGGTCCTGCATTCTTCACGTTCAACGCCGTGGTGAGCGTCGCGTTCCTGGTCGGGTGCGTGTTGGACGTTCTTGTCTGACCGATTCGGCGTCTCGATGGGTCTTTTCCGCTTAACCAATTGGGCTTTTCAGCCGATAGGAAATACGTATTGGACCGACCGATTCCTCCTCGGTCGTCAGGGGGCCTGACTTGACGGCGCCATCCTTGGCGCCGCGACGGTCTGTCCTATTCACTTGATCCAACCCGAGGGCGGGACGCCATGTCGCGCACCAGGCCACTCGATATGCCAACCATGACCTCCGGCGAAGACGTTTTTTTCCGCCTTTCCGGCCATGTGGATCGCGATGCGGTGCGCGACCTGCTGTTCTTTCTCGACCGCACGCCGTTGCCCGGGTCATGCGAGTATCGAATCGACTGTTCAGGTCTTCTCAGCGCCCCTTCCGACCTTTTCCCCATCCTCGCCAGCCGCTCTCAGGTCAGCGGCGGCGGACGCGGTTGTATCCGGCTGGAACACCTGAGCGAGCCGTTGCGCACGGCACTCGGCCTTGCGGGTTTTTGCGGACTGATCGAGAGTGAGGACGCCGCCGCGGAGAATGGCTCGGCACACCCGACTCTGGTCGGGGCGCTGCCCGGACATCCCGAGGAGGCCCGCGCCCATATTGCGCGACTCGAAACCGCTGTCGCCGCGGCGAATCCCCAGGGGCGAATTCTCTTTGTCAATAAGGCTTTCGAACGTCTGCTGGGCTGCAACGAGCGCCAGGTTCGCGGCCTGAGCGTTTCGGCTCTTCTCGAAACGCCGAAAGAGGAGAAAGCCGGCGAGAAGACGGCGGCCCTCTTCGCCCAGGCGGGAACGGGCGACGCGATCGTCTCGAACTTGAAGGTCTGGGCCGTTCGGCGGGAACGTTGCGCCGATCCTCTCCTGGTTACCTCCCTTCCTCTTCGCGAAGCCAACTGGCCCGCCCGCACGATCGTGTGCGTGGTCCCCGATCTTGGACTCGACCGAGTCGGCGAGACCGACAGTGCGTCGACGCGAGCGGAAATCTCGCGGGCCGTGGGAAGAGACGTCCCTATTCCCCTTTTCCGAATGCGGCTCGACGACGGGCGGTTGCTCGACTGCAACGAGCGCTTTGCCAAGACGTTTGGGTACGAGTCGCGCGAAGACGCCCTGATGCGGTTCTCCTTCGGCGATCACTTGGCCCCGTTCACGGAGATCGAGGGCCTCCTGCAACATCTATCGAGGAAGCGAGAGATCGACGAGGAGCGCCTGTTCCTCAAGCGCGACGCCGAACGTTTTTGGGGCCGGTTTGTCGCGTGCGCATGCAGCGACGATCCGCGCGCGGCCGACGGGAGCGTCGTCGTGATCGACGACTTCAAGCGCATCGAGCGCGAGCTGCGCGAGAGCGAAGAACGCTGCGCCCGTCTGATGGACTCGGCCACGGCGTTCACTTATACCGTGCGCGTGCGCAGAGGACAGACCGTTTCGGTCCGGGTCAGCAAGGGATGCGAGGCGTTCACGGGTCACACGCCGGAGGATTTCGCCGCCAATCCGCTGTTGCTCGTGGCCGTGGTCCACGACAGCGACAAGCCGCTCCTTCTCGAGCAGGTCCGGCACATCCTGGCCGGGTCGCAGGTGGACCCCGTCTTCTACCGGATCACCCACCGGGATTCGACGGTGCGCTGGGTGCGATCGAGCGCCGTTTCGTCGCTCGATACGTCGGGCGGCGAGGTGGGACGCTACGACGTGTTGGTCGAGGACGTAACGGAAAACCGGCGCCTGAAGGAAGAGCTGCGCCAAGCCGAGAAGATGGAGGCGGTCGGACAACTTACCGGGGGCATCGCCCACGATTTCAACAACCTCCTCACTGGAATTCTAGGGAACCTGAGCCTGGCCGAGCTCGACGCGCCGGCGTCGATCCGACCGAGCCTGGCCGAAGCGCAACGCGCGGGCGAGCGCGCCGTGAGCCTGGTGCGCCAGCTGCTTTCGTTCAGCCGCAAGGGCCCGTCGGTGATCGAAGCCGTCAACATGGCCACCATCATCTCGGAAGTGGCGGAAATCGCGCGCAACACCTTCGACCGACGGATCGCGATCCGGACCGATATCCCGAGCGATCTTCACACGGTCCTGGGCGACCCGACGCGCATGCACCAAGTGTTGTTGAACCTGTGTCTCAACGCCCGCGACGCGCTCGAAGAGATGATGCGCGGCGAGTCGGCCTCGGCCGATTTCCACATCCTCATCTCGGCGCGAAACGTGAAGACGAGCCCGAAAACCGCGGACAAACAAACGCCCGCCCACGCCGGTCATTTCGTCGAGATCTCGGTGGCCGACAACGGCGTCGGGATGAACGTCGACGTGCGCGAGAAGATCTTCGATCCCTTCTATACGACCAAAGGCGACGAACGCGGAACGGGTCTCGGCCTGGCCACCGTCCGCAGCATCATCGAGCATCATCAGGGTTGGATCGACGTCGAGAGCATGCCTCGCCAGGGCACGACCTTCCGGTTCTACTTGCCGCGAGCGTTGCGCAAAGAATCCGCCGCCACCCTGCCCGAGTCGAAGGAGATGCCGCACGGGCGGGAGACCGTATTGGTCATCGACGACGAACGGATGATCCGCGACATGCTCCGCAACATTCTGCAACGCCTCGGATACAACGTCCTTCTGGCGTCCGACGGACTCGAAGGAACGGAAATCTACAAGCGCCGCGCCAGCGAGATCGATCTGGTGATCCTCGATATGTCGATGCCCGCCCTGTCGGGCGGCGAGGTCCTGCGTCAGCTCCGTGCGCTCGACCCCGGGGTCCGCGTCGTCGTGTCGAGCGGCTACTCCACCCTACGGATCGACGACGAAGACCATATGTGGGAGAACGTCGACATTCTGGCCAAGCCCTACCGCCCGTCCCGCCTAGCCCAAACGGTCCGCCAAGCCCTCGACAAGCCTGTCCCGAAATCCGATCCGAGCGACCAGAAGAACAAATGACCGGGAATGCCGTTTCCCGTTCGGCGGTCTGTGGAAAGATTCGGAATCCGTAGCGCCTGCATCTCCTGTGTGGAGTGCGGAACCTCGGTTCCGCTTTGCCGTTCGGCGCCTTGGCGCCGTTCTTCGAGAACGAGACCGTGTCGGAACGGACGAGTCGAGACAAGACCCC
This sequence comes from Candidatus Sumerlaeota bacterium, assembly GCA_016931035.1. Classification (GTDB taxonomy): domain Bacteria; phylum Sumerlaeota; class Sumerlaeia; order UBA8349; family UBA8349; genus JAFGFN01. The sequence continues at coordinate 17,128 of JAFGFN010000103.1, forward strand.
GACCCCACTCGAAATCGTTGCTTTTTGACTTGGCGCGGTCCCTATGGTACCATCTATTTCCTTGCCGATGTTCGCCTTAGGCGCAGGATGAGGCGACGCGCCGGCAAGGCGCGACGTCGGGCGGTTCGACGACGCCGAACGACGCTCAGGCGGGAGAATCCTGTCCGGGAGAGGGCATGGCAATCTCTAAACCCCAACGCGTAATCGTCCTGGGTTCGACCGGGTCGATCGGTCGCACCGCCCTGGAGGTTGTCCGGGACTTCAGCCACGCCTTCACCGTGGTGGCTCTCTCAACGCATCGCAATGTCGAGATTCTCGCTCGACAAGCGGCGGAATTCCGCCCCGAAGCCGTGTGCGTCTCGCACGCGCCGTCCGCCGCGCGATTTCGCGGCGTTTTGCCCGGCGACTTGGAGACGCTAGAGGGCGAAGAGGGACCGACCCGCCTCGTCGAGCATTACGACGCCGACGTCCTGGTCGTCGCCACCGTCGGGTTCGCCGGTTTGTTCCCGACCCTGGCCGGAATCGACCGCGGAATGCGGATCGCCCTGGCCAACAAGGAGGTCCTCGTTGTCGCGGGCGAAATCGTGATGGAACGCGCCCATCGACGCGGCGTCGAGATCGTCCCGATCGACAGCGAGCACAACGCGATATGGCAGTGCCTGGCGGGGAACGACCGGCGCGCCGTTCGCCGCCTCATCCTGACCGCCTCGGGCGGGCCGCTCCGGGGTTGGCCGGCTTCGCGGCTCGAGACGGTGACGCCCGCGGAGGCGCTCAAACATCCGACCTGGCGCATGGGACGCAAGATCACGATCGATTGCGCGACGATGATGAACAAGGGACTCGAAGTCATCGAGGCCTGTCATCTGTTCGGCGTCGCTCCCGAGCGGGTCGAAGTCGTCGTCCATCCGCAGAGCACGATTCACTCGATGGTGGAATTCGTAGACGGGTCGATCCTCGCCCAGATGGGCCGGACGAACATGTACCTCCCCATACTCAATGCCCTGACCAGCCCCGAGCGGTTCGAGAACAAGTTCGAGCCCCTCGATCTGGCCGCCGTCGGGCGATTGGACTTCGCGCGACCCGACGACGAGAACTTCCCCTGTCTAGGCTACGCCTACGAGGCGATCCGGCGAGGCGGGACGATGCCCGCGGCCCTGAACGCCGCCAACGAGGAGGCCGTGGCCGCGTTCCTCGGGGAGAAGATCCCGTTCACGGGAATCGCCGAGACGATTCGGGCCGCGATGGACGCGCACGACGCGGTCGAACATCCCGACTTGGAAACACTGCGCGAGGCCGATCGCCAGGCCCGCGCCTTTGCGAGGAAACATGCTGGAATTGCTGCCTAAGACCCTCGTCGGAATCGTCGGAGCCGTCTTTCTTTTCGGCTTCGCCGTTTTCGTTCACGAACTGGGCCACTTCACCGTCGCCAAGATGCTCGGCGTCGGCGTCAAGAAATTCGCCATCGGGTTCGGACCTAAGATCTGGGCCGTCGTCTGGCACGGGACCGAATACTCGTTGCGTTGGATCCCGGTCGGCGGGTTTGTCGCGCTCAAAGGAATGATCGAGGGCCTCGACGATGAACCGAAGGAAGAGAGCTCGAAGGAGAGTGCAACGCGCGAGCCCGCGCGCGCGGAACCGGCGAAACCCGCCCCTGCCAAGAAGGAGGGCGGCGCCGGCATTACCGAAGACCTCGACGCGCTTCGCGATCGCCACCCCTTGGCCCGAATCGCCGTATTCGCGGCGGGCGTGACGTGCAATTTCCTGACCGCCGTTTTTCTCATCGGTTTCATGGCTTGGCGCGGCGTTCCGGTCGAGAAGCCGTGGCCCAATCGCCTCTATGAAGTGCCCGAAGGGTCGCGCCTTTACGAGCTGGGTTGGCGCGGTGGCGATCGGATCGTCCAAGCCGCGGGCCGACCCGTCCGGACGTGGGACGACGTGGCGAGCGCAACCCAATCCGTCTTCAAGGAGAAGGAACTCGCGACAACCGTCACGTTCCTGGTCGTTCGAGACGAGCGCACCATCTCGTTGTTGTTGCCGCAGGGAATATCCGACAAGGACTGCGCCGATTTCGAGCCGCCTCTTCCGGCGATTGTCGGAGCGGCGATCCCCCAGTCGGGCGCGGCGACGGCGCGGCTGGTGAAAGACGACTACGAGCCGGGCGAGACGATCGGGTCTTTCCCGACCTGGGAGGAAATGCCCCAAACGCCTCTACGCGAGGGCGACCGGATTGTCGCCATCGAGGACACGCCGGTCACGGTGTGGCAGGAGATGAACGCCGAGATTCGCAAGCGACCCAACCAGGCGGTCCTCCTCACGGTCGAACGCACGTCGGACGGGCGCAAGCACCGGATGCGGCTCCTGACGGTCCTCGAGTCCACCGACGAGAAGCCGCCTCAGGGCCGCCTCGGCATTATCATGGGCATCGAGTTTACGGGCGAGCGAGAGAGAGAACCGTTCGTCACGGCGTTCGCCCTCGCTCCCATTCGCACCGTGCGCAAGGCACGGGCCTACGTGGTTCTGACCGTCGATTTCTTTCGCGAGATGGGGTGGAAGGAAACCAAGCGCAATCTGGGCGGCCCGCTCAAGATCGGCCAGATCGCCTATCAGAGCGCGAGGAAGGGGTTGGATCATTACCTGAGCCTCTTCGCCGTGATCAGCCTCATGCTGGCGATCTTCAATCTTCTCCCGATTCCCGTTCTCGACGGCGGCTATATCCTGATCACGCTGATCGAAACCGCCATCCGCCGGCCGATTCCCGAACGCGTCCTCATCCCGATCCTGACGACGTTCATGTTGTTCTTCATCATGTTCATGGGGTGGGTGTCCATCAACGATATTATCAATTGGTGAGGACGAGGATATTGGAATGCGGATTTCGGATTGCGAAATGCGGATTGCGAAATGCGGATTGAAGAACGAACAGCCGCGTCGCCCGATACCATTCATCTCAATCCGCAATTGAAAAGAATGCCGCCGCGTCGCCCCACTCGCCAGGTCTTTCTCGGTCCCGTCGCCATCGGCAACGGCGCCCCGATCAGCGTGCAGTCGATGACCAAGACGTCGACCGCGGACGTCGATGCCACGACGAAACAGATTGAAACGCTCCACGCGGCGGGGTGCGAGATTGTCCGCGTCGCCGTGCCCGACCAGCGTTCGGCCTTCGCGCTCGCCGAAATCGTCCGCCGTTCGCCCCTGCCGGTGGTGGCCGACATCCATTTCGACCACCGTCTGGCGCTCCAGGCGCTCGATTCGGGCGTCGCCGGACTTCGGATCAATCCGGGAAACATCGGGTCGCGCGACAAGGTCGAAGCCGTGGTGCGCGACGCCGCGCAGCGCGGCGTTCCGATCCGGATCGGGGTCAACGCGGGATCGCTCGAGAAGCCCCTATCCGAGCGGGTCGAGCGCGGCGAGACGACGCGGGCCGAGGCGATGGTCGAAAGCGCGCTCGGACACATTCGCATTCTCGAAGCGCTCGATTTCCGCGACATCAAGGTCTCGCTCAAGGCCTCGGACGTAATCGCGACGGTCGAGGCGTACCGCCTTCTCGCCGGACGGTGCGACTATCCGTTCCACGTCGGCGTCACCGAGGCGGGGACGATCACCACCGGGACGATCAAGTCGGCCGCCGGGATCGGCATTCTCCTGATGGACGGATTGTGCGACACGATCCGCGTCTCGCTCAGCGGTCCGCCCGAAGAAGAGGTCCGGGTGGCGCGGCGGCTGCTTCAGGCGATGGACGAGCGGCAAGGCGAGCCGGTCGTGATCGCTTGCCCGACCTGCGGCCGCATCACGATCGACGCCGCGTCGCTCGCGCTCGAGGTCGAGCGGATCCTCGAAAGCGTCCACGAGCCGATCCGCGTCGCCGTCATGGGGTGCGAGGTCAACGGCCCCGGCGAAGCGCGCGAGGCCGACATCGGGATTTGCGGCGGAGGCGGTCGCGGCATCCTGTTCCGCAAGGGCGAAATCGTCCGGCGTTGCGCCGAGTCGGAAATCCTCGCCGCCTTTCGGGAGGAACTCGACGCCCTCCTCGCCGAACGCGACAAAGAATAGGCCCTATCGGTCCTATTCGACCCATCTCTGGGGGAGTCTGGTGGGCGATCTCACGGTTTTCGAACTCCTGGGAATCGCGATCGCACTCGCGATGGACGTCTTCTCCGTCTCGATGGCGGTGGCGTCGGGGCCGCGCTCGCCGCGTCAATCGTTCCGACTGTCTTTTCACTTCGGCCTTTTCCAGGGCGCCATGCCGGTCGTCGGATGGATCGTCGGCGCCTCGATCTACGAGAGGGTGCGGGCGTTCGACCACTGGCTCGCCTTCGCCCTCCTGATCGCCGTCGCCGTCCACATGTTCGTCGAGGGCCTCAAGGAAGAAGAAGCGAAGTCCGATCGCGATCGGTCGAAAGGGTGGAGCCTGATCGCGCTGTCGGTCGCGACGAGCATCGACGCGATGGCCGTCGGCCTCGTCTTCGGCATCCAGGGGGTCCAGGGGCCGCGCATTCTCATTCCCGTGCTCGTGATTGGCGCCGCGTCGAGCCTCATGGCGCTCGTCGGGGTTTTTCTGGCGCGGAGGATGAAGGCCCGCTTCGGGCCCAAGATGGAGATCGTCGGCGCGCTGGTCTTGGCCGCAATCGGAACGAAAATGCTCTTTACCGTCTGAGTCCGCGCACTCCGCAGCCGATAGAGATAGTATGGCGGAGTAAGGTGTCGCCTAGCGGGGCGAGGAGCGTCGTGCGGCAGGTATTCGCCGACAGTCGGAGGAGCGCCCTCCCCTCTGCCTCTCTCCCAAAGGGAGAGGGAGGATAAATCAGCGAGTTCTTCGCGTCCGTTCCCCCGGCTCCCTTTGGGAGAATATCTGTTCGGCGCGGTACGCGAGATTCGAGTCGGCCTGCTTCAGCAGGCTCCCCGTTTGCCCCGTGCTTTAGCGCGGGGTGGGCGGGGCAAGAAGACATGGAGGGTTGGCGCGGTTCCTGCCGCTGTTCGCAGGAACCGTGACGACCCGACCGACCAGAGAACGCTCGACACATGCGAGAGAGAGGGGCAGAGGCGAGGGTCCCTCCATTCACTGGCGAGTGTGTGGCGCAGGACACCAGGGACGCGGGCATGCGGAAACGATGAAGATCCTCCAAGTCGCCACTCACGCCTCCATCACCCGCGGCGGAGCCGTCCAGCTCTACCGCTTGGCGCGCGAGCTCCTGCGCCGCGGCCACGACGTGACCTGCATCTTCCACGCGTGGAACGGGCGTCCCGCCCCGCGCGACGCGGCGACGCTCCGCGGAGTCGAAGAGGCGGGTGCGCGACTCGTCTTCTACGACATGACCCGTTGGAGGTCGATCCTCCGATTCCGCCGCTTTCTCAAAAGCGAACGATTCGACGTGGTGCACACGCATCGCGACCTGGCCCTCGAGTTCGTCACGGCCGCCACGCTCCTCGGTCCTCGTCCCCCCGTCTTTGTCACCAATCGAGGCAGTACGTATCGCCTCCACCGGTTCTCCCTCACCCGCTGGTGCTATCGCCGCGCGGCCCTCGACCGGGTCATCGCCGTGGCCGGCGCCGTGAAGGACGTGGTCGTTCGCACAGGGGGCCTCGCGTCCGAACGAGTCGAGGTCGTTTATGGGAGCGTGGACACCGAGATGTTCGACCCCGCGCGCGTGGATGCTGCCCGAGCGAGGGAGGCGCTAGGCATTCCTCCGGGAGCGCGCGTGGTCGGGACCGTCGCGACCTGGGCGCCCAAGAAGGGTTACGACTATTTCTTCAACGCCGCCGCCCAGGTGGCCGGCGAGGTGGACCGCCGCGAGAACGTCGAACCCGACGGCGCCGCGCCCGTCTATTTCCTCGCCGCCGGACGCCGGGTCGAGCGCAAGATGAGCGACCTCGTCGAATCGCTCGGAATCCGAGAGCGCACGATCCTCCCCGGACACTGCGAAGACGTCCCCTCGGTCCTGGCCGCGATCGACGTTTTCGTCGTCAGCTCGACCAAGGGCGAGGGATTGACCGGGACGATCCGCGAGGCCATGGCGATGCGCAAACCCGTCATCTCGACCGACGTGTCGGGCAACCGCGAGATCGTCGACGACGGCGCGACCGGGCTCCTCGTCCCCACGCGCGACTCGGAATCGCTGGCCCGCGCGATCGTCTCGCTGCTCGACGACCCGTCGCGCGCCGAGCGTCTGGCCCGCGCGGGCTACGACTTGGTCCAACGCAAGTTCACCAACGCCATCCGCGGCGAGCGCATCGAAGCCCTCTACCGCTCCATCGCCGAGGCGAAGACCCGCCGCTGAGACGGGATGCCCCAAGGTTTGGTTTGCGGTGCGCCGGCATCTGGAGTATCCTGACGGATCGGAGGTTGCAGGTATGACCAGCATTACCATACAAATTGAAGACGGGAAAGCCGCGTCGTTGGTCGAGAAAGCCCGGCGATTCGGTTTGTCTCCGGACGAGTTTGTCGCGGCCTCGATAGAGGACCTCCTTTCCCAGCCCGAAGCCGAATTCGAAGCGGCCGCTCGCAAGGTGTTGAACAAGAACAAAGACCTTTATCGACGTCTGGCCTGATGCGCTACCTCTCTCTGGCGGAGACTCTCGATCTTCACGATAGAATCGTGTCGAGCACTGGAGGCGCTCGCGGGATCCGCGATCTTGGCGCCCTCGAATCCGCGCTGAATCAGCCTCGGCAGACCGTTGCTCAGGTCGACCTCTACGCCGAACGGTTCGACCCGCTTCTGTCCTCCGTCGAGATTCCCGACGACGCGCCCTTGCCGCCGAAGGCGTTCCGGTCGGACTCCTCCGGGCGCAGGCCGCCGGCGTCATGCGGATCCTAGCGTAGGATCCCAGGAGTCCTTTGCACGATTCATAGCCCGCACAGCGGGCGGCATAGAATATCGCCGATTGTTCCTGGGACACGACGCGAGGCCGCATCTCTCTCGCATTTCGCGCGCACCATCGATCGTACGCGTTCTTCCTTGGGCGCTTTCAGCGCACATCGTGTGGGGAACGATTGCTTTCCTGGGGCGTCGCGCTACGCGCTCTGCCCCAGGCTATGGCCTCCGCGGCTTTCAGCCGCGAAGAGAGAACGTGTTATCGGCGTCGTCCTCTTTCCTTTGCGGCTTCGCGCCTTGGCGTTTCCATCTTCTTCGTTGTTTCGGTGTTTTGTTGCTCGATGGTCGCGAATCCGCACGAGCGATCGCCGCGGGCTCAATCCCGCCGCAACACGATTCGTCTCATCTTCCACACGGTGCGGCTGCGCCGATCGTCGGAATTCGCCAGCTCGGAAAGCGCGTTCGATATCTCTTCGATCTCGCGGGGACTCCAACGCTCGAGCACGCACGCGTTCTCGCGCCAGATGGTTTGGGTATTGGGCAGGAACCATGTGGCCGCCTGGCTGTCCGCGACCGGCAGGGCGGGGCAGTCGTCGAGAACCACTCGCGCGCCGTAGTCCCGCCCCGCCAATTCGGCGCCGACGAAAAGACGCGCGCCTTGCGAGGCCACCAGGATCTCGTTGGTGGAGAGATAGCGCCGGAACACCTCCACGTCCGTTTCGACGGCTTCGACCTCTTCGACCACGAGGACGCCGCCGACGGCGAGCTGCCCGACCCAGCGCCGCACGATCTCGACCGGTTCCAACAAGTGCGAAAGGACGAACCGGGCGTACATCACGTCCGGCCTCGAGGGAAACGGAACGGTCGTCACGTCGTGTTCGATGAAACGGCAATGGGGGAACCGCTCGCGCGCCAGAGCAAGAAACGCCGGGGAACGATCGAGACCCCAGGTCTCGCCCGGGCGCGCCGACCGCGAAAGCATGTCGGTCGTGAAGCCGGGACCGCACCCCAGGTCGACGGCGACGGCGGGAGGATCGACGACGACCTCCTCGATCGGCGCTTGGGCGAGAGGGTTGAAGAACTTGGAGATTTCTCCCAGGCGCGAGGCCGCCTCGGGACCGGTCCCGAACGTGTATTTCGTCCCCTGCCGTTCTCGATCCGTTGGATTTTCGGTCATCCGAGTCCTCGCTTCCGTGCCGCACACCATAATCCGGCTCGGGCGAGAGAGTCAAATCAAGAAGGGCCCTGCGGGGTCTTCACCGCATTTCTCACAACGGTTCGTCCCAAAGACCTATCGGGGATGAGATCGAAATCGCTATCGGGATCGCTATCGAGACGCCGGGAAGAGCCGATCCCGATTTCGATCCCGGTAGCGATTTCGATGGATGACGCTCACTGGTCGCCTGGCCAACTGAAGTTGGAACAACAAATGGAGAGCCGGGATCAGTCAAGATAATCTGTTTGGGCGGGGCGGGAAGGGTGCAACCCGGCGATTTGCAGAACGCCACCGGCGACTTTATGTCGGTGGGGCGCTGATTATGCTCCAGAACGGGACCAATTGCCTTCCTTTCCTCCCCCTCCTCTTCCTCCCTGCCGTCGGCAGGGAGGAAGAGGAGGGGGAGGAGGAAAAAACGCTCCAGAACTGGAGCAGAACCATCACTCCACCGGTGTAAAACCGGTGGGGGTGAGGAATCGCGGCGCAAAACGCTTCTTCAAAATGGCGCGACGCGCCCCAAGCGGGAATGCGGGGTGGAATTGCTTGACTCGCAAGAACGTGGCATGTAGGCTTGCTTGAGCCGATGGTTCTGTGATATAAGATAGGAGTGACGATACGGATTCTTCCGTTTGGTCGCGCTAGGTGGGGAGTTGGCGGTGCCCTGTGACCTGCAATCCGCCACAGCAGGACGGAATTCCCCTCCGAGGCTTCCTGGGTCGGGAGTCAGTCTCCGGCGCGGAGTTACGATCCCCGGGTCCCGCGCAACACCCGACTTCGAACCTGGTCAGGGCCGGAAGGCAGCAGCCATAAGGAGATCCGGGGGTGTGCCGCGGGGGCGCCTGGGGGGAGCCACCGACCGGATCAACGTCTCGGTTCTGGCGGTCGGAGAGGGGTGCGCGGCCAATTTTTAATAATCGGACGCTTTTCCCGGAGGTGCGGGAGTGGAAGTCTCGGTCAGAGAACACGACAACAATCTCCTTCTGGCGCTCGATGGCGAGATTTCGTCGAGTTTCTCGAACATGTTGCGTGAGGAAGTCAAGAAGCACCTCACCAAGGAGACGAAGAACGTCTGTCTCGACATGCGCAAGGTCACGATGATCGACAGCGCCGGCCTCAGCGTTCTGTTCGGCATCAAGATGATGTGCGCGTGCGACGGCGCCAAACTTCACCTGCTCGCCCCCTCGGGCATCGCGCTCGACACGCTCGAAAAGGTCAGTTTCGACAAGGTCTTCGAGTTCGTTCCCGAGCCTAAGGCGGGACGGCTTATCAGGGATCTCTTCGGGTCCGACTAGGATCGCTCACCGGCCTGACCGAACCCTTCCTTCCTGCATCGCTGTCTTGTGACGAATCCGTTGGGTTCTTCCGGAATTCAAGACGAAAGCTTCGCCGCCGCGAGGCGATTCAGGCTCACGCCCGCCTCGGCGGCCTTCACGGCCAGCTCGCGATGCACGTCGGGGGGAACGCGAACCACGAACTTCCCGCTGAAACGCCGTTTGGCCAGCGGCTCCGGGACGGGCTCGCGTCGCTTCTTCATATCCGCGACGACATCGGCGACGATCGACCGGATTCCTCGAAGCGCGGCCTCGGGCGAGGAAGCGAGCCAGCTCAGACTCGGGAACTCCGCGCACAGACCGACATGTTCCCCGTCGTCTTCCGACCAGGTCACCCGGTACGTATAGCGGTCATGCGGAATGCTTTTCATACTCCCACCTCTCGATCGCTCTCAGAACCTGTTTGACCCGATATGTTTTCGCTTTGCCCTTGTCGTTCTGGATATTGACCCGCGGGTCCCCCCGCCACGGCGTCTTGTACACGCGGTGGCTGGTTCCTTTCCGCCTTGGACGGCCGAAATAGCGATCGCACACGCGGCACAGATCGACGAACCGAATCCCTCGAGGCTCCGTCCGCATCCGGGCGATGATTTCTTCAAGGGTCGGCATACCTATATAGTATCATCTCTGATACTGCTGTCAAGCGCCATTCTTGAAGGGGCGAGTCTCAATACAGCTGCCACACGTCGTCGGCGCGGGTGGGGGGTGGGGTGTATTCGTACGCGCCCATGTCCCACAAGCCGTCGGGCGGTTCGAGGGGATCGATCGAGAGTCCCAGAGCCGTCTCCAACCGGTCGATCATCGCGAGGATCGGATCCGGCGAAGTCGACGCGTCGACCGCGGGCGAGTCGGCCCTCAGGCGATATCGCTCGGGGTCGGTTCCGCCTTCCTGGACGAAGAGCGTCTCGCCCGGTTGCTGGGCGTGTCCGTGCTCCTCGAACGGCGTGAGCGACCGCAGCGGATAGCTCCCGCCGAAGAAATCGTCGTACTCGGCCAGGTGATTGTCCGCGGTGACGTATTCCAGAACGGACGGATTGTAGTCCGAGTCGGAGAAATACGCGTGGGTCGGAAACGGATTCGACGCGGTGTGTTTGTGGAGGTTGTAGTCCATCGTCAGGCCGGGACACGACAGATCGTGGGTCGGGCTGTAGTACGAATCGGCGGGCGCGTTCTCGAGCTCGACGTCGCCCGTTTCGCATTCGCAGAAGATGTTGCCGACGATGCGCGTGTCCGTGTAGTCGGGCGGATTAGGGCTTTGCGAACGATGCTTTCCCATCAGGACGCCCCGCATCGTGTGCCAGATCGTGTTGTTGTAGATGTAGTTCGATCCGCTGCGGTGATTGTTGGCGTAGCCGATCCCCTGCATCCCGATATTCAGGATCGCGTTGCGATAGCACGACACGCCTCCCGCCCAGTCCATGTAGACGCCGTACGCGTGTTGGCCGTAGGGACTGGCGTGGAACCAGTAGCTGTTGTCGATGTCGCGCTCCTCGCGGGCCGAGGCCCAGCCGCGCGTGTCGCGAATCGCGTTGTCCATCACCAGCGCGTCGGTGAAGACCCCTTGGCCGTCGGCGTAGGCGTAGCGGCCGCCGTGAAACTTGATCGCGCCGGCGTCGGTGCCGTAGAGGCAACAGCGTTCGATCAGGTTGCCCTGGACCAAGACGTGGCCGGGATTGGGTCCGTAGAACTGCATCCCGTTATGTCCGACGTCGAAGATGTGGTTATTCAGAATCGCCACCTTGTTGACCGGCGAAAACGAGAGACCCGCCGACCCGTCCCACGTCGGATAGATCGCGATTCGCCCAATCGTGCAGTTCTTGACGACGATCCCTTCGATCCCCGTGTAGTCGGCATAACCGGTCGATAGACTCCCGTCCTGCGGCCAGCTGTTGAAACTCATCGCCTCGCCGTCGATGTCGGCGATCGTGCATCCGTCGACGGTCGGGTTCAGGGTCTTGCGGCCCGAATCCACGTCCTGGTTGAACCACAGGCCGTAGACGCAATGCTCGATCGTGCAACCCGCGATGGTCAATCCCGCCGACTCGTCGAGATGCCCGGTCAGCGCGACGATCGCCCCCGCGTCGCCGTTGTATATCTGAGGCGACGCGTCGCGGTCGATGAAACGAAACGTCAGGTCGCGCAGCTCGACGTAGGAGCGCGCCGCCAGATCGAAGCCGTAGTATCGCTTGCCGATCTCGAGTTCGCCGAGCTCGCTCGACGTGAGTCCGTCGCCGGTCAACAGATGGATTTTCTGATTCTCGCCCTGGCCGGTCTTGATCCATTCCCCCACCCGGTCCATCAGCTCGCTGTGGTTCTCGAGATAGTACCGCGCGCGCCGCCCGAATCCCGGCGAGCTGTCGTGATCGACCGTCTCGCTCACCGTAATCGTTCCCGACGTGTGTTCCTCGATGGTTCGGCGGAACTGATAGTGCCCCTGGTAGGTGTCCATCGCCCGGATCGTCGCGCCTGTCAGGTCCGTGAACGCGGCGAGATGCCCCGGTTCGAGTCCCGCATCGTCGGCGGTGTCCTTGAGTTCGTCGTACGAGTCGAACGAATCGTCGTCGGCGCGCCACCAGTTCTCGTGCACTTTCCACCAGGTCGTGACTTCCCAATCCGGCTCGCGCGCGCGGCGCAGGCGCTCGAACGAACCGCCCTGCGCGCGGCAGACGATGTCGGTCGAATAGTCGTGTTCCGAGTCGCCGCTCCAGCGCGTGTAGGTCCAGTCGGGCAGCTCGAGGACATAGACGTCGCGATAGTCGACCGAAGAGGGCAAGACGAGTTCGCCCGACGTCGCCCGGCGCCACGCCGCCGGCGCGAACTGTTCCGAACCGCGAATCTCGACCGTGCCCGGGCCGGACTCCGCTTGATAAACGATGGGCGAACCGACCGTCCCGCTGCGCGCGGGCCGCGCGCTTTCGCGATAGATGCCGGGTCGGACGTGGACCGTGCATCCCGCCTGCGCCAGCGTGGCGGCGCGCTGAATGGTCCGGAGCGGATCGGACGTGCCGCCCTCGTTCGAGTCGTCGCCCGTCTCGGCGTCGACGTAGAGATCGTATAGGCGCGGCGAGCCGTATTCGACGTTGTCGTAGTAAATGAAGCCCGGCGGGGTGTTCGAGTTGTTCTTCCCGACCTGAACGATGTAGGCCGTGTCGAGCGCCTGACTGGGGGAGAGGACCTCGCGCGTTTTCACCCCGTCGAGCCAGACGGCGATCCACTCGTGCGCCTTGAAGCCGAGCGTGACGCGCGTCCACGCGTCGGGGAGCGAGAATTCGCCCGTATAGTCGTAGACCGACCCCCCTTCGGCGTTGTGCCAATGCAGATAGGCCTTGTAGTCCGCGCCCGGTGTTGCGTCCGGTTGATAAACGTAGAGCGAAGCCATCGTCAGCCATTGGGGCGAGGGACCGGCGGTCTTCCCGCGCAAATGCGCAATGCGGATCGATTCGCCCGGCAGCCAACCGCCGCCGCCCGTGTACGGGATCGAGATCGAAGCGGGATTGAAATGGAACGAGAGATACCCTTCGGCGGACTCGGGAAGGTCGCTGCGTTTGATCTGGCAATCGCTCTGTCCGGTGGTCACGCGCATCGCGTCGCTCGACGAGACGCCCATACCCGGCACGTGCTGCGGTGTCCCGTCGACCGACCACAGCGGGGAGATGCTCCCCTCGAAATCGTCCGACGCTTCGAGCCACAGTTCCGGCACGGTCTCCGGCGCGCCGGCTCGGGCGCTCGTCGCCACCAGGGGCGGGCCGAGCAAAGCGATAGCGACAAGGAGAAAGCGCAAGTTCGACATATCTTTGGCTTTTGCGGTGCGTGTTGGTTGGCGCCGTGCGAAAGACTCGGCGCCTCGGAGAGCTGTTTGTTCTCTTCGGCACGCCCGAGCAGGGACTTAAGTGCCCCATTCCGAGAGTTTCGCGAACTAATCCACAGGCGCAACGGGGGGTCGAGACGGGGGGGGCGCAAATCTGCGCCCGACTGTCGGGGCGATGCGATGGGGGGTTAGGCTTCGCGGACGCCGCAGAAGTAGGGGTTGGCCCATTGGTAGTTGGGGATGGCGATTTCGGCGCTCCAGTGGTGGCCGACGTTGGTGGAAATCTCTTCGTCGTCGGCGCTGAACAGGTCGCGGTGGCCGAACGGCGTGAGGTGGCGCGCGGCCGTGCGGCGCGCGGCGCGCTCGACCACGTTGAGGTCCGAGTCGCTCACCTCGGGCGCGAGCGCTTTCTTCCACGCGGTCTGACTCACGCCGTAGGAGGCCAAGTCGTAGCGCCGATAAGCGGAGGAGAAATCGAGGAGTTCGCGTTGGAGGACGCGCACGGTCTCGTTGGCGGCCTTGGTTTCGCCCAGGTACTTGTGGGCGGCGACGGCGTTGCAGAAGGCCAGGGTGAGCATCATCGCCGTTTGGAACATCCCGCGCTGGTCCATGTTTTCGGAAGCGAGCGCGCACGAGTTTCCCGAATCGAGGAGGAAGAAGTAGGCCTGCGCCGCCGTCCCGGCGGCGGCGATCTCGTTGGGTTTCGCCTTGCGGCGGCACCCTTTGCGCAGGATGTCGTTGACCATCTCGTCGAGCCGGATGTCGGCCTCGCCCAGTTCGTGTTGAATGAAGTGCTCGCGCCAATAGATCAGGGCGTAGCGCAGCAGGAACGCCCCGACGTTGCGTTCGACGGCGGCCTTGGCCTTGACGCCCGTGAGTTTGGCCAACAGGCCGAGTATGCCGCCCGTCATCGTCGCGGGCTTGCCGCCCAGGAACTCGACGCACGCTTCGCGCGTCAGGTTCCATCCGACCTTCCAACCGGGCGAGACCACGCATTTCTGGCTGCCGCGCGAAAGCCGTCGTACATACGACGCGTTGGGCATCACGCGCGGCGTCTTGGCGCCGTCGATCGCCCAGCCGCGCCACTTGCCGAAACGGCTCTGCTCGCCCAGAGGGTCGGCCTGCGGAGGACGCGCCTCGATCTTCACGCCCATCGGCTCGTGCTTGCCCGAGCCGAAACGCTTGATCAGTTTGCGGCGCACGAACGTATCGGGCGAGACGGCGAGATATCCCAGCTCGCAGAGCTTGAGGATTCGCTGTTCCAGGTTCACCGCCCCCTTGGGCGACTGGGTGAGCGCCTCGAGACTCTCGAAGTGCGACCAGGTGTAGTCGATGTTCTGAGCGCTCAGACCCCCGTCCACCTTGGCGATGGTGCGGTCGATGATCTTCTTGATCGACGGGTGGCTGGTCATCATCCAGTTGCTGAAAACCGGATCGCGGAAGACGAGCGAGATATCGCCGTCGTCGAGTCCGGGCATCTTGGCCGCGCACCAGGTCTTCATCAGTTTGTCGAGCGGCACTTTGGGCGCGTCAGTCGCGTCGAGCAGCAGGACCAAGTGCGGCTTGGTGAACTTGCGCTCGGCGCAGAACCGCGCGAACTCCTCGCGGAGCGTCTTGATCGTCTCGGGCGTCATCATCGCCTCGGGCGCCCAGAACGCCACCACCATCCGGTTCTCGCCGATCTTCTTGAGATAGCGCTCGTAGGCGCGAAGGATCGGGGCGTAGAAAGTCAGTCCGAGACGAATGCAGAGCTGGCGGTCGAACGGACGCGAAAGGAGCGGAAGAATGTTGTGGAACGGGGTTGTTACCGCGGGCGCGACCACGCCGTTCTCGAACAGCTCGATGAGTTTGCCGTAGGAGTTCTCGCCCGTCTCGTAGTCGTGCTCGATCAGGCGCGTCAGCGTGTCGGGGTCCACGGCGAGCGACATGAACGGAACCATCGTCGGTTCGCCGTAGTTGTTCTCCAAGGCCTGTTTCAGAAAAACGGTGACCCGAGTCAGAATTCGCCCAAACTCGCGGTAACACCGGATCGTCATCTCGGCCCAGTTGCGTCCCTTGACCTTGGTGTTGCCCACGGTCGTAGAGACGGGACTGAGTCGCTCGAAGAATTGAGGCGGTTCGGAGAGCTGGTCGATCAGCTCCTCGAGGTCTTCGTCGAGATGAGGTTGCAGGACACGCTCGATATCGATACGCGATCCCGCCAGGCTCGTATAGGCGTGGTAGACCGGATGAAAGCGGTTTAGCAAGGACCCGCACTCCTCTCGCCGTGTCGGTTCCGAAGGTCCGGAGATCGCGGCGGACCGAGCAGAATCTCTAGCCGGATGACTGAGAATGCTCGGTTTATTATCTCATTCGCTCGCGAAGAGACCTCCTCCTCCATCCGCAGAGAGATTCCAGAACGGGGAGTTTACCACGGCATGCGCCTGTGTGTCAAGTATCCTTGCGTATCGGTCGCGGTTGATCGATGGGAAGCAATGGGAGGCCCTATGGCTCGGAATGAGGCCCACAGAAGGCCACTATCGTCTATTTGTGTCCTGCTCCGTGGAGCGTGCGGTAGGCTCGGCGCTCTTCGTCGAGTCGTATTCGAGCAGCACGTAGTAGGCCCGGTGCCGGCGCCACGACTTGATGCGTCTGAGTGGGACTCGCTCGAGCACCTCGTCGAGCGAGTAGCCGACGGCGGTGAGCGGGCCGCGAAGATAGAGGCGGGGACCCGGCCCGGACATCCAGCGGGCGGCGTTTTCGGCGCTAAACTCCCCGACCACCGTCACCGGCCGACTCACGCAACCGTTGAACCAATGTTGAAGGACGGCGCTTTCGGGGTGGCAGGCAAGAACCGGAGTCGGTTCCGGATAGTGTTTTTCGAAGTAGCGCCCAAAGTGTTTCATGCACTTGGCGTGATCGGCCCACTGAAAGTCCGTCTCGCCGCCCCATTCTCCTTTCCCCGCGCATGGGTTGACCAGCACGTCGCGCAGGAAGCCGTTCGATACGTTCTTTGCCGCGCGTTTCGGATGCCAATGAATCGACAAGAGGCCGCAAAGGACCACATAGAGAATAACGGCGATAGGTCGGCGCCAAAGCCAGAAGCGGCGCAGGCTCCAGCCGGTCGCGAGGCACAGAAACGGTAGATAGACCATGAAGTGTCGAGACATAGGAAGATAGAGACTTCTCATGACGTGGGGAACGGAATAGATCGCGACCGTGAGAAACCCGAAGACGAGATACCGGCGCCACGAGAAATCCGCCTTGGCGGGCGGCTGCGGCCGTCGGAAGAGACCCAGGGCGAGAGCCGCAACGATCGAGGGGAGTTGGAGATAGGCGTCGTTCGAAATCGCGATGGCGCGGAACACCACTCTCGCGTGCACAAGAAGGCGCCGCCAATCGAGAGTCAGCGCGATCTGGTTGGCGTGGAACTTGGCGACGACCGTCCCGGTCGCGAGGTAGCGGACCACACAGAAGACGGCTAGAACAACGAGAGGAACGCCGAGAAGCCACGTCCGTCGAAGATGCGAGCGCCAATCGCCCAAGCCTCTCTCCCGAACCGACTCGGAAAAGGCCAGGACCATCATGGGGGCGAGAAGGAGGAACCCCGTCAGCTTGCTCAGGACCATTGCCGAAGCGAACAGGACAAATCGCCCGGGGCGGTTCTTCCGGAGAAAGTAATAGGTCGCCGCTACAAAGAACGCCGTGTAGGGGATGTCGAGGTTGAACTGCACCGTCTGCGAGGCCAGGATGGGAATCCAGCTCGTCATCAGCGCCGTCCAGAACGCCGCCCCGCCCAACCCGAGGCGCCGTCCCGTCTTGTGCACGTACAGCAGAAGCACGGCGCCGAGCGCGAGGTGGACGATTCGACCGACCGCGACCGAGACGCCGAAAACCCGCCACGCCAGCGCCGCGATCCAGTAAAGGAGAGTCGGATGGCCGACGTCGAAATCCCCCGTGACGAACGGCAACCAGGGGTGGAGATAGATGTTGTAGGTGTGGACGGACACGTATGCCGCGGCGTCCCCGAACAAGGGGAGGCGCAAGTACTCGCGCAGCCAAAGGAGATTCCAGAGAAAGAAGAACGCCCAGATTGCCGCGTCGCTCCGGCTTGCGCGCCAAGCCAGGCGTTTCGCCTTGTCGAGCCAACCCAAAGGTGTCATTCGCCGGGTTTCCTTTCTGCGCGGACTCGGAACGACACGAATCGGGGATGCTGCCCGCGGTCGCCGAACCACGTGATTCCCTCATGCACCATGTCGAGCCTCAGGACGTAGTCTCCCGGCTCGAGCGATGTGGGCAACGCGAGAGCGATCGCGACGCTTTCGCCGGGCGCAACGGAACGATCGACCGCCACGTGACCCATGTCCGACACAACGCGCCCGCCGGGATCGAGAACGTGATACCCCAGGCTGACCCAGTGGGCCGCATCTTCTCGCGGGGTCCGCCACGTCATCGTGCCCGAATTCCGTACCTCGACCCGCACGGACTCCGCCTCGCCGACGACGGCCTCGAGCGACTCGGGCGCCGCGATCCATTCGCAACCGTACCGCGTGTTCTCGGCCGACGAGATGTAGTTGCACGTCGCGCGTTCGCAATCGGCCCGGTACCGGCGCGTGGCCAGGGACCGGCGCAGGGCGCGGTACTCGGGTCCGTTCCACGCCTCCATGAAGGATTGGGTCTTCAGATTCCCCATCGACGTGGAGAGGAAACAACACGGCACGATCGAGCCGTCGGTTTTGACCGCGACATAGTTCCAGGGCGTGCCGCAGTGCTCCTTCGAGTAGGCGTTGGGGGCGACTTTGAGCTCGCCCCACCGAGAATTGAGGATCTTGCCGATCGCTTTCACGACCAAAAGCGCGCCGCCCAGAACGACGCTGCCGCCCGCGAGCGTCCGCGCCGCCCCATAGCGGAATCGAACAATTCCCCAAAGCCCTTTCGGCGCGGGAGACGCGCTCTCGTCCGAAATCTCGTCCGGCGCAAGCCCCGAGCCGCCCGTAGGCGGATCGGGCGCGATTTCGCGTCTCTCTTCGCCGTCGGGAAAAGGGATCGCGCCGAAGTTGGTCGAGACGCCCAGATCGACGGCGCGGCGATGGGCGAGGGCGAACATGCGGTTCGTCAACTCGGGAAAACGATTCAGGGCCTGGGCCGCCATCGTCTCATCGTCCACCGTCATGTTGACGTAGTATTCGACGCCGTCGAATCCGTAGCGGTGCGCCATCTCGACGAACGACGGCGCTTCCTCGATGTTCCGGCGCATCCCGACGACGCGAATTCGGACCTCGAGATGCCGCCCGCCGTGCGATTCCCACTCGCGCCGCTTGCGGCCGAGCGTCTCGAGATTCGCGCACAGGCGGTCGAAACTAGCGCCGCGTCGGATGTTCTCATACGTCTCACGCGTGGCGCCGTCGATCGAGACATAGAGGAACGAGACGCCCGCTTCCAGAATGCCATCGATCCGTTCCTCATCGAGGAGGAGTCCGTGGGTGAAGAAACCCGCGCGCAGATGCGAGTGGCGGCGGACGATATCGAGCACCCGATCGAAATGGGGATAGAGCAGGGGTTCGCCGTAGAAACTCGCCCAGAACTCGCGCGCCCACGGGAGCGCCTCGCGATCGACCCGATCCAACACGTCGAGATCCAGGTCTTCGCCCTTGCCGAACAACTTTTGCCGCGAGCACTGGACGCAGCGCAGGTTGCACCGCGACGTGCTTTCCACCTGGACGACCGAGGGGCGCGAGCGCAGCCGCTCGCGTCCAAAGAACGTTTCGAGAGCGTTGACGAAGCAGTTCCACTGCCAACGTCGCCACAGGGTCAGCATACCTAGGAGCGCTCCTCTAAGAACCGGCATTCTTCGGACCGGCATTCACCCGGCGCATTTTATCAACCGCCGCCCCTTCTGTCGATGCGAACATTCCGCGGTATTCGATTGCGGAAAGCCTCCGTCCGGGATAAATTCGCTGATTCGTGTCGGCCCGACCGCCGACGGAGGGGAGGGTTCTCCCTCTCACCCGGCGGGAACCGGTCGGGTCATGGGCGGTTCTGGACGACCCAGTCAAGATGAGCGAAACCCCGGAAAGCCGCTACCCCCTCTCCCCCGAAAAGCTGAGACGCCCGTGGCGGTTCGTCATGATCGCGGGCGGCATGGCGGCCTTCTACGAGCTGACCCTCACAGGCGCGCCTCGAACGAAGTTCCTTTTGGCCGATGAGATACAGAGTCTTTTTGCTCGCGAAAGGTCGACCCAGAGCTCCGTATAATCTCCGCGGGACTCGCGTGCGGAGCGCGTTCTCCGGATTCGCCCCATGACCTCTTCGTCGCACACCTCTCTCACGATTCCCCGCGAACAAGCCCGCAAGTCGTGGCGCTACGTCATGTCGGCCGCCGCTCTGGGTGCGGTTTATTTCGAAATATGCCACATGGGCGCGCCTCGAACCAAGTTCCTGCTTCAAATCGGCGCCCGACCGGTCGATTTCCAGATCATCTCCGCCTTCATCTCCCTCTCGCTGGCGTTCCAGATCGTCGGAGGAGTCGTTACGAATCGTCTGGCGCGGCGCAAGGTCGTGTGGATGACGCTGGCCGTTTCCCATCGCTTGATGGTTCTGGGAGTGCTGGCCGCGCCTCTCGTTTTCGTCGACAACCCGCGGATGCGCGTGGGGTGGGTTGTCGTCGTTCTGTTCGTGAACCACACGCTGATGAATCTGGGATCTCCGATGTGGGCGTCGTGGATGGCCGACATCGTGCCGCGCGACGCCGCCAACCGCTATTGGGCGGGACATCAACGTTTCGGCACGACGTCGCGACTCCTGGCCATCCCGATCATCGCGCTGATCTACCGGCATTTCGAGACAGGCGGCCATCCGGTCGCCGGATTCGTGGTCCTGGCCCTGGTCGGTATCGTTCTCGGGGTGATCGATATCTCCCTTTTCTCCCGGGTTCCCGAACCGCCGGTCGAACGGCTCGACCAGACGCCGCTGACCACGATTCTGACCCAGCCTCTGCGAGACCCCGAGTACCGGTCGTTTCTTATCTTCCGCGCGTACTGGCAATTCTCGGTGGCGATGGCCGCGCCGCTCTTCATGCCTTTCGTCATCAGTCACCTCGGGATCGACGCCTGGAAAACCCAGATTCTCTGGATGGCCGGGCCCTTGGGCGCCGTTCTCGCCTTCCGATTCTGGGGCATGCTGTGCGACACTTACGGCAACCGCCCGATTCTTCTCCTGACGCTGTCGGGCAAGGCGATGATTCCCTTCGCCTTCATGATCGCGCCGCGCGACCCGATGCGCGGCGTCCCGCTGCTGGCGGTCTGCATGTTCCTGGACGGGATGCTCAACGCGGGCCTCATGGTGTCGATGCAGGTGATCGTTCTCAAGCTCACCCCGCGCCGCAATCGCTCGATGTATATCGCGGCGACCAACTTCCTGGCCGACGGCATTTTCGGAGCCACGGCCTCCTTCCTGGCCTGTTACGTCTTGCTGGCCGTCGGAGCGAAGACGTTCGCGATATGGGGCCACGAGATGACCGGATACCACGTCTGCTTCGCGATCAGCGTCTTGATGCGATACGGGGCCGTGTTCCTGGCCGCGCGGTTCCGCGAAGCGCAGTCGATCCCGGTCAAGACCGTCCTCAGTCACCTGCGCAAAGCCAATCCACTGCGAGTTGTGCGCTGGCTCTATCGCCTGCAAGAATCCACGGACGACTCGATGCGGGGCCTGGCGGCGCGGCGACTGGGCGGGATTCGGAGTCCTCTGGCCATCCGCGGCCTCATCCAGGCGCTCGAGGATCCGAGCCGCGCCGTTCGTCATGAAGCGGCGACCGCCCTAGGCCGAATCGGCATGGCCGAGGCCGCCGAACCCTTGGCGCGCGCGCTCTTCGATCCCGACTCGGGCATCCACTCGCCCGCCGCCGAGGCGCTCGGAGCCATCGGCGGGCCCGACTCGCTTCAGGCCCTGCTCAAGAACCTCACCCATCTCAAACCCGAAGCCCTGGCCGAGACGATCGATTCGCTCGGCCGGATCGGCGACAGCGCCGCGATTCTTCCCCTGATCTGTCTCTTCGATCAGGTCGAGGACGAGGATCTTCGCCGTCGCATCGCCGCCGCCCTAGGCAACCTGAGCGATACCGATTCGGTCGAAGAAATCAAAGTCCTCTTCCGCCGCAGCCGGCCTCTGCCGCATCGGATGTAACCCGCATCTCTCACGGTGACGCCGCGATGAGTTGTCCAAATCTTGACGATTCAGACTCGGGCACTTAGCCGCTTTTTCCTTGAACTCCGGCGGGTGAATTGCGATGCTGAGGCTAGGTTCGCCCCCGACGGCTTGTCCAGCGGGGCGTTTCCGAGTTCTCTCGACCGCCAAGGAGGGGAACGATGCGAAAACACTTCCTCCTGCTCATTGCTCTCGTGCTCGCCGTGTTGCCGACCGCTCCTGTCGCCTCCGCCCAGGACTTCTCTCTCAGCGAGGACGACGCGAAGACCCTCACGCCCGAGGCCGCCACGGTTTACCGGGACGGCATGAGTCGACTCGATCACGTGGACTACGCCGAGGCGCTGAAATGCTTCCGGAAGGCCGCGGAGATCGATACGGCGAACGCCCCCATCCGGTTCCTCATCGCGAAGCTGGCCACGGCGGAAGCTCGAAAAGAGACGGGCCGGGGCGCCGACGAGCTACTCGGAATGGCCGAAGGCGCTTACCGACAAGTCATGGCTCTCCAAGGTCAGGGCGCATCGCTCGCCGACGTCCAACGCGCCCAGAAGAGTCTCGATGCGGTCCAGAGCTCCCGATCCGCTCTCGCCGGTCGCGATGCCCGCATGGAGAACATAGGCAACATCATCATCCAGCAACGCGCCAAGGAGCTGTTCATCGGCGACGAGAAGCGCCGGCAGAAAGAGGCGGAGAAGAGAGCCCAGGAGGCCGCCCTGAGGGCCGCTCGGGCCGGCGGCGCTCAGGCGCAAGGCGGCGGCGAGGGCGGCGAACAATAGCCCGGACTCGCTTTTCGGCGCGATACGCCTCTTCGTCCCGTCGGATGGATTTCCCGGTTTCGATAACGCATCGGGTCCGCGTCTTTGTCCCGGCCAACGCTCTCTTCTCTCGCCGCTCGCCCAGATGTCTTCTCCTCAACCCTCCACTACGTCCCGTCTCTACGCGGCGGCTCTTCGGGAAAAGGGCTGGACGCCCGATCCCGCCGGTCCCGAACTCCTGGAATTCGATCTGCCGAACCGGCCGGCGGCGCTCACCGCGACCCTGACGCGAAAAGCAGACGAACGACTCGCCCTAGTCGACGCCGCGGGCCCCGGCCACACGCCCGCCCCAGGCGAGTCTCCTTCCGCCTTGTTCGAGCGCTACCTCGATCTCTCGCGCCTCGAGCGTTTCGCTCTCTGGGCGCTCGCCGGAAAATGCGACCTTCTTCTGTGCCTGACTCGCGACGGCGCGACGCTCCTCGACGCGGATCGCGAGATCGCCCTCGGACGTTCGCAGGCGGCGGCCTCGCCCGACGAGGCGAGCGCCAGTCTGCAAGTCCTCGAGACCGATCCGTCCCAGCGTCCCGCCGCCGACCTCGAACGGCTGGGCGACGATCTGCTGCATTGGTTCAATCTCGCTTGCGGGACCCTGGGACCCGTTCTCAAGTGGGCGCGGCCCGACGTCGAGCGGCTCGTGCGCCAGATTCTCCTCGGAGTCAAGACCCTTGTCCGGACTCGCCCCAAACGTTTCGCGGCGAATCTCTCGCGAATCGGAATCGAACTCGCGCGTCAGGCCGGGTCGACCCGCGTCGCGTGGCGAGTTCCCTCGACGGCGGACTTCCTGAACGAGGTTCTGTCCTGCGCGGCCGAATTCGCACCGCAAGGCGCGGGCGCGTTCGGCGATCTCGAACGCCGAGCGCTCATGCGTCAGGCCGGTGATCCGGGCGACCCGGTGGCCCGAGTCCTGCGCGAGACGCTCCAGATCGCGGCCGTCAAGCTCCGCGCGGCGCTTCAGATCCGGATTCTCCCCAACACCGAGCAGGAACACGCCTCGTGGCGTCTCGCTTTGACCGAACCACTGAGCGTCGCCGAGGAGATGCAATCCCAGGACCTCTACGTTTTCGAGCCGTTGCGGCTCGATCTCGCCCAGTGCGGCTTCGGCCGCCTGCTCGAAGCGATCGAGAAGCTCGCCGTATCCGCCCTCGCGCGCAACGGCGAGATCCGGCGCGCCGGCGGACACCAGCTCGATCTCGTCGAGAGCGATCCCGACGCGATCGGCGACCCCTTCAACTGGCTGTGCCGACACGCCCTGCGCGTACGCGTCGCCGATTCCTATCGCGACGCCGTCGGCTATCTCGTCGCATCGTTCGTTCTCGATTTGCGCACCCGCGACGAATTCCGCGATTGCCGCCTCGCGCCGTTGGTTTCTCTTCCCGCCATCTTCGAACCGGCCTAGCCGGACCGTTTTTTCAATCGTATCGCCCCTCGATCCCTCGAATCTCTCTTTGCGCGAAGCGTTCGCATCGGGTAATCTTCGTCGATGGACGGGTCATCCGAGAAGCGGAGAATGACTCGATGAGGGCTCAAATGAGCGCGAAGAAGGACGAATCCCCCGGCGTGCGGATGGTGGCCCAGAACCGCAAGGCGCGCCACCGCTACCACATCGAACAGACGTGGGAGGCGGGCATCGCCTTGCGCGGAACCGAGGTCAAGAGTTTGCGCGCGGGTCAAGCCAGCCTCAGCGAGAGCTATGCCGAGATTCACGCCGGCGAGGTCTATATCAACAACTTCCATATCCCGCCCTACGAACAAGGCAATCGCTTCAACGTCGACGCGACGCGCCAACGCAAACTCCTCTTGCACAAACGCGAGATCAAGAAGCTCGTCGGCGCCGTGACCCAGAAGGGCTACACGCTCGTGCCTCTGCGCGTCTACTTCCGCGGCCAGCGCGCCAAGGTCGAGATCGCCCTGGCCCGCGGCAAGAAAGAATACGACAAGCGTCAGGATATCAAGGAACGCGAATCTCGGCGCGAGATGGATCGCGCGCGTAAATCTCTGAAGGTTCGCAAGTCTGAGGGTTGAAGGGTTCGCAGGTTCAAAAGTTGAAGGTTCGGGATCTGGAGATGTCCACTCCGTCCATGCCGTCCACCCAGTCCACACCGTCCACTCCGCCTCGAAGCGAAACGTCGTTTCTCTACCGTTTCTTCCGCTTTTTCTTCCGCGTCTCGTTGAGGGTCTATTGCCGCCAGGAGGCCTACGGCGCCGAAAACGTCCCAAGCGAGGGCGGCTTCATGTTGGTGAGCAACCACGCCAGCTACCTCGACCCCCCCCTGATCGGATGCCGCGCGAGACGCGGCCTCTACTACATGGCGAAGCGCGAGCTCTTCCGCATCCCGGTCTTCGGTCGGCTCATCCGCAACGTCAACGCCGTCCCGGTCGACCGCGGACAAGTGCGGCGCGGCTCGATGCGCGAGTACGTCGGCCTCATGCGCGACGGCCACGTCCTGGTGGTCTTTCCCGAGGGCACGCGCTCGCACGACGGACGGCTCCGCGCGTTCAAACCCGGCGTGGCCATGATCGCCGCGCAGGCCCGGGTTCCCTGCATCCCCGCCTACATCCAGGGCTCCTTCGACTCCTGGCCCCGGCACCGACGGTTTCCGCGCCCGGCCAAGATCCGCGTCTTCTACGGCGCGCCGTTCGACCTCCCCGAACGCGCCGAAGGCATGGCGACTCGCGACTACTACGAGATCTGCGCCCAGGAAATGCACCGCCGCGTCGATGCATTGCGCGTCCAAGCCGAGGAGGTCGAAGAGACTTCTCCCCGGTAGAGTCCTTGCAATGGGTTTGTCTCGATTGATATGATCGCCCAACCCCTGCCGCCGTCCGCGACTCGGCGAGGGTCCACACTCGGGTTCGTCATAAGGAGACGTCGTATGGCCGGATGGGCGCCGCTGGGCGAACTGCTCGAGACCGAGATCCGGCAACGCGCCGAAGAAGGCTGCGTCGCCGACCCCGCTCCGTGGCTCGAACGTCTCCAGGCGGCGGACCCCGCCGATATCTGCGCGCTCGAGGGCCTCTACGACGAGCTGACCGCTCTCTCCCCCCCGGTCGATCTGCCCTATCGCGAACCCTCGGATATCGAGACCATCCACGAACTTCGCCCCAACGGCGTGCGCGAGATGACGTCCGCCCCCTCGGGACGAAACCTGTTCGAGAAGATCCTCGGCGGCTGGATCGGCCGATGCTGCGGATGCTCGCTCGGACGCCCGTTCCGCATCGATCCGTTTCTGCGTCATCCGAAGAACCGGCAGCGTCACGAGATCCAGCGCTGGCTCGACGGCGCCGACGCCTGGCCGCTCGACCACTACGTTCCCGCGCAAAGCCGCGCGAGCGTCCGCGGCCTGCGGCTCGCCGGTCTCGAATCGACTCGCGAATCCATCAAGGCGATGGAGCCCGACGAAAACATCGACCCGATGCTCCTCGCGCTCGAAACCGTCGAGACCGCCGGACGCGATTTCTCGACCGCCGACGTCGCCCTCGCTTGGCTCGATCTTCTCCCCCTGGCCCACGCTGGCGCCGCGCAGGCTCAGGCGCTGGTCAATCTGTTCGCCGATCCCGTGTTCTTTCTCGCGAAGGCGTCCAGGGAAAGGCTCGAATCCATCGACTGGCATCGCGTCGCCACCCGCCGCAATCCGTGCCGCGAATGGAGCGAAGGCCGCGCGCGCGCCGACGTCTACGGCTATCTCGAACCCGGCCGACCCGAACGCGCCGCCGAACGGGCCTGGCGCGACGCGCGGCTGACGCACGACAAGAACGGCCTCTACGCCGCGATGTTCACGGCCGCCCTCATCGGCGCGGCGTTCTGCGAACGCGACACGTTCAACCTGATCGACATCGCACTCTCCGAGATTCCCTTGCACTGTCGGCTCTCCGCTGCGGTGCGCAAGACCCTCACCCTGTGCGACAAGTATATCGACTGGCCCGACTGCTGGGACGAAACGATGGCGATCGCCCGTTCCTACGACGCGCTCCACGCGATCCCCAATCTCCTCGCCGTCGTCGTTGCGCTTTGGTACGGCCAGGGCGATTTCGAGAAGTCGATCTGCATCGCCGCTTCGCAGGGACTCGACGCGGCTGCCAACGCCGCGACCGTCGGCTCGATACTCGGCGTCCTGTCCGGATCGCGCGCCCTGCCGGGCAAATGGGTCGCCCCTCTCCAGAACACCCTCAAGACCCACCTCCCCTCGCTCGCCCGCACCACGATCAGCGACGGCGCGCGACGGTGCTTCGCCCTCTTGGAAGAACACAAAGACCGGGGATGAAGACCGGCATTATAATTCATGAGACGGGTTCCTCCAACGCGCCACTGAGCAAGCCGTTCGCATAGATGCACTCATCAACCGCGTCAACTGAAGGAGATTGGTCATGGCGATTGTTCACAGTATGTATCGCGAGGCGGGAAAGCCGGCCGTTGACGAGAAGACCTGCACGCGGGGCGGCTCGTAGCGCAGCGCCGGGGTCATAGCGCCAGACTTACGAATTGCACTCTAGAGCGTGTGTGAGAAGTTCCTGAGCGCTGAAGGCGCGGCTCCAGTGAAGCCCAGGGCGTCGCTCGCTACGCTCGCTTGCCTTGGGCTGTAATATGTCGCGCTTTCAGCGCTCAGAGCCTTCTCGCAAACGCTCTGAGATATTCGAATAAAGAAAGAATGCCGGAATCCCCTTGCGAGACCGAGAGTAGTGGGTAATGTGACGGGGCGCGCAAGTGCGGCAACGACAGGCGGATACGACGAAGGCCCGAGACGGGTTGTCTCGGGCCTTCGCGTTAACCTATTGCGTCCGCAGTTACGCGGTGAATTTGTCTGGCTCCGGCGGCAGGACTCCCTTCGCTTCGCTCAGGGCAAGCTCACCTGCCTTCTATCAAGGCGCGTTTCTTTTCGCGTCTCCAGCCCTTGATCTCGCGCTCGCGTCGTGCCGCCTGATGTTTGTCTTCGTGGGGCTCGGTGTAGAGGAGCCTGGCTCCGTGGGAT
The DNA here is from genome assembly GCA_016931035.1 of Candidatus Sumerlaeota bacterium. GTDB lineage: Bacteria > Sumerlaeota > Sumerlaeia > UBA8349 > UBA8349 > JAFGFN01. Next base: position 44,252 of record JAFGFN010000103.1, read on the forward strand.
TTCATCCGCTTCTCCAGATCCGTCGTGATGCCCGTGTAGAGCTGTCCGCGGCGGTCGCAGATGTAAACATACCACGCTCGCGTGGCGGTTCTGGCGGAGCCGATACTCATGCCCATAATCTGTGTGGGAAAACCCGGTTTCCGATGGCTCCGGCGGCAGGACTCGAACCTGCAACCTGCGGATTAACAGTCCGTCGCGCTACCGATTGCGCCACGCCGGAGCATTCGATCCCTCTTGAGCGCGGGGGAACCACCCTCCTACGGCCACCCTATTCCGCGCGCAAGACCCAGCATAGTACGGGCGGTTCTAGGGAGATTCAAGTCTTTTTTCGGCGAGAGAAAGAGATTCGGAAGCAGGCTGAAGCCTGTACTCAAAACGTGTCCAGGATACGGTCTTGATCTTGCCTCAGGCTCGTCCAGAATGCAGGCTTCAGCCCTGCTTCGGACTCGTTCTGAGTACAGGCTTTAGCCTGCTCTGGACTCGTTTTGAGTACAGGCTTCAGCCTGCTTCGGTATCGGGATGCGACTTTGAGATTCTCCTAGCAGTCCAGACCGGATTTCCGGTTTCGTCGAGAATCGAACCCACTTCCATTTCGGCGCGGACCGAGTTGCCCAGGACGACGCGTTCGGCCGAGACGAGATCGTCGCGGGTGAGGGAACGTTGGGTTGCGCGGCGGCGGCGCAGGAAATGCCGTCGCCAGACGCCGTCGAGGAGCCCGTCGCCCAGGGGCGGGGTGAACCATCGCCCGTCGATTTGGACGAAGAGATTCGTGAAACTGCCTTCGGTCAGTCGGTCCGCGCCGTTCGACAGGATCGCCTCGGCGCAGGCGTGTTTCTTCGCTTCGGCCAACGCGGCGTCGTACGCGTCGCGGCGGCTGGTCTTGTGATAGACCAACGGATCTCCCTCGTCTGTTCGGACCGAAGAAAGAAGCGCCCGAATCGGAGGATGCAAATCCGTGAGCGGACGCGTCGCGACAGCGACGGTCCCATCGCGACCGAGGTCGATGCGAACGATTCGGTCGCGGTCAGTCGCGCGCGCGTCCTCGTCGGGCTTTCGGGCCACTTCTTCGAGGGTCGAAACGACGCGCGAACGGGGAAACCGCCATCCCCAATACCGCGCCGACCGGGCGAGACGCGCGAGATGCTCGCGGAGAAAGGTGTATGTTCCATCCGGATCGAGACGCAGAGTCTCGAAGAGGGTGAACTCGCGCGGCACGGAGGCGAGAAACCGGGTCTTGAGGACCGTTTCGGCCCATTCGCGCTCGGATTGCGAGCTCCAGGTGATGCCGCTGCCCACTCCGAGATCGCAATGCCCCGCACGATGGACCAGCGTGCGGATCGCAACGTTGAACTCGAAATCCTTTCCCGGCCCGAGGCGGCCGATCGCCCCGCAGTACGGACCGCGCGGCTCGCGTTCGAGATCGCGGATGATCTGCATCGTGCGATGCTTGGGGGCGCCGGTGACCGATCCGCTCGGGAAGGCGGCACGGACGATCTCGAGGAATCCTGCGTCGGGGCGAACGCGTCCCTCGACGGTGCTGGTCATCTGGTGAACGGTCCCGAGCGTCTCGCACTCGAAGAGACGCGGGACGCGGACCGAGCCGACCGCGCACACGCGCCCGAGATCGTTGCGCATGAGATCGACGATCATGACGTTCTCGGCGCGGTCCTTTTCGCTCGCGCGGAGACGGCGGCGCAGGGCCTCGTCGCGGGCCGAGCCCAGGCCGCGCGCGAGCGTCCCTTTCATGGGCCGCGCCGTCAGGCGGTCGCCGCGCCGCGACAAGAATAGCTCCGGGGAAAACGACAAGATCTGCGCCTCCCCCAGGTTGAGATAGGCTCCGTAGGCCACAGGGTGCGCCCGGCGGAGATGACGATAGAGATCGAACGGGTCCGCGCCACGCTCGAGATCGAACCGGTACTTACACGTCAGGTTAGCCTGATACGTATCGCCCGCCGCGATGAAATCGCGTACCCGCTCGACGCCGCGGATGTAGTCGTCGGGCGAGACGTTGAACGCGCCGCCGTGCATGGCGGGTGGAACGGGATTGGGCAGACACCGCCAATCGTCCTCGCGAAGGCGCGTCCCTCGATCGTAGACGCCAAACCACACAAGGGGGAGGTCGGACGCGGGCGGGGCCGTGGCGAGACCGAATGCGGCGCCGGCTTCATAGGAAAGAAAACCGGCCAGCGTCTTGCCTTGCTCGGCCAGGCGTTCGGCCCGCTGCAGGATCTCGACGACCTTGTCGGGCCGGTGCGCGACCAACATCTCTTCGGGAGCGCCGAAGAGTCGAGAGCGACGTCCCCCGCTGACGGCGGTCTGGTCGTCCAGAACGACGGCGCCCGTTGCGCGGGTCAGGGAAAGCAGGTTGAAGCGGGGCGGATGCACGTGAGTCTTCTCCGAATCGCGACCGGGGGTATCAAAACCGGTTTTTGGTCCCGGGTCAAGGGAGATCGGTTCGAAGATCGGCTCGAAGAAAATCGTTGCGCATGTAGGTTTATATCCAGCATAGTCAACTAGTTGGAGCGCTCGCGATGTGGGCCGAGCGCACCCGACGGATGCACTGCGGGGTCCGTTGCGGGTTCCGGAAAGACGATGTTGCCATGTTTCGCCCCGTTGTCGTGGGCCGTATCTTTTTCGTTCTTCTTTCCGCGGCGTGCGGCTATTGGCTCGCCCGGGGCAATGCCGCGTCGCCGACCCCTCAGGCCTATAGCGAGGCCATCAATACCGCCGTCGTCGCCTTCGTTCTCTCGCTTCTCATGGTGGTGTTCGAGTACAGCCTTCGCACGGTGTCCTACAAACGTCTGTTCCTCGCCTCCCTGGGTCTCTTGTTCGGGCTGGTGGTCTCGTTGATGGTCTACGGGAGCATCCCGCCGTCGGTGATTCAGGACCCGCGCGCGGCGCGGATCGTGTGCAATTTCCTGTTCGGCTATCTGGGCATGATCATCGCCCTCAAGCACGCCGATCAGATCAACCTGTCGAGCCTGCGTTTCATCGTCGCGAACCCCGACGGGGCGCAGGCGAAAATCCTCGACACCAGCGTCATCATCGACGGCCGCATCCGCGAGATGCTGCCGATGGGATTCGTTCCCGGCAACATCCTCGTGCCGACGTTCGTGATCGACGAGCTGCAGATGTTGGCCGATTCGAGCGACATGATCAAGCGCGGCAAGGGCCGGCGCGGACTCGGGATCCTCGAGGCGCTTCAACAGGAGTACTCGAGTCTCCAGGTGGTCGAGAAGAACTATCCGGATCTGCCCGACGTCGACCGCAAGCTGCTCGAGATGGCGAAAGAGACGAACGCCCAGATCATCACCAACGACTTCAATCTTCAGAAAGTGGCGTCGCTCCACAAGGTGCACGTCTTGAACTTGAACGAGCTGGCCGACATGCTCAAGCCGCCCGTCTTCGTCGGAGAAACATTCACGCTCAACATGATCCGCGAAGGCAAGGAAGCGGGCCAGGGGGTCGGCTATCTCGACGACGGAACGATGGTTGTCGTCGACGACGGACGGCAGTTCCTCAACCGCGAGATCGAAGTCGTCGTTACCAGCATCCTGCAAACGAACACGGGGCGCATGGTGTTCGCGCGGCCCTTGACGAATTCCGCCGCCGGCCAGCCCGTCGCGACGGGAAGCGGAAAGCGCGCATCCGCCTGAGCCTCACAGCCTCCGGCCGACAGAATCCTCATGTCTTCGTCCGAATCCTCCTCGCGTAGGCCCGCCGACTCCTCCATCGGCGTCGTGATCGCGGCGGCCGGGTCGGGTCGCCGGGCGGTCGCGGGCGCAACCGACGCGGTCCCGAAGCAGTGGCTCCCTCTGGGCGGCATTCCCCTCGTAGCCCATGCGTTCAGGTTCTTCGACCGGTGGGAGGACGCCCGGCAGATCGTCCTCGCCCTCGACGCTCCGAGTCTTTCTCTCGCTGAACGGTTGCGATATCTCCAATCGCTCCACGGAAAGACCGTGCGTGCGGTCGCCGGTGCGGGCGAGCGACAGGAATCGGTCTGGGCCGCGCTCCAGAGTCTCGACCCGGTTCCCGAGATCGTCATGGTCCACGATGCGGCGCGGCCCTTTCCGCCGCGCGAAGCGATCGCCCGCGGCGTGAGCGAGGCGCGCGAGTCGGGCGGCGCGATCCTCGCCGCGCGCCTGGTCGAAACGGTCAAACAGGCGAATGAACGGATGGAAGTGGTCGAAACGCTCGATCGCAACCGTCTCTGGCGCGCGCAGACGCCGCAGATCTTCCGAGGCAAGGAACTCATCCGGGCCTATCGCGCCGTCGAGCGTCGGCTGGCCGAGTTCACCGACGACGCCGCGATCTTCGAAGCCGCTGGGGGAACGGTCCGCATCGTCGAGAGTCCCGAGAGTAACTTCAAGGTCACCCATCCCGAAGACTTCGCCCGCGCCGAGCGCATGTTGTCGTCGATGACGGCGGAGCCATCCTAAGCGCAGGGAGTCTCCCGATGGGAAATCTCTTCGAGGACTTCAGCATCGTAAGGAGCCTCGTCGGATTCGTCCTGCATCTCGCCGCGAACAGCCTTGCGCTGTGGTGGGTCGTGAAACGCGTGATGCGACACCCCCGCGCGAGCGAGATAACCTACTGGCGCTGCCTGGGGTGCGTCGTCATGCTCGACGTCCTCACTCTCGTGTCCGCGGTGTTTCTCCTGATCCCGGTGGCCGGGATCATTGTGGCGTTCATCATTTGGATCCGGTTCGGCGCGCAAGGAGTGCAGAACCTCTTCGGAATCGAGGACGGGGGAATCTACGTCTGTCTGCTCTACTTCCTCGTTTCGATGGGGGTCTTCGGGCTCGTCCGCCTGTTTTGACTCTCCTCCCAGCCGCCCTCGCCCCCCGGTGGCGCAAGCCTCGCGCGCGCGGGAAGGATTTGGCTGGACAGGATCGGCAAAGCGGCTTCAGAATAGGCTTCCCCGAGCCTAGGAGGCGCAGCGCCAGTGCAAACGATGAGAATCGGACACGGCTACGACATCCATCCATTCTGCCTGGGACGTCCTCTCGTTCTGGGGGGAGTCCGAATCCCCTATGCCAAGGGCCTGCACGGTCACAGCGACGCCGACGTCCTCACCCACGCCATCTGCGACGCCATCTTGGGTGCGGCGGGACTGCGCGACATCGGGTTCCACTTTCCCGACGACGATCCGGGATTCGAGAACATCGACAGCCTGAAACTCCTCGGTCGCGTCGTCGAGCTCGCCAAGGCCAAGGGTTACCGGGTCGAGAACGTCGACGCGACCGTCATCGCCGAGAAACCCAAGCTGCAACCCCACATCGACGCCATGGAGGTCGCGTTGCACGGTGTTCTGGTTCTCAGCGGCGGCCCGGCCGCCGTCAACATCAAGGCCACGACGAGCGAGGGCCTGGGATTCATCGGCCGCGGCGAAGGGATCGCCGCCCACGCCGTGGCTCTCTTGTCCGCATCTCAGAACGACTGATCCCACATAGTCCCCTTGGCCCGCCTTCAGGCTTTCTCTTCCTTCATCTTTCCCCCTCAGGCCCGCTTTTTTGTCCTTTAAACCTAATAACAAGAGCGGTTTACGCCATATAGGGGCCTCGGCTAGGTAAAATATACTTGACTTAGAGTTAACAATAGCCGATATTGAGTTGTGTAAAGCGGATGTGAAGTCGTGTTCACCATACCAGAATACAGGACAGGAGGCACCACCATGCATCCTCAAGAGAAGCAAGCCTGGTTCACGCTCATCGTGGGGCTGGCTACCGCAGCCGTATTTGCGCCCGCTCTGGGACTCTGTCTGTACTTCGACAAGCCCGTCACGGTGTCATTCGCCAGTTTCGCTCTTTTCGGACTGGCTGGCCTCACCCCGTTCATCGGACGGCGCGAGAGACGCGCCGGAAAAGTGGTCATGGACGAGCGCGATACCGAAATTGCGCGCGTCAGCACCTTGGCCGGCTATTCGATCTTCTGGGTTCTCTTCGTTTTCGCCGCGGTAGGCCCCATGTTGGTGATGGGCCCCAACGCCCCCATCTCGATTCGGGCGCACGACATCGCCACACCCGTCTTCCCCGCCATGTACGTGGTCTTCGTGGTCCGCGCACTTGTGATGGTCATTCTCTACAAGAAAGGCGCGGTCCATGAGTAAGACGACCCCGATCCGGAACCGAATCCGCCGATTGCGTTTCGACCACAACGAGATGACCCAACAGGAAGTGGCCGACCGAGTAGGAGTCACGCGTCAGACGATCCTTGCCATCGAGGCCGGGAAATACAACCCCTCGCTTCTCGTCGCGCTCAAGATCGCCCGCGTCTTCGGCGCGAAGGTCGAAGATGTGTTCCACTTGGCGGACGAAGAGACCGAGTCTCGAAATCCGACGGAGTAGGGTGTTGGACGAAGGCGATTGACTGGGATTCCATTTCGAGTCCGCCCGCTTCAACCGAGGCGTCGAGCACCCGTTCGCCAGGATTGTCCCGGTTTTCCGGGATTGCGTCCTTCTGACACACCACACTCGGAGGAGGCAACCATATCTTGAGCCCGTCTGCTGCGCCTGGTGCCATATGTTGACCCTCGATCCTCTCTGCCAGTCCTGGCCCAGTTCGAGATTCTCTCCCGCTCACTCCGTCACGTTCAAGCCTGTATCATTCTGACACAAAACGAAGCCGTCCCGCTCCGGATGGGGCCAAAATGGGTCATTTCGATACGCTTTGGGGACGGCGCGGGGGACGCCCCTCATAGGACCTATAGGACTGATAGGGCTCATGTTATAGGAGGGCGGCCCGGGCGTCTGCGAAGTGGGTACATTCCCTGCTTTCAATCAGTGCAATGGAAGCTTTGACTCTTCACATCCCGAAAGGAGGATACAGTCAATGAAGTTCAAGCCACTTGGCGATCGTGTTCTCGTCAAACGTTCCGCGGAAGGCGACCAGAAGTCCGCGGGCGGGATCATCATCCCCGACACGGCGAAGGAGAAACCGCAACGCGGTGAAATCATCGCGGTCGGACCGGGCGGCACGAAAGACGACGGCACGCTCATCCCGATGAATGTCAAGAAGGGCGACCAGGTTCTCTTCGGCAAATACTCGGGCACGGAAATCAAGCTCGATGGCGAAGAATTCCTGATCATGCGCGAAGACGACATTCTGGGCACGCTGCAGAAGTAGCCGACACGCCCCTGGAGACGTCGCTCCGGCTAACGGGGCACGCACGTACACTATCGACAACATAGGGAATCACAGATCTTGAAGGAGGGAATACAGAGAGATGGCTAAACAAATGCTTTTCAGCGACGACGCCCGCCAGGCCATCCTGCGCGGTGTCAAGTCCTTGGCCAAGGCGGTCACGGCTACCTTGGGGCCGCGCGGCCGCAACGTCGCCCTGGATAAGAAGTTCGGTTCGCCGACCGTGACGAAGGACGGCGTGACGGTGGCGAAGGAAATCGAGTTGGTCGATCCGTTCGAGAACATGGGCGCCCAGATGGTTCGCGAGGTCGCCAGCAAGACCAGCGACGTGGCGGGCGACGGGACGACGACGGCGACGGTCCTGGCCGAGTCGATCTATGTCGAAGGGGTGCGCAACATCGCCGCGGGCGCCAACCCGATGTCGCTCAAGCGGGGCGTCGACAAGGCGGTCGCGAAGGTGGTCGAGGCGTTGGCCAAGGCGAGCAAGCCGACCCGCGAGCATCAGAAGATCGCCCAGGTGGCCGCGATTTCGGCCAACAACGACGAGGTGATCGGCAATCTGATCGCCGACGCGATGGACAAAGTGGGCAAAGACGGCGTCATCACGGTCGACGAGGCCAAAGGCATCGAGACCGAGCTCGACGTGGTCGAAGGCATGCAGTTCGACAAGGGCTATCTGTCCCCCTATTTCGTCACCAACCCCGAGAAGATGGAAGCGGTGCTCGAGGATTGTTTCCTCCTGATCCACGAGAAGAAGATCTCGAACATGAAGGACCTTCTGCCCGTTCTCGAAAAGGTCGTTCAGACGGGCAAGCCGCTGCTCATCGTGGCCGAAGAGGTCGAGGGCGAAGCCCTGGCCACGCTGGTCGTCAACCGCCTGCGCGGCACGCTGAGCGTCTGCGCGGTCAAGGCGCCGGGCTTCGGCGATCGCCGCAAGGCCATGCTCGAAGACATCGCCGTTCTCACCGGCGGCCTGGTGATCAGCGAAGACGCCGGGCACAAGCTCGAGAACGTCTCGCTCGATCAGCTGGGTCGCGCCACGCGCGTGTCGATCGACAAAGAGAACACGACGATCGTCGAGGGCGCGGGCAAGAAGGCCGAAATCAACGGTCGCATCAACCAGATCAAGGCCCAAATCGAGGAAACGACCTCGGATTACGACCGCGAGAAACTCCAGGAGCGGCTGGCCAAGATTTCGGGCGGCGTGGCCGTGGTGCGCGTGGGCGCGGCGACCGAAGTCGAGATGAAAGAGCGCAAGGCGCGCGTCGAAGACGCGCTGCATGCGACTCGCGCCGCGGTCGAAGAGGGCGTGGTCGCCGGCGGCGGCGTGGCCCTGATTCGCGCGCTGAAGGCGCTCGAAGGATTCGAGGGCGCCGACGCCGACGAGACCGTGGGCATCGACATCATCCGCAAGGCCTTGGTCTATCCGGCGCGCCGCATTGCCGAGAACGCGGGCCAGGAAGGCTCGATCGTCGTCGAGAAGATCAAGGAGTCCAAGGGCGACATCGGCTTCAACGCCGCGACGTGCCAGTTCGAGAACCTGGTCGAAGCCGGCATCATCGACCCGACCAAGGTCGCTCGCTCGGCCCTCCAGAACGCCGCTTCGGTGGCGGGTCTTCTTCTGACGACCGAGTGCCTCGTGACCGACGTCAAGGAGCCCGAGAAACACGGTCCCGGCGGCCCGGGAGGCGGTATGGGCGACATGGGCGGAATGTACTAGTTGCGGATTGAGAAGTGGCACGGGCGTCTCGCCCGTGAAGATAAGGGGCCAAGACGGCCGTGCCGCTTCAAGACATGGGCGAGACGCCCATGCCACGATGACGCAAAGCGGCCCGCTCGGGGACACGGGCAGCACGGAAAAGTCCCCGGCGGGCCGCTTTGTTCTTCGCCCCGAAGGGGCGGCTCTATTGAAGCCCAGGGCAACGCCCTGGGAAAAGGTCCTCCCCCCTGGCTCATGGAGCCCTGTAAGGGCGACTCTAGGGGGACTGACTTAGGGGAACCGATGAAAGGGCGTCGTGTAGAACGCCCTTTCAGGGCTACATAAGAGTTTAGATAGAGGGCGCGGTTACCCAGGGCGTTGCCCTGGGCTTTACTAGTCCTGCCCCTTTGGGGCGTAGAGGCAACTTGAAACCATGTCCGGGTTATGAGTTTCCGTGATCCGCGGGGATTCAGCGTCGCTTTCTCACGGAGTTCCGAATCGGCTCTCCTAACGACGACGGGCCACGCGCGGAGCGAAGCGACAAACAACGAAAGGGGCATACCTCATGGCCGGTAAAGTAATCGGTATCGATTTGGGCACGACGAATTCCTGCGTCGCCATCATGGAAGGTGGCGAACCCGTCGTCATCGCCAACGCCGAGGGGACGCGCACAACCCCCTCGGTCGTCGCTTTCCAGGACTCGGGCGAGCAGATCGTGGGCCAGGTGGCCAAACGCCAGGCGATCACCAACCCCCGGCGCACCGTCTTCTCCATCAAGCGTTTCATGGGGCGCAAATTCGACGAGGTGCCCGAAGAGAGCAAAATCGTGCCCTATGAGGTCGCGCGTGCGGCCAACGGCGACGCGGCCGTCAAGATCGACGGGAAGACCCTGGCGCCTCCGGAGATCTCGGCGCGGATTCTCCAGAAGATGAAACAGACGGCCGAGGACTATCTCGGCCACAAGGTCTCGCAGGCCGTCGTCACCGTCCCGGCCTACTTCAACGATTCGCAGCGCCAGGCCACCAAGGACGCGGGGCGCATCTCCGGGCTCGAGGTCCTGAGAATCATCAACGAGCCGACGGCGGCGGCGCTCGCCTACGGTCTCGACAAGAAGGGCGACGAGAAGATCGCCGTCTTCGATTTCGGCGGCGGCACGTTCGACATCTCGATTCTCGAGCTGGGCGAAGGCGTGTTCGAAGTCAAGTCCACGAACGGCGACACGCACTTGGGCGGCGACGATATCGACCAAGTGGTGATCGACTATCTGGCCGACGAATTCAAGAAAGACGCCGGCATCGACCTGCGCAGCGACCAGCAGGCGCTCCAGCGCCTGAAAGAGGCGGCCGAGAAAGCCAAGTGCGAGCTTTCGACCGCCCAGTCCACCGACATCAACCTGCCGTTCATCACGGCCGACGCCTCGGGGCCCAAGCACATGAACATCAAGATGACCCGGGCGCAGCTCGAGCGCCTGATGGCCCCCTTGGTCGAGCGGACCCGCAAGCCCTGTGAAAACGCCTTGCGCGACGCGAACCTCAAGCCCGAGGAGATCGACGAGGTGATCCTGGTCGGCGGCTCGACGCGCATTCCCGCGGTTCAGGACATCGTGCGCAAGATCTTCAACAAGGAACCGAACCGCAGCGTGAATCCCGACGAGGTGGTCGCCGTAGGCGCCGCGATTCAGGGCGGAGTCCTTGCGGGCGACGTCGGCGACGTGTTGCTGCTCGACGTGACGCCCCTGTCGCTCGGGATCGAGACGCTGGGCGACGTGTACGACATTCTGATCCCGCGCAACACGACGATTCCGACCCAGAAGAAACGGGTGTACTCGACGGCGAGCGACAATCAGCCGGCCGTGACCATCAAGGTTTATCAGGGCGAACGTCAGATCGCGTCGGCCAACCGCCTGCTGGGCGAATTCAACCTCGAAGGGATTCCTCCGGCCCCTCGCGGCGTGCCTCAGATCGAAGTGACGTTCGACATCGACTCGAACGGCATCGTCCACGTCTCGGCGCGCGACATGGGCACGGGCAAAGAGCAGAAGATCCGCATCGAGTCGTCGTCGGGTTTGAACGAGGCGCAGATCAAGCAGATGGTCGACGACGCCCACTCGCACGAGGCCGAAGACCGCCAGCGCAAGGAAGAATCCACCGCGCGCAACCAGGCCGACTCCCTCGTCTATTCGGTCGAGCGCTCGCTGGCGGAATACGGCGAGAAGATCTCGGAGTCCGACCGCGAGGCGATCAAGCGCGAAATCGCGGAGATGAAGAAATGTCTTGAACACGGCTCGGTCAGTGAGATAAAAGCCCAGATGGAGAAGCTCAACACGGCTTCGCACAAGATCTCGGAGATCCTCTACAAACAGGCCGCGGCCCGCGGGGCCGAGCAGGAAGCCGCCGGCGGCGCCGAGGGCGCCGAAGCGGCGGGCGCCGAAGCTCGGGCGCAGGCGGGCGGCGAGGAAATCGTCGACGCCGAGTTCAAGGTCGAGGACGAAAAGAAAGGCGAATAGACTACATGGAACAAGACGCCCGCAAGATGTTGGAGACCCACAGGGGGAGATATCTGCTGGTCAATTCCATCTCTCAACGCGTGAAGGCTCTCCAGAGCGGCTACAAACCCCTCGTTCCCCGGGGCTCGAACGATCTGGACGTTGTGGCGACCGAGGAAATCCGGCAAGACAAGCTGCGGGTTCGCACGCTCGAAGACGAGAAAGGCAATCCGGACGAAAGTTAGACAGAGAAGTAGAGAGGCATTGCGAATCCCCTAGCGTTTCTCGAGGGCGTTGTCCTTTTCTCGGACAACGCCCTCTCTTTCTCGATCCACGCGCTCTCAGAGCGATTTCTCCTCGGGCAGGAGAATCGGACAGTCGCGACAGAGAGGAATCCCGGCGCGGTCCGTCGAGATGCGTCGCCGGAAATCGGCGTAGCGCTCTCCCTGCCATACCGATCTCACGCCCCCATCCTGGAACACGTTTCCCAAGGGGACGCTCTCGTCCCAGTCGTCGCAGCAAGGCACGGCGGTTCCGTCCCAATCGATCGCCATGGCTTGCCACGGGAAGAGACATCGGCGGGAAAACGATTTCGACGCACGGCTCGTCGGACGCCGCAACGCGGGGTCGGAGGGGGCGTAGTTCTCGGGATCGGGCGCGCCCCACGAGGTACAGGTCTTCAGACGCAGGCGATCGACGCCGAGATCGCGGGCAACCCGACGGATTGCGGGGATTTCGTGTTCGTTGTGCTTCATCACAACGAACTGGAGACACACGGAGGGCGAGCGCCTGCGCCGTCGCCTCCTTGTCTCGATGAGACTTCGTATCCCCTGGAGCACCTCTTCCAGGACCGCATTGCGCCGGTACTTCTCCAGACTCTCCTGAGTCGCCCCGTCCAGAGAGACCAGAATCTCCGATAGGCCCGATTCGACGATACTCTCTACATCGGATTGTGTCTTGAGGAGTGTGCCGCTCGTGTCGACGCTCGTGAGCACTCCGCGACACGACGCTCGGTGGACCATCGCCAGGAGGTCGCGATGCAGAAACGGTTCGCCGTAACCCACGAACGAGATTCTGAACGCGAAAGGGGCGATCTCGTCGATCGCGCGCTCGACCGCGGAGCTGTCCGCGAATCCGCGCGGACGCCGGATGCGTCCGCTGCCCGTCGGGCAAAGGGGACAGCGGAGCCGGCAATGGTTGGTGGGCTCGAGCGTGACAAACGAAGGCATCGTGCGAAGGCGCGACGCCTGTCGGCGGAAGGCGATCCGGTTGGCGGCCAGATTGAGAACGCGACGCGGGGTGAACCGCGGACCGTAGGCTCGCAGCCGATAGGCGGCGCGTTGGACCGTCCGAGTCAACTCTCCGGCTCTTTCCGTTCGTGAACGACGATGTTCAGCGATTTCGAGTCGCGCATCTTATCGAGGACGTCGTTCCGTACATAGAGCACGAGGCCGCGATCCGGCTCGTCGACGGGCGACAGGGTGACGAAGGTGTAGATCTCTTTGAATCGCGGCTTGTCGAGCAGTCCCTTGAAAGGAATCCGAGCCCATTTGCCCGTATGGAAACTGGCCGTGTCGTTGTCCTCGGTCGGCATCGGGAGCAGCAACTCCGGGGTCAACTCGTAGAACACCTTCAAGCTGAACGCCGCGTGGTTCTTGATCCCATGGCGATTTCCGGGACTGTGGCCCATGCGGGTGTCGTTCAGCCCCATCAAGTCGATCACCGGTCCGGGGTAGGTCATCGCGATTCCGCCCGCCGTCAGAACGCCCACGGACGGATAGCCCGAGGCTGCAAAGAAGCCCGCCAACCGCGTCCCTACTTCTCGGCCGCGGAGAGCGATCCGCCCCTCGTGCGCGGGATTCTCCGATTCGTCGTTGAACATTCTCAGCCAGCCCGGTTGGGCGAGAAGAACGAAAAGCAGCGTGGCGGAACAGCACGACGCCCTCCACGCCCCAGGCATGAGTCCGCCGCCGTCGCGCGCGCCAAGCCGCTCGGCCGCGCGGAACCCGGCGTCGATCAGCGCGATTCCCAGGAAAGGCCAGAAGGGCTGGAAGAACCGGTGCCACGCGAAATGGTCCCCGCCGTCGAGGATCGGGGCAAGATGTCCCGTCAGGGCGACGACCGAGGCGACGAACACGAAATGCCCGCGGTGGCGACGCGACTCCGACGTCTCGCCCGAGAACCACGGCCGCCCGAGAGCATAGACCGCCGCGGCGAAGGCCAGAGGGATGAGAATGTTGGATCTCAGGAAGGAATCGAAGTATTTCAATCCTTCGGCCACGTTGTAGGCATAGTCGCGCGAGACCTTGGCGTAGTATGTGTTCGGCAGCGGATATCCGAAATAGACCTGGCGGAACGCGGTCAGAAGCGCCAGAGACGCGCCGAAGGGAACCAGACCCGCTAGGGCGTGTTTCAGGCCGGCTCGAGCGGACCGGTGCATTGCCCACACGGCCGCCGCCGAGCTCAACACGACGACGGGAACCAAGAGCATGGCTTCGGGGCGAACGAGGGGCGAGAGGACCGCGGCGATGGCGAGGGGAGCGTGACGACCGGGAGAAGACGACTGCGCCGAACGACAAACCGAAAGGACGAGAAACGCGAGGAAGGCGAACCAGAGCGCCGTGTCCATCTGAGACACCGTCGTCCAGGCGATGAACGCGGGCGCGCTGAGCGTCCAAGCGACGGGCAAGAACACCGACGTGCCGACGGAGACGCAAACCTCGCGATGGTCGCCCCCCTGGGTAGGGGCCGCGCACGTCTCGGGCGTCTCGAGCCCGACCCGCCGCCCGTAGGCCGTCGCGACCGCGGCCAGGGCGCCGACGGTCAGGAGGATGTTGATCGTCGCAATCGCCCACTCGGGTTTGTCGGTCAGAAGAAACAGAGGCGCGAGAACGAGAACGTAGAGGAACGAGCTGAAACCCTCGACGCGCTCGCCGCCCACGTGCCACACTAGCCCGTCGCCGTGGGCCAGGTTCCGAGCGTAAACCATGAAGATGTTCGCGTCGTCGAATCCCGCCGAGGGGAAGCAGAACCGCTCGTAGGCATAGCGCCAGAGCAGGATCGCGATCGGCGCGATCCACAGAACGGCCAGAAGGAGTCGGCGGAAGGAGGCTTTCATTTGCCGCGCACCTCCCCCCTGTCACTCGGCCAACTCGGGGTTTTCGTCGAGGAAGCGATAAAGCGTGGCGCGCGAAACGCCGAGGAGCTCGGCGGCGTGCACCTTGTTGCCGCCGGTCTTGGCTAGAGCCTCGCGCAGAGATTCGGGATCGATCTTGCGTTTGCGCCGTCGCCGACCGGGGGGCCGAGACGCCGCGGAGGATGCGGCGTGCGGTTGGAACCGGGCGACGGGGAGGTGTTCGACGCCGATCTCCGCTCCCTTGCATTTCACCAGAGCGAACTGAATCCAGTTCTGGAGCTCGCGCACGTTGCCGGGCCAGGGCTGCGACATGAGGCAGCTCATCGCCTCGCTCGAGAAGCGCACGGTCCCGCGCCCCCGATCCGAGGCGATGCGCCGCAGGCAGGAGTCGGCAAGCAAGGGAATATCCATCGGGCGCTCGCGCAAGGGGGGCAAATGAATGGGGACGACGCTCAGGCGGTAGAAGAGGTCCTCGCGGAACCGGCCCTCGCGCGTCTCGCGCACGATGTCGCGGTTCGTGGCGCTGATCACGCGCACGTCGACCTTGACGGTTTTCTCGCTCCCGAGGCGTTCGAAGGTTCCCTCCTGCAACACGCGCAGGAGTTTGACTTGCATGGCGGGCGAGACATCGCCGATTTCGTCGAGGAAGATCGTGCCGCCGTCGGCCAGTTCGAACCGGCCTTTTTTGTCGCGGATCGCGCCGGTGAAGGCCCCGCGCACGTGTCCGAACAGTTCGCTTTCGAGAAGTCCCTCGGGCAAGGCGCCGCAGTTGACAGGCACGAAGAGGCGGTTCGCCCGGTTGCTTTCGTTGTGAATCGCCGCGGCGACCAGCTCCTTGCCCGTTCCGCTTTCTCCCTGGACCAGGACCGAGACGTCGGAACCGGCGACGTCGCGGATCAGGTCGAAGATCTCGAGCATCTTGGGGTCGCGCCCGATGATGCCCGAGAACTGCTCGATCTCGCCCAGGCGCCGCTCCAGACGTCTCTCGCGGGTCACGTCGTGAAAAGAGACAAGGACGCCGACGGCCCGCCCCATGTAGTCGAGCATCGGCTTGATCAGGCTCTCGACGTTGCGCGCTTCGCCGCTGCGCGTGGCGATGTTCAACTCCCTGGCGGTCGGCACGACCGGGTGATGCTGCTGTTCGCCCACGAACGAGCACTTGCCTCCGCAGAACCCTCCCGGAAACACGTCGTAGCAGTCGCGGCCGAGCACTTCTTCTCGGTCGAATTCGGTGATGGCTTCCGCGGCATCGTTGAAACAGACAATCCGGCGGTCGAGGTCGTGCGCGATGATGCCTTCGGTCAGGTTGTTGAGAATCAGGTCCGATTGGCGTTTCGCCATCGCCAACGCCGTGAGATAGCCGCGGTCCAGAAGATGAACGACGAGTTCCCGCAGCTCCTCGCGCAAACGCCGGAAGGTTGCCAGAATCTCCTCGGGCGATTCGGGCAACGGCGGAGGCTCGGGCAGGTCCCAGTTGACGACCTCCGGCTTGCCGGTCAGCATCGGACAATCCGCTTCGTCGCGCGGGCAGAACGTGATGACCACGTCGAACTCGAGGTCCCGGATCGATTCGAGCGCGTGTTTCTCGATTCCGGAGATGTCGATGCCCTCTTCGGCCATGACCTGCACGGCGACCGGGTGAACCGGCTCGGCGTCGCTCCCGGCGCACCAGACTTGAACGCCATGGCCGCAACGATGGAGAATGAACCCCGCCGCCATTCTCGATCGAGAGACGCCCTGGCGCGAGACCAGGAGCAATCGGATTTCCTTCGGCTCGTCCATGGACTCGACTCCGCACCCGCTTCGACCGACCGTCTGCGCCCTGCGCTGGGAATTGCACGGCCCCGCGTTTCCCGGGCAAACGGGCCCCCGCCGGTCCTTCTTTGTTCCCTCCATGTATTACTCATCCGGGGTCGAATGGCGAGCGTTTTCAGAAGGGGAACCGGGCGAGGGGTGCATCTCACTTCCGCTACGCGGAGCGATGGGGTAATATCGCGGACGGGGCGAAGGCGCCCGACATTCTAAGTCAAGCGAGGC
>JAFGFN010000104.1 GCA_016931035.1 Candidatus Sumerlaeota bacterium
TCCGTGGTTTGTACATTGCTGATAACAAAGTACTTATACCACAGAACGCGGCCTGATGCAACCCCTACTGTGAGAAATTCGGGCTAATCCCGAGAGAGAACTCGACCGCGAGTCGCACGACCAGACACGACTAGGGATGGATGCACGATGCCCGAATCTCCCGCCCTGCTCCGCGTCCGCGACTTGCGCAAACACTTTCCGGTCCGCAGTTGGTTTTCGCGGCGGTCCCAGGGGCGGTTCGTGCGCGCCGTGGACGGCGTGTCGTTCGACATCGCCGCGGGCGAAACGCTCGGCCTCGTGGGTGAAAGCGGTTGCGGGAAGACGACCACTGGCCGAATGATCCTGGGGCTCGAAACGCCCACGTCGGGCGAGCTGCGCCTGGGCGATTCGCCCGATCTCGCCCGCCTCAGCCGGAGAGACTGGTTTCCCTATCGACGCCGGGTTCAGATGATCTTCCAAGACCCGTACTCTTCGCTCAACCCTCGGATGACCGTCGGCGCCATCGTCGGCGAGGCGCTCTCGGTCCACCGTCTGGCATCGCGACGCGATCGGCGCGACCGTGTCGCCGACCTCTTCCGTCAGGTCGGTCTCGACCCGGACACAATGGACCGATTCCCTCACGAGTTCAGCGGCGGACAACGTCAGCGCGTCGGGATCGCGCGCGCCCTGGCGGTCCAACCCGAGGTCATTGTGGCGGACGAACCGGTCTCGGCGCTCGACGTGTCGATTCAGGCGCAGATTATCAACCTCTTGCAGGACCTTCAGAGGCAGCACGGCGTCTCGTTCCTCTTCATCGCCCACGATCTCGCCGTCGTCGGCCACATCAGCCGCCGCGTCGCCGTCATGTATTTGGGCCGCATCGTCGAGCTCGGCCCGCGCCAGGACCTCTTCGAGTCGCCCCGACACCCCTACACCCTTGCCCTCATGAACGCCGTCCCCAAACCCCGTCCGGGCGGACAAAAGGGAAACCGAATCGTTCTCGAAGGCGACATCCCCAGCCCGATCGATCCTCCCCCGGGCTGTCCGTTCCATCCCCGCTGCCCCAAGCGTTTCGAGGGATGCGACCGCATCGAGCCCCGGTTGCGCGAGATCGCGCCCGACCGCTTCGTCTCGTGCCGACTCTACGACTAGCCGTCGGTCTTCCCTTGTCGAGGATGGAAACGAGAGGGCCGCGCCCCAAGGATTCTCGGGTGAGACGGGATCTTTGCGCGGGGACGCTATGGGCGCAACGGACTCACTGTCTCTCGCGAGCCGTTTCCGCGGAAGACGTCGAGGGAACGTCGAAGGCCGCGGGGAGAGAGTTGATCGAGGGCGTCGTCAGACTCTCCGTTGTGAATCCGTCCGTCGTCCCGCTCTCCGTCGCGGCGCGTTCCACCGTCGTTGCGGCAATGTCCTCCGTGCGAATCGTCCCAGTCGTTGAAGCGTCCAACAAGGCGCGTACGGCTTCAGACGCGGCGGGAGACGTCCCGCTCTTGCCCGAAAGCGCGGGGCGCATTCGCTCCAGCGCCCAATTCTGTGTCGCCGGATCGTCGGACAAGAGAGCGTAGCGCGACCATTCCAGAGCGGCCTGCCGCGTGCGGCCCAACGCCTCGTGGATTCTGGCCCGAGCGAGAACGTATCGACCGGCCTCCGCCAAGTCCCTGCGAGTCTCCTCTCCGGAACGGCGACGCAGCGCATCCTGGCGAAGCAGTATCTGCTCGTCCCCGACCGCCTGGAGCCGACGCAGAAGTGCGCCGGCTTCCGAGTCTCTGCGCTGTTCGTGCAGTTCGAACCAAGCCTTCTCCAGAATCACTGGACTAGTCGGGTCGAACACGAGCGCACGCCTCAAGAACGCCAGATGCAGTCCCGAATCCCCCTCCGCCATTCTTGCTCTCAGGAGCCAGTAGACGTGTGAGGGGGGATACGTGCGGTCCAACCAATCGCGCGCGCGTTCGATCTGGCCGGTGTCCATGAAAGACTCGGCGATCCTCACGAGCGTGTCGAGATCGGCCGTCTCGCCCGCGGCCAGTCGGTCGCGGGCCGTCTGTTTCTCGATCGGATCGCGCGCCGCATCGAAAAGGCCGAGCCGTCCCGCGTAGAAGGAATCGAACGCCAGACCGTCGTAGATCGCGAGCGCTTCGTCGATGCGACCCTGACCTATTCGAATCCGCGCAACGCTCAGGGCGGGTCCGTCGCCGCGCGGATGAGAGGAAACGATGTCTTGCACCCGGTACGCGATCGCTTCGGACCGTTCGGGAGGGGAGGGGATGCTCGATGCCGTGTCGCGAATTGCGGCGCGAAACGCTCGGTTGGCGCGCGCCGATTCCGACTCCGACCGCCAAACGAGATAGTCGAAGCCGCCCGAGACGAACAACGCCGCGAGTCCGACAAACGCCGTGAGCCGCAGCTTGCGTACGGCGGGAACGGCGTAGCGCAATCCCCCCAACATGGCCAGCGGGAACAATAACACCATCAGGAGCAGAACGAGCAACGGTTCGAGCGGCGGCGTTCCTTGTTGCAGGTAGCGAAGAAGAAGGGAATCGCTGAAGAAAGAAAGAGGGTGTGCAAGCGCCTCGCGCAGGACGACCAGCCACGTGTCCCTCGTTCCGACCAGGGGCGAGATCTCGACCAGGCCGCGCTTGAGAGAAATCAGAACGACCACGTTCCAAAGAACGCCGACCGCGAGGACAATCTCCGACCCGACGCGCAGAAACGAGCTGCGCAAGCGATAGAGGAAGTAGGTTGTCCCGATGCTGAAGCAAGGGACAAGAAGCGCAGGATGCCCCGGTCCCGCGTCGAGATCGTTCGCCCGGCCCAGAGTGAAGATACTTCCGATCGCGAAAACCAGGACGATGCACGCAAGAAGCGACACCCCCAGCGCGTGACGCCTCAGGGCCATGAGAAGCAAACCGACAAGCGAAACGACGAGGAAGGGATGCCATTGAAAGAGTCCCGCCCGGTCTCCCAGGAAAGACTCCCACCAAGAGACTCCGACGAGGGCGAGGAAATCCGTGAACCGGGAGAATCTCTCGCCCGAGTCAGGCGTCGCGATCCACGACCCGAACACCTTGCGCCACACGACGAACTGGGGGGAGGCGCACACCGAGAAGCCGACCCCGGCGAACAAAACGCACGATACGACTCGCAGAGCGATCGCACTCCGAGGCGCTTTCTTCGGTTCCGCCGCAATAGGCGCATCTCGTCCGCGATCGACGGACTCGGCGTCCGCGTCGTCCCCCTTGACTTGAGCGTTTCCCGCCGCGCGCTTCCTTCTGCGCCGCGTAGCATTCCGGGCCCGACGACGCCTGCGGTCGTGACTCCAGAACGGGTCCACCGAGTGCGGCCAGATCGTCAAGACGATGGGCAGAAACAGAAACGGTGCGGAAGAACACGACGTAATGAACATCAACCCGGCGGAGGCTCCGAGGTAGAGCGCCGCGCGGAGGGTGCCGTACGGGACGTGATCGACTGCAACGAACAAGAACAGCGCCGTGGCGAAGAATGCGTGAGCGTAAGGATAGACCGGCTTCTGAAAAGCCCATATGAGCACGGCGGACGAGAAGAAGGTGAAGGCGGCGCCCGACACGGCCAGGTGCGACGAGACGAAACGACAGCCCGTGCGCCAACACAGGACGAGGCCGAGAAAACCGTAGAAAGCCGACGAGAAGGACACGGCGAACCGGTAAACCCACGAACAGGGATTCTGTTCCGTTGGCTTGAGAAAACCCACGTCGATCCCGTAGGCAAGGAGCCAGAACGGCGCATCGAGAAGAGAGGAGCCGACGGGCAGAGAGTCGGCGAGGTACCCCTCGTCCGTCAGAGATCGAACCGCCGTCTCGGTCACGGCCAGGGAATTGTACGCCCTGAGGAAATCGTTGCTCAGTTCCACGTCGCCGTCCTCTACGAGCGAGGGCATGCGACTGAAGCAAACGACCTGGTCGTACCCTCCGCCGGGCCAGGGTTCGAACAGGAAGAGAAAACCGGCCGCATAGACGCAAGCCAAGACGAGCAGATCGCGTACGTAGCGCGGATGGTGAATCCGGTCCAACGGAACGTGGTGGTCGAATTCCATACGGGGCCGCCCGGCTATAGAGACAAGCGCGTTTTCCGGCTCAGCCTACCACAAGACGACGCGAAATCAAGATTCTTGAGGGGACGGTCTCGAAAGCGCGGGCGGCGGTGGGCCGCTCCGGCCGCCTAAGAGCGGTGGAACAACGATAAGAAAAACGCCACGAAGAATACGGCGACCGCGGCCCCGACGACCCAGTAAGATCGTGTCCGGTCTACTCGGCCCACGGCCGGACCGGCGTCGCTGGGAACGCCAATAGGCGCCGGCGCGGTCGGCGTTTCCCAGGAATCGGACCGCGAATCCCTTTCCGGCTCTTTCCTCGCCACGCGTTCGCGCATCGGCAACGCGGACCGCGTTTCGTCCGTGGTGTCGATTTCGCCCGGAGCCTCGATAGGTTCGGGCGGGCCTACGCCCTCGGTCGTCTCGGAATCATGAAATACCGGCAATACCCTCGAAGTCGCGCCGGAGTGGCTCGACGCTCCCCTGCTCGACAGGCCGTTCTCGGAGGTCCGATTGTCGATGATCAAAGGCGGATCGACGCGCGACGCGTCCTCGGGGCCCGGCCAGAACGGGACATCGACCACCGGGTAGTTCGGCCAATGGGGCCCGTCGTAATGCCACCATTCTTCACGAATCGTCGTGAAACCCTCCGCCTCCATGGCGCGCGTCAGGATATCCAGGTGACGCCGGGCGCTTTCCGACATGTATGGATAGTCGCGGTGCGAGGTCTCGTCGAAGACCGTGAAGTCCGACGGCATCTCGACGTCTGTCCCCTCCAGGTCCGTGAGAGTGCAATCGATCGCCGCGCCCCGATTGTGGCGCGAACCTCGATTCGGCGCGGCAAGGTAGGGGGTTCCCGGATACTGGAGCCACAGTCGTTGCGTCACCGACAGCGGTCGGTATGCATCGTAGATCTTGAGACGGAAGCCTCGCGCGTTCAGACGCGCGTTGACCCGCGCCGCCGCCTCCGCGACGGGGCGGACGAGCATCGCGCGCGGCCGATCGTAGATCGGTCGACCGAGGAAGTTCCGGTTCGTGGCCCAACGGGGCTCGTACAGGATCGTCGGATCGACCTCGGCGACGTCGACCAGGTCGACCTCGCGCCTGGGATAGCCCCGCTCGAGAACGTCGATCGACCAAACGGCGAAGTGACCGCGTTCGAGGACAGTCCCCTCGAGAGCCACGCGCACGGTCTCGACGTGAGGAGCCGCTTCCTTTTCGTCCACGTCCCAGATGCCCGCAAGAGGGAGGCTCGGATCGATCGTCGGCGCCGGATCGCCGAACAGGGCGTAGTGGGCCCGCACGAGAAAGCGCTTCCCGTCCTTCGGGCGCGAAGTTTCGAAGAATCTCCGTGCCAACGCCGAAACGACGGGTTTCTCGATCGCCTCGGGATCGAGAACCAGGGCCACTACGAGTCCGGGCGCACGCCCGTTCTCGACGGGCAGAGAAAGCGACCGACGGGGATTGCCGGGATCCGATTCGTCGTTGAGAGCCACGCCATCGGCCGGGGCGCGCTGCAGCGACTGGCCGCGTACCCTGGAGAAAACCACGTGACCCGCGACAAGCCAGGCGCCCGTGTCGCGCGCTTCCGCCATCAAACGCTCGATCGCCTCGTCCAGGCTCGGGGGCGTCTCGGGACCGCAATCGAAGAGAATTCGCGCCGAGGGCGCCGTGCCGCTCGTCACTCCAATCGCCCAGCCGAGACGAGCCAGCGATTCGTAGCTGAACGTCGGGTAGCCTCTTCCGGAATCGGTCGTCTTGAGATGAATGAAGCGGCCCGTTGAGAGGAACCATCCCGCCGTATCGGGCCCGTAAACGGTTGCGAGCCCGAGTCCCGCCGCCATATCCGGAGGGCTGAGCGAGCGAAAATCGTCCGCGACGAGACTCCCGGAGCGAACCCGATCCCACTCCCCTACGAAACGCGCACACACCCCGTCCGGGCGCCGCTGCAGAACCTGCCAGATCGGCTCTCGGGGGCGATCGGGTTCAGGCGTCTCAACGGGTCCGATTCTTGTCGGGCGCATCTTCAGTTCCTTGGAGACCTTGAGCGTCTGTGCTGGGGGTTCGTCCCCGCCGTGGCTCGCCCCCCACGCCTGGGAGAGGACGAGGAGCGCGGCGGCACCTCCGAGCGCGGCGGCGAGAACGGAGTTGGCGAAGCGACAAGAGACAAAGCGGTTGGCTGTCATGGGAAGGGCGCGACCGGGCATGGGGTATGATCGACGAGAACCGGGTCGTCCGATTCCTACTGTTACCACATCGGCGGCCCGTTGACAAAAGGTCTTTGGCCCGCTTACGCGTGACGAGAAGTCGGAAGAGTGCACGATGCGGATCAGTGATAAGCGTGTTTCGTTCGCTTTTTTCAGTGTACGCCAAAGGCGTGCCGGCCTCCAGCCTGGGGTTGGCGCGGCGCGTCCGAGCGTAGCGAGACCGCGCACCGTGGCTACCCCAGGAAAACGAGACCCCCATTCTTCTTCTCAACCCGGAACGGGTTGTGGCCCACGAGCCCATCGCGCCACAACCCCATTGGGGTTGTCTGAATCGGGACGTTCGCGACCCAAGGTAGCGCCTGACCCGGCTCCGCTTCGCTTCGCCGGGCCGAGCGGCGCAACCTTGGGCTGGAGGCCACGGCCCCGTTGGGGCCGAAGAAAGAAAAGGCCGAAGGAATCCCGAGAGCCTATGGATCTCAGCGCTTCCGCCATCCACCTCGTACAGTCGAGTCGGAGGCCGGTCGGGAATATTCTTGACAAGGCGGGATGAGAAGGCGATGATGGCCTTGGAATAGGCATTAGTCTTGCTAACCGACCCATACCCTTGAGTATATAGGGTTTAGAAGACTCTCAACACCCACTCGGCTCGCCCCATGCCGCTCGCGCTCCAACAGGTCCAGAAACTTCAGCAGCGTCTCATCATGACGCCCCAGATGCAGCAGTCGGTCAAACTGCTGCAGATGAACACCGTCGAACTCGATGCCTTGACCCAGGCCGAACTCCTGGAGAACCCGTTTCTCGAACTTGAGGAAGAGGACGTCTCCCCCAACACGGTGGAGTCCTCGGACACCGAGGGCGCCGACCACTCTCAGTCCGCGGTCGAGACGGCGAATCCTGACGATAGCCCCAGGAAGACAATCGAGGACGAGGCCGACGGTTCCTATCGGACCGAACCTCAGGCCGACGACGCCGGGAGCGTCGAAGAGGACACGGCCGCCAATTCGGATCGCTTGCAGGACAACGACGAAGTATCGGACCGCGTCGAGTCGAGCCCCGTCGAAGACCAGCCCGAGCAATTCGCCGAAGTGGACACCGACTGGAGCGAGGTCTTCGACGACGACGCCACCCCGACCTATCACACGCCGCGCGACGACACGGAAGAGCGCAGCTTCGAAGAAACCGTGGCGGTCCGGGCAAGTCTCTATGAGGTGCTCGAGCGCCAGCTTCGCACGTCGAGCCTCGACGGGCTCGACGCCGAGATCGGCCGGTACTTGATCGGCTGCATCGACGAAAACGGCTATTTACAGGTTTCCGTCGAGGAATGCGCGCAGCGATTCGGTGTCGCCGAGACGCGCGTGGAACGGGTCCTCGGCATCGTTCAGGATTTCGAGCCAACGGGCGTCGGGGCGCGCGATTTGCCCGAATGCCTGATTCTCCAGCTCGCGGCGATGAACGAACTCACCATCGAGGCCAAGGAGATCTTGACCGAGCATTGGCCGCTGATGCTCAGGAAGAAGTTCAAGGAAATCGCTCGCATTGTCGAGACCGACGAACAAACCGTCGCCGGACTCTTCAACAGGATTGGCCGCCTCGACCCCTCGCCCGGACGGTCGTATTCCAAGGAGCGGCCGATCTACGTCACGCCCGACGTGTACGTCAAACAGATCGACGGGCGCTATTTCTGTTACTTGCACGAGGGCCAGGTGGCGCACCTTCGCCTCAACAACGTTTACAAGGAAATCCTTCTCGGCGACAAGCGCGAGCAGGATCCGAAGGAGCGCGAGTACGCCCTGGACAAGTATCGCGCGGCCGTCATGTTCATCAAGAACATCGAGAAACGGCGCAACACGATTCTTCGCGTGACCGAAGCCATCATGGAGTATCAGCACGAGTTTCTACAGAAGGGCGTTTCGGCGCTGCGGCCCCTCGCGTTGAGCGAGATCGCCGACCGGGTGGGTATGCACGAATCGACGATCTCCCGCGTCACATCGGCCAAGTACGTGGACACGCCCCAGGGTATGTTCGAACTCAAGTTCTTCTTCTCGAGCGCCATCGAGTCCTCGTCGGGCGAGGCAGCCTCCTCGCGCGCCGTCAAGCAGAAGATCCAGGGAATCGTGGCGGGCGAGGATCCACGCAAGCCCTTGAGCGACGACCGAATCGCAAAGATCCTGAAAAGCCAGGGATTCACGATCGCCCGGCGAACCGTCGCCAAGTATCGCGAGCAGCTCAGGATCCTACCGACGAATCTTCGCCGACAGAGCTAGCTGGGCGGAAAGGATGAAGGCAGAAGGATGAAAACAGAAGGAAGAAGATCCTCTCTGTCCTTTTCATCCTTCCGCCTTCATCCTTCCGCCTTCATCCTTGTCTTCTTTCATCCTTGTTTCCACCGAGGCATCAAGCGTTTCTCGGATCCTCTTCAGAAGCGTATCTCGCTGGTAAGGTTTCTGTACGAGTCGCATCCCCTCGTTCAGAAGAAAGTCCGTGTGAACGGTATCCGTGCTATAACCGCTGGCAAAGAGAATCCGCGTTTCCGGACGTACGTTTCGGATATGATCCAGGACGGCCTTGCCGCTTAGGTTCGGCATGACAATGTCGAGAAGGGCCAGGTCGATCTCCTCGCCACTCGTGTCGAACATGCGTAGCGCTTCCTCGCCGTCACCGGCACACAGCACCTTGTAACCCGCCTGGGTGAGAATCCGTTCCACCAGGCCCCGAACCGTTTCGTCGTCCTCCGCCACGAGGATCGTTTCCGTTCCTCCGACGGGACGGCTGTCCGTACCCGGCTCGTGGGGTTTCGCGCGACCTTCGGCGGCGGGGAAATAAACGCGGAATTCGGTTCCCGCTCCCACCACGCTGTGAACGTCCATCGTTCCCTCGTGCTGTCTGACAATGCCGTAGACGGTTGAGAGCCCGAGACCGGTCCCCCTGCCCGTGCTTTTCGTCGTGAAGAAGGGTTCGAAAATGCGATTCCGTATCGTCGGGTCTATCCCGCAACCCGTGTCCGCAACGCTGAGCACGGCGTAGCGGCCGGGCTCGATGCCCGGGTGGTCCCGGCAGAACTCGCCGCCTAACTCGACGGTGTCGGTCGATATGACGATCTCTCCCCCGTCGGGCATGGCGTCGCGTGCGTTGACGCAGAGATTGATCAACACTTGCTCCATCTGCCCCCGGTCAGCCTGGACCACCGCGGTCCTCAGACCGGAGCGGACTCTGAGGGTGATGTGTTCGCCGATGATTCGGTGAATCATGGCGGTCAGAGTGCCGACGATCTCGCTCAAGTCCAGGATGTTGAGTTCCAGCACCTGTCGGCGACTGAAGGCCAGAAGTTGCCGGACAAGCGAGGTGGCCCGTCTCGTCGCCTTCATGACTTCTTCGAGCTCTTCGCGCACCGGAGTGTCCTCGGGGCTCTCCTCCAAGGCCAGCTCGCCGTAGCCCTGGATGACCTGGAGGAGATTGTTGAAGTCGTGCGCCACGCCGCCCGCTAGCTGTCCGATCGCCTCCATCTTGTGCGCCTGACGCAACTGCTCCTCCAGATTCCGCCGCTCCGTGATGTCGCGCCCCACGTGGACCGAGCCGATTAGACGACCCTCCGCGTCATGCAGCGGCGACGCGGTCACTAGAAAATACGCGCCCGTCTCATCGTCGTGAATCTCGGCGCCGTGTTCGCGTCCGTCGGCCATGACTTGACGATGCGGACAGATCTCGGGGTCTATCAACCCCGAGTGGAACGCCTGGCAACAAATCCCGCCCAGGCATTGGCTCGGAGACTGTTTCATCCGATTCGCCATCGCGCGGTTGGCCCTCAATATCCGGCGGTCGGGATCGAGTATGGCGATCAGGTCCGGGACCGAATCGAACGTGCGCTCCCACTCTTCTTTTCCCTTCGCCATCAGGCGTTCCGCCCTCCTGCGCCGCAGTATGTTGACGGTCAGAACCGATAACACGAGAACGAGAAGAACGTTTCCCGCCCCCACGCTCCACACGAACGCCTTGTGACGCGCGTAGAACGAGCGGGGTCTGTTCACGACGACGCTGTCGGGAGGAAGGTCTCGTTTACGGATTCCTGCGGCAGCCATCGCCTCGTGGTCGAATTTCGGAAGCGTCGGCGTCACCCGGACGATCGGGATCGACTCCGGGCTCGCGCCGTCGAGAATTTGGAGCCCCATGCGCGCCGCCGTTTCGCCGTGCAAGAAACCGTCCATGACATGGCCGCCCACCGGCCCGAACCCGATGGAATAGCTGTAGGGCGAATAGCAGGGTATCCCGCTCTCCCTATTCAGACCCCATCGAGTCTCTACCGAGAGCGGGCGGCCGTTCTCGCCGCGCGTGAACGAGGCGTGAATGAGAATCGTGTCGTCTTTCGAGAACTCGCGCAGGCGGCGCTTGATCTCGTCTATATTCTCCGAGACGATATCCACGATTTGGATCTTCTTGTCGACTCCCAAGTCGCGGAAGTCCTGGTGCAATCCCTCGCGCATCAGCGTCGCGGTCTTCGTCCTGTCGGAAAGCGTGACGATGTTGCGCGTGTCGGGGTGCAGTCTCAGGCCCAACTCGATCATGGACTTCTGGTCGAGCAACTCCACCACCCCCGTGATCCCCTTCTGACCGGCAATCATCGAGTCCTTGAACCCGTTGATGCCGCAGAAAACGATCGGGACCGCCTGAAAGAGTTCGTCCCGGTGGGCAAGAAGGAAATCGAGGGCGCTGTTGTCGGAGGCGATAATGAGATCGATCCGCGTGTTCCCGTACTTCAATGCGTAGAGTCTCTCGAGGTCGGGGAACATCGTCTCGGGCTTATGGACGTTCGTATCCATGTACTCGAAGCACAGTCTAACCTCGGGCCGGGCCTCCAACAGCGTCGCCTCGATTCCGTTCATGATGTTGTCTTGGAACGTCTTGCCGCGATGATAGGAGTTGAGGATGAGAATCGTTTCGTCGCCCGGACCTTGACCGTGGGTGAACGGCATTGCGGCCAGAAACACGAGGACCGACAGGAGGATACGGCTTCGAGGCGAAGTTTCCGCACACGAACGATAGCGTGTCGTGAAAGGCATGACAAACTCTGCCTTTGGTCAGGGTCTAGAATTGAACGCCGCTCCAACTCTCGTGACTAGCGTTATCGGCACACACGAGGAGACCCGCAAGACCCGAGATAGGCGAATTCCCGGTTTTCCTCGCCTTCTCCCGAGGGCGCGGAAATCGCCCCGTGTCCGAACGCCCGCGAACCTTTTGCATCGAAGAGAACCGAACAACGCTCTTGCCAATTCTCCAGTCGTTCTTCATAATCGTTTGTCCGTTTCGTGTGTGCAGCGGTCGACGAGAGCGAAGAGGAAAGGCTGCGGTCCGGACGGCGCTATTCTCAGACAGGTAAAGACGGGGTGCCATGGGTAAGAAGGAAGCCATATCAAGACAGACAATGCCACTACTGGACATGGAGTCCAGGAAAACGACTTTCAAGGAGGTTGCCCTCGGCCTTTCGCCCGAACAAGCCATCCTCGAAGCCAAGCGCTGCATTCAATGCAAGAACGCCAAGTGCGTCGCCGGATGTCCCGTGGCGGTCGATATACCCGGCTTCATCGCTCTCGTGGCGGAAGGCCGCTTTCTGGAGGCTTACGATCTGATCAAGTCCACCAACGCCCTCCCCGCGATCTGCGGGCGGGTCTGTCCCCAGGAGGATCAGTGCGAAAAGACCTGCATCCTCGGGATCAAGGGCGAACCGGTGGCCATCGGACGTCTCGAACGGTTCGTGGCCGATTTTGCCCGCCAATCGGGTCACCAGGATGTTCCGCCGACCGTCAGCCCCAACGGCAAGAAGGTGGCGGTCGTCGGCGCGGGGCCGGCGGGTCTCACTTGCGCCGGAGAGCTGGCCCGCCGCGGCTATTCCGCCGCGGTTTTCGAGGCGCTGCACCTCCCGGGCGGCGTTTTGACCTACGGCATTCCGGAGTTCCGTCTGCCCAAGGAAATCGTTCGTTACGAAATCGACCAGATGTGCGGATCCGGGGTCGAGATCGCGTGCAACTACGTCGTCGGTCTCAAAGCCTCGGTGGACGATCTGTTCGAGAAGGGCTACGACGCCGTTTTCATCGGCACCGGCGCGGGCCTTCCCAAGTTCCTCAACATCCCCGGCGAAAACCTTTGCGGCGTCTTCTCCGCCAACGAATACCTGACGCGTGTCAATCTGATGGAGGCCCACCGCTACCCCGATTCGCACACCCCGGTCATCGTCGGGCGCAACGTCGCCGTACTGGGCGCGGGAAACACGGCCATGGACGCCGCGCGCACCGCGCTTCGGCTCGGCGGAGAGAACGTGACCATCGTCTATCGCCGCACCCGAGAAGAATCGCCCGCCCGCGCCGAGGAGCTCGAACATGCCGAGGAGGAGGGCATCGAGTTTCGTTTCCTCCGCTCGCCGGTCGAGATCCTGGGCGACGACCGCGGCTGGGTCCGGGCGATGCGGTGCCAGGTGATGGAGCTCGGCGAACCCGACGCGTCGGGTCGGCGCCGTCCTGTTCCGATCGAGGGCAAGGAAGAGACCATCGAGTGCGACGCGATCGTCAATGCCGTCGGGTCGGGATCGAACCAACTGCTTTTCCGCACGGCGCCCGACATCGATCTCAACAAGTGGGGCAATATCGTAGCGAACGAGGACACCGGCAAGACCAGCAAGCCGGGCGTCTACGCGGGTGGCGACATCGTGACCGGCGCGGCGACCGTCATCCTCGCCATGGGCGCGGGACGTCAAGCAGCGATGGCGATTGACGAGTACTTGAAAGGATGAAGTAGGAAGGATGCGGGATGACAGAAGAAAAGAAGGGGACCTCTCTCTTCGTCCTTCCGTTCTTCATCCTTCATAATTCATCCTTCATCCTTCCTACTTCATCCTTGCCTTTTGCGTCGGCGAAGGCGAAGCCGTCGCGTTCGACTATCTCGCCGATCTCGACCTCGATCGCTTCTCGAAACATGGGTCCGGCGACGGCGACGGTGTGGAATTCGCCGTTCTCGGCGCAGAGATCGACCCCTTCCGGGAATTCCGCGAGCAACGCTTCGGTCAGTTCGCGGCCCGCGAATCGCGCGGGCAGTTTCCGCGTATCGACACACGCGATATAGGCTTTGAGACCTGCCGCCAGCATCTCCTTCACGAGCGCGTCCGTCGGCCGATTCCACAAAGGGAAGATCGGCTCGATTCCGGTTCCGGCGAGTTGTTTCTCGCGATAGGCGCGAACGTCTTCGAGATAGAGATCGCCGAACGCCATGCATTCGACTCCCGCGCGCGTGCATTCGTCAACGAAGGCGCGCATAGCGCCGGCGTACTCCTCGTCGGAACAGGGATCGGGAATCGGGATTTCACGCAAAGGAAGTCCGGCGGCCTTGGCCTGGAGTCGGAGCAGATCGGCCCTCGCGCCGTGCATCGCCACACGGTCGTATTTCGCATTGACGACCGTGAAGAGCCCGGCGACCTCGTATCGCGGGTCGGCGCGCAGGACGTGAAGCGCCCAGGCGCTGTCCTTCCCGCTGCTCCAACTGAGGAGAGTTTTTCTTTTCATCGGGATTTCCGAGCCAGCGCCACGAGCGTGACCCCGAAGGGGAGGTTGATCCACCGGAGGAGAAGGGCTTCGAGCGAGACCGTTTTGCGAAGCAGCGCATTGGCCCACCTCGGCAGGACCACAAGATGCGTCTTCGGTCGGTCCTTCTTGCTTTTCAATCGCTGAAGAAGTCGAAACCCGACGATCAGCGGGAACGTGAAGGTGATGCAATAGCTGCATCGCACGACGTCGAAACCCGCTTCCTCGATGTGGCGACGCAGTTCCCCCCGGCGATAGCGGCGATGATGGTAGAGCGTTTCGTCGTGTTCGCTCCAAAGAAATGGATACGCCGGGACGGAAACGACCAAGTGACCCCCGGGTCGCAGAACGCGCAGGGTTTCGGCGAACAGAGCGTCGTCTCGTTCGATGTGCTCGGCCAGATCGAGAGCGGTCACGACGTCGAACGACGCATCGACGATCGGGAGCGCCTGCACGTCGCCGCGCGCCAGTCGTTCGGCGCCCCTTCTGCGCGAGAATTCGAGCGCCAGCGGAGAAAAGTCGATTCCGACCGGATGGTGGGAGATCTCGAGTCGGCGCAGCAAGAGCCCCGTGCCGCATCCGAGATCCAAGACCCGCAAGCCGTCACGCTTGTAGCCGGGAATCATGTCGAGCAGACGCTCGACGATTTCCAGACGTCCCTGGTACCACCAATAGGTGTCTTCGGCGTCGTACTGGCGGCCGTATTCGCTTGGGTCCATCGAAAGAAGTCTTCCCGGCGGGATCCGCGCTACTTCAACGTCCAACGGCGCAGGGCCGTGTACGTGGCGCCCTCGCTCGCGAGGGTGCTCTGGTAAAGGGTGACGGTCTCCATCAAAGACGCGCCCAGATCGCAATCACGATGAGACGTGACGATGCCCATCATCGCTCCCATCCCGACCTGCGAGCTCATTCGAGCCAAGGTCAAGTGGGCGCTGAACGGGCGTCGGTCCGGCTCGAACCCCAGAGACGTTGTCTCGCGCTCGACGTTCTCGGCCAGCTCGACGAGGTTTCTCTTGCCGGTCTTGACGCCCACCCACAGGACCTTGGGTTGGCGAGGATCGGGAAAGACCCCTAGCCCGGCCAGACTGAACTCGAAGGCGGAAAACCCGTTGAGAGCGCGATCGACCGCCTTGGCGATCGAATCGATGCGACTTTCGTCGACGCTTCCGAGGAACTTCAAGGTGATGTGAAGCGCCGCGGGGTTCACCCATTTCGGCCGCGCCGGCGTGAACTGAACGCCCTTCTTCAGATCGTTCAGCAGCCTCTCGACGGCGGAGTGTTGGCCATACCCGATTTCCGCTGCGATGAACAGCCGAAGAGTTGCCATGGTATCGCTCCTAGTGCTGTGTCGCGCGCCCTTTTGTCCCCTATTTGCCTGCCGAGTCACACGCTTTCTTCCACGTTTATCGGCGTTCTTCCCCGGTGCCTTGATCCCGGATGCCTGCACCCGGCGAAAACGAAGGACGGGAATTGAATCGCCGCCGATGAACGCGGATAAACGCGGATTATCAGGACGGGCGAATAATCCGTCGTTCTTCGGATCGGCGTTCATCCGCGTTCATCTGCGGCGACATTCTTCTCTTCCACCGCGAGCGCGCATCGGCGCCCGTAAGGATCAGAACTTGGACACCAATCGCTTCACGTCGACTCGCGGTTTCCCGAAGTTGAGAAGAAGGCAGACGTGAAGCCCTGTCGCTTTCAAGTAGTTCAGGCATTGCGCGACGTGCGAATCGTCCGTCTTCGCCGCTGCCTTCAACTCGACAATGACCTCGCCTTCCACCAACAAATCCGAGAAGTACTCCCCCACCGTTACCCCATCGTACACTACACGAACGGGATGTTGCTGTTCAACCTTCAGCCCGGCTTTTCGGATCTCGTGCGCGAGAGCGTTCTCGTACACCTTTTCGAGAAAGCCCGCACCCAATGTGTTCGAGACCGTGTAAGCGCAACCGATGATCCTCTCGGTCAACTCGTCCAGATGTTTCCGCGTCTCTTCGTTCGACATGGTCCGACCCTCCGTTGTCTTGGAATATCTGCGTTCATCCGCGTTCATCGGCGGACGCATTACTTACAGCCGCCGATGAAGAAGACTCCGGAATGCATCCTCTTCCGTCCCGGCTCAGTACGCCCGCGCGAAAAGAACCCGGTGCTTGGCGGGTTGGCCCGAGACGACGTCCTTCATCCCCTCCGTCGGTTCGCTGCCCTCGAACGGGATGTTGCGGATTGTGGCCTTGGTGCGCTCCTTGACGGCGGCTTCGGTCTCGGCCGTTCCGTCCCACCCGGCCCACACGAATCCGCGATGCGTTTCCACGATGTCGGCCAACTCGTCGAACGTCGAGGCTTCGCGCGTCTGAGAAGCGATTCGCGCGCGCGCACGCCCGAGCAAATCGCCGTGGAACGTCGCGAGCATCTCGCGCAGTCGCGCGACCAGCTCGGCGCGCTGGACGAACGTCTTCTCCCGGTCCACGCGCCGCACCGCGACGACGTGTCCCTTCTCGATGTCGCGCGGGCCGATTTCGATCCGTAGCGGCACCCCGCGCAGTTCCCATTCGTTGTATTTGAACCCGGGCCGCACCGTTTCGCGATCGTCGCACTTGACGCGGAGTCCGGCGTCCTGGAGTTCCGCGACGATCTTGGCGGCCTCCTCGAGAACCTGGCCACGCGTCCGGTCCTTGTAGACGGGAACGACGACGATCTGGATCGGGGCGACGCGCGGCGGAAGGATGAGGCCCGCGTCGTCGCCGTGACTCATGACGATCGACCCGACGAGGCGCGTCGTGACGCCCCACGAGGTTTGCCACACGTACTTCTCGACGTTGTCTTCGTCGAGGAACTTGATCTCGAACGCTTTCGAGAAATTCTGACCCAAGAAGTGCGACGTACCGTTCTGGATCGCGTTTCCGTCGGCCAGCATCCCTTCGATGCAATAGGTATCGACCGCGCCGGCGAACTTCTCGGATTCGGTCTTGCGGCCGCAGACGACCGGCATGGCAAGCTCGGTCTCGCAGAACTCGCGATAAACCTCGAGCATCTTCATCGTCTCTTCGCGCGCCTCTTCTTCGGTGCGATGACAGGTGTGGCCTTCCTGCCAAAGGAATTCGGACGTGCGCAGGAAGAGCCGCGTGCGCTTTTCCCACCGCACGACGTTGGCCCACTGGTTGATCAGGATCGGCAGGTCGCGATACGACTGGACCCACTGGGCGTAGGCGGCGCAGATCACGGTTTCGGACGTCGGCCGGATCGCCAGGCGCTCAGTTAGCGCCTCGTTCCCCACGTGCGTGACCCACGGCACCTCGGGCGCAAACCCTTCGACGTGTTCCGCCTCCTTCTGGAGAAACGACTCGGGGACAAAAAGCGGAAAGTAGGCGTTCTGATGGCCCGTCGCCTTGAACCGGCGGTCGAGCGCGTCGCGCATGTTTTCCCAGAGCGCGTAGCCGTACGGGCGGATGTTCATGCACCCGCGCACGCACGAATAGTCGGCCATCTCGGCCTTCAGGATCGTGTCGATATACCACTGTGAGAAGTCCTCGCTCTGAGGCGTGATACCCTGCTCGAATTCTTTCTTGGCCATTCCCGTTCGTTCCTCTCGTTGCTTCCTCCGGTTCGCGTTTGCCCTTGCGACCTCCCGAATACAGGCTATTTCTTCTAATTTCTTTCCACCGCATCCGCAACGCTTTTCTCGGTCGAGGGGATGCGTCGTGGGCTTTGGCGGGGTTTTCCGGACGCAAGATCCCGGCAGGGACATCTGTATGGGTGGACCGATACAGATTGCATACTTTTTCGTTGTGGAAGCAGGGGATCCTGTGGCGCGCAAGGGAAGATGTGGGAAGGAGAGACCGGGCGCAACGGTCCTGATCTTGTGGAGCGCGGAACCATGCGGAAGAAGGGTCGGTCAGGCGGTGGGACATAGCGGCATTTTGACACGAGACGCCCGAGGACGGAATCTCCCCCCGGACCCTCGTGGGGACGAAATCCACGCGCTCTCTAGTCGTACCTGGAAACCGGGAACTTGGACTACGTTCCGAGATGTTCTTGGCAGAGTTCGGCGAGGCGTTTGATGCCTTCGCGGATCTTGTCGGGGGGCGAGTTCGAGAAGTTGAGCCGCATGAAGTGGCGCTCCTGTTTGCCCGGGAAGAAGTCATAACCGGGGACGAACGCGACCTTGTGCGAAATCGCCGACTGAAGAAGAACCGCCGTGTCCATGCGCTCGGGACACGTGACCCAGAGGAACATCCCGCCGTCGGGTTGCGTCCAGTGAAACCCGTCGGGAAACGTCTCGCTCAGCGTCTCGTGCATCACGCCGTAGCGTTCACCGTATGCCGCGCGAATGCGATCGACATGAGAATCGGGATTGCCCGTCATGAGATAGTCGTGAACGACGCGTTGATCGAACCCCGAGGTGTGGACGTCGACCGCTTGTTTGGCGACGATGAGTTTGGCCAGGATCTCCGGCGAGGCCGTCACCCATCCGAGCCGCACCCCCGGGGCGACGATCTTCGAGAACGTGCTCGTATAGATCACCAATCCCTCGGTGTCGTAGGACTTGAGGAGGGGAATCGGTTCGCCCCGATAGCGCAGCGCGCCGTACGGATCGTCCTCGAAGACGAGAAGATCGAGTTCGAGCGCCAGTTCGTAGAGCCGGCGGCGGCGTGCCTCGGTCAGCGTGATTCCCGTCGGGTTCTGGAAGGTCGGGACGGTGTAGAGAAACTTCGGGCGGTGCCGTTCGACCAGCTCGGGCAGGGCGTCGGGCACGATGCCGTCCTCGTCGGTCGGCACGGCGATGAACCGCGCTTCGTAGCCGCGGAACGCCTGGATCGCGGCCAGATAGGTCGGGTTCTCCATCAAGATCACGTCGCCCGGTTCGAGCAAGACCCGCCCGACCAGGTCGATCGCCTGTTGCGAACCGGTCGTCACGAGCGTCTGGTCGCCGTCGCACGACGCCACGCCGCGCCGTCCCATTTCGGCCGCCACCCATTCTCTCAAGGGCTGGAATCCTTCGGTGGTGCCGTACTGAAGCGCCTGAGTTCCCGCCTCGGAGAGAACGCGACGGCACGACTCGGCGATTTCGTCGACCGGAAAGAGTTCGGGCGCCGGAAGGCCGCCGGCGAACGAAATCACGTCGGGCAGCGAAGTGACCTTGAGAATCTCGCGGATCGTCGAAGGATTGACCCCGCCCATCCGGCGGGCGAATTGCGGCGTGTAACTCATCGCCTCGTCTTCCCTCCTCTTCCTCGTTTCTATCGTGCTCGTATCCCCTCAGTGCATGAATGCTCCGCCATTGACGTCGAGCGTTTCGCCGGTGATGAACCGCGCGCCGGCCGAACAGAGGAACCAGATCGCTTCGGCCACTTCGTCCGCCGTGGCGTTGCGTTTGAGCGCCGCCATCTCGGCGAACATCTTCATCCGTTCGGGCGTCGAGACCTTTTCGTGAAACGGCGTTTCGATCACTCCGGGCGCGACGCAGTTGACGCGAATCTTCGGTCCCGCTTCCTTCGCGAGGCCGCGGGTGAAACTGCCGATCCCGGACTTGGCCGCGCCATAGGCGGTCGCCGTCGGCGCGCCGTGGCGCTCGGCGATCGAACCGACGTTGACGATGGCGGGATCGTCGCTTTCCTTCAGAGCGGGAAGCGCCCAACGCGTCACCATGAACGCCGAGAACACGTTGAGGCGGAAAATCTCATCGAGGAGGTCCCACTCCATCTCCTCGACCGGACAGCGGCGCACCAAGGCGCCCGCGTTGTTGACCAGAACGTCGATGCCGCCCGCTTCGGCGAGGAATTGTTTCACAATCGCCTCGCACGGCTCGGGCCGCGACAGATCGCCCTGGAGCAAAATGCCCGTCGCGCCTTTCTTCTCGACCCCAGCCAGGACGTCGCGCGCCGGTTTCTCACTATGACAGTAATGAATCCCGACCGTCGCGTCCGGCTCGGCGAATCGCAGCGCCGTCGCCGCGCCGATCCCCGTGCTCGACCCCGTGACAAGAACCCGTCGTCCCATTCTCCCCTCCCCCGAAATCGTCATTCCCCTGTCTCAAGTTCGCGGCTCGACTTCCGCTTATCGAAACCGATCCGAAGTCTCAGATTTCAAATCTCAGATCTCAAATCCGCATTCCGCAATCCCCAATCCGAAATCGCCCTACCGTCCCATCCACCCGCCGTCGACGGTCAGGATCGTCCCGGTCACATAGTCCGACGCATCGGAACTCAGAAACACGACCGCGCCCTTCATGTCGTCCGCCTCGCCCCAGCGCCCCGCCGGGATGCGCGCGAGAATCGCCCGGTTGCGCTCCGGGTCGGCGCGCAGCGCCTCGGTGTTGTCCGTCGTCATGTAGCCGGGGGCGATGGCGTTGACGCACACCCCTTTGCCCGCCCATTCGTTCGACAACGCCATCACGAGCTGACCGACGCCCCCTTTGCTCGCGGCGTAGCCCGGAACGGTGATCCCGCCCTGAAAGGTCAGGAGCGAAGCCGTGAAAACGATCTTCCCTTTTCCCCGCGCGACCATGTCGCGCCCGATCTCGCGGCTCAAGACGAACTGCGCGTTCAGGTTCACCTCGATCGCCCTGTCCCAATACTCGTCGGGATGTTCGGCGGCGGGTTTGCGCAGAATCGTCCCGGCGTTGTTCACCAGGATGTCGATTCGTGGAACGTCCTTCTTTACCTGTTCGATGAAGCGATAGAGCGCCGCGCGATCCGAGAAGTCGCACGCATACCCGCGGAACTTGCGCCCGAGCGCCGTCACGTCCTTCTCGACCGCGCTGCCCGAAGGTTCGAGCGTCGCGCTGACCCCGACGACGTCGGCCCCCGCTTCGGCCAGGGCGACCGCCATCGCCCGCCCGAGCCCGCGCTTCGCGCCCGTCACCAGGGCGGTTCTTCCGTCGAGTCCGAACTTGTCGAGAATTCCCATGGCTGCCACTCCCCTACTCCGAGCATCGAATCAGAATCTTCACCACTTCCGCGCCGCTTTCCATCTCTTGGAACGCGCGCCTCAGCTCGTCGAGCGAATAGGTGGCCGAAACCAGACGCTGAAGCGGAATCTCGCCCGACGCCGCGACGGCGATGGCCCGTTCGTAGTCCTGCGGCTCGTAGACTCGCGCGCCGATCAGCCGCAGCTCGCGCCAAAAGAACCGGAACAGATCGACCTGCGCGAGCTGCGAATGGATCGCCACCATCACGACGCGTCCCCGCGCCCGAGCCAATTTCGTCATCGCCTCGACGCCCGCCTGGGTCCCCGACACTTCAAACACCGCGTCGGCCCCTGCTTTCGCCGTTCGATCCAACACAAAGCGTTCCAAATCCGTGGCCTGGGGATCGACGGTCTCGATCCCGAGTTCCTCGGCGAGTTTCCGGCGGAACGGATGGATCTCCGAGACCAGAACGTCCGCCCCGACGCTGCGCGCCACCAGGGCGATCAACAACCCGATCGGGCCGCCTCCGATCACCACGGCGGACTCTCCTTCGCGGAGCTCCGCCATGCGCACGTCGTGACACGCGACGGCCAGCGGCTCGACAAGCGCTCCCTGTTCGAGCGACACCGCTTCGGGCAAACGATGGACCGCGTGCGCCGGAACCGTCCACGACCCCTGGAACGCCCCGGGGGTGTCGAGCCCTAGGAACTTGAGGTTGTAGCAGATGTGGGAGAGCTCTCTCTGGCAGGCGGGACACGAGCCGCACGGTTGGAGAGGACGCACGACCACGCGATCGCCGATCCGAAGACCGCTGACTCCTTCGCCCAGTTCCTCGATCTCGCCCGACATTTCGTGGCCGATGATCTGGGGAATCTGGACCCGTTTGTCCATCTTGCCGTGATAAACGTGCAGATCGGTCCCGCAAATCCCGCAATACGCCACGCGGATGCGCACGTCACCCGGGCCGGGCGCGACCGGAATGCACTCGCCGACGGCGATGGTCTCGTTTCCTTGGTAGAATGCCGCTCGCATGATTTCTCCTAATCCTCCTGGTTCGCCGTCTGGCGAGCACGCCGAACAAACGGCGTACGCCTTTTTGGAAGCGCCCGATCGGCGAACACCCTAAGACAGGACTACAGACTGGTCATCTTCTCGATTTCCTCGGCGCTGAGCGCGCGGTCCCCGGCCGCCGCGTTCATTGCCGCCTGTTCGGGCGATTTCGCGCCGGGGATCGTGACCGGATTCGACGGGTGCGAAAACGAGAAGCGAAGCGCGGTCCGCACCATCTCCTCGCCCGGTTCGAGGACCTTCTTGAACTTCTCGACCTCGGCGATTTGGCGCTCGAATCCCTTCTTCTTCGACTCGTCCTTGGACCAGGGAGCGCGAACCTCGTCGGTAAAGACCGTGCTCGCGTCGTAGCGTCCCGACAAGAGCCCTTTGGCCAGGGGGCCCCGAATCAGGATGCCGATCCCGTGCTCCTGACAGTAGGGGAAGACTTCCTTCTCGGGCGCGCGGTTGATCAGCGAATACTCGATTTCGAGGACGCTGCAATTCCCCTCGGCATTGAACTTCTTGAGAACGTCGATGCTGTTGGTCGAGATGCCGTAAGCTCGGACCCGACCTTCCTTCTTGAGGACTTCGAACGCTTCGAGATACACGCTCGGGTCCTGGATGCTCCCCTCGTGACACAGCAACACGTCCACCCAATCCGTCCGAAGGCGGTGGAGACTGGCGTGGCAACAGAGCCGGATCATATCGACCGTGGTCTTCGGGACGGACTGACCGGTGCGTTTGCCCCAGTTGCCCACCTTGGTGACGATGTAGGTTTGGTGACGAATCCCCGCCAAGGCAACTCCCAGGCGCTCTTCGGAACATCCGTTCGGATTGCCGTAGGACTCGGCCGTGTCGAAGAGATTCATCCCGTGGTCGTAGGCGGCGCGGATCGTGGCCCACGAGGTTGCGTCGTCGATCTCTCCCCATTGGTTCCCGATGTTCCAGGCGCCGAAGCCGACGACCGAAACCTTCCATCCCGTCTTGCCGAAATCGCGGTACAACATGGTTCTTTCCTCCCGAGTACAATGAATGCGGCGCGACCCGCTTCTCTCTCCAACAAGAACGCCGATCCGGAGGGATCGGCGTGCAATCGAGCGAGACTTCGCGGCGCTACCCGCCGAAAACGCCGCTCAGGCGCTCCGCGTCGGCGCGGGACGTCCCTCCCTAGTTCGAGCCGAATTCGCGCACGAGACGCAGCGCCTCGCGATAGGCCGATTTCGTCCCATCGCCCAAGCTCCCAAAGACGGTCCTCAGCGTGTGGATCTCGTGGCCCGTCGGCTGGTACAGCGCCCAGAGATCCGCGTCCTTGAGCAACTCCTTGAGTCCTCGCGGGGCACTGCGGTCGGCCAACACCGCCTTGCGCGCGGCGGCCGGATCGCTCTTCAACGCGCGCTGTTCGGCTTGAGACTTGCCGTACCCCGCGGCGCTCTCGCGAGCCGTCTTCGGTTCGAGGCTGATGAAATCCTGGAACTTCTTGGGCAGCTTGCCTCGCACCCACATGAGAACCGACGTCTGTTCGCTCAGGCTCATGTCTCTGGCCATCGCGAGCCAGAGTTCCAACGACGGCCTCACGTATCCTTTCTCGAACTTGAAGATCGCGGGTCCGCTCACGCTGTACTTGCGGCCGAACTGGTCCTGCGTCAGGCCTAGGTTAGCCCGACTCTTGGCAATCGATGCGCCGATTTCGCTTTTCATACTTCGCCCCCTCGTAGTGATGATGATAATAGAACCCGGCGGTCGCAAGGAGACGAACCGAGGTTGCGCGCCATCGGTCCGCCATGTCCCAAACTCCGGGAATGCACCCTGAAATGCCCAACTCGCTCTCTCCGCGCACACGAAAACGCCATCGCGATGTAGCGCAATGGAAAGGGAAGAGAACGCCTCGTTCGCCAACTCTCCGCCCATATCGTACCATGTCCGCCACCCGCCCTCAAGACAAGAAATCGTCGGATATCCATGGTCGCTGAACGCCGCCCTCCCGCCCTCGGCGGCACAAAGAACCGTGAGTCGGCCTATTGGGCTCGGGACGCCGAAACCGCCGTCCTCTTGCGGCAAACGCTCTACTGCTGAGATTCGATCAACCCTTTCGGCAGATCCACGTCGACCCGCCCCGACACCAGGTCCACGCGGCGTACGATGTCCTCGACATAGGGAATCCTGAAAGGCTTCAGCGCCGCATCGTCGGGCGCAACCACTATCCGGTCGTGGGCGGGGGCTTCCTCGATTCGCTCGATCCGTCCGAGCCGCTTGCCCGAGAGGTCAAACACGTCGAGCCCTTCGAGCTGGTAGTGATAGAACCATCCCTTCTCCAGCGCGGGCAGTCTGCCCTGTCGCAGACCGATGAGGCGGCCTCGCAAGGCCTCGACTTGGTCGCGCGAATCGACGCCGTCGATACGGACCACCGCGAAATCTCCTCGGGAACGGACGATCCCCAACGCGATGGGATTCAGTTCCCGTTCACCCCCCTCCTTCCCCCCGGGAGGCCCCGCCCCGGACAACAGGAGGACGCCCGTTTCGATACAGCGCTGGAGGAGATCCGCGTCGGAGCAGAGAAGACGGATCTTCGCCTCGCCGTGGATCCCTTGAGGCCGGACGATCGCGGCCACGGCGACAAAGTCCTCATCCGAGGTCGACGGGCCGGATGAGGAGCTGTGCGCCCCAGGATCGCCAAAGGACTTTTCGGCCCGGATCATCGCACGATCTACTCGACGATCTGGAGGAGCGATTTCTTTTTCAGCTTCGTCGCCGCCGCGCTCAGCACTTTGCGCATGGCTTTGGCCGTTTGCCCTCCTTTGCCGATCACCTTGCCCACGTCGTCCGGAGCCACCTTGAGCTCGATGATGATGCTGCTGTCTCCTTCGATGCACTTGACGTCGACTTGCTCGGGATGATCCACTAGGGCTTCTGCGATGTGACGGATCAGTTCCTTCATGATGGCTTCCTCCTTCATTAGACCCCGTCTGGATTCTCTTCGGGAATTCTGCTGGTGTGGATACGGTTGCTTCCGCTCCCACGAGTCACCGATTCAGCGGCCGCTCCCGGACTCGAGAGCCGCGTAGCTGCCTGCCCAACGATTCGCATCGACTTGTCCGCGCGAACAACACGCGAGATTCCGGTTACACGTCCCCTTTCGGCGCTTCCCCCGCGAGCGGGGCATCCCCCACCAACGGGGCATCCACCACCGACGGGGCATCCCCCACCGACAACGCGGCCTGGGGGGGGCGCCTGGCCTTGCGGGCCTCCACCCGCCGCTCATGCCACTTCTTCATGACGCCGAGTTGACGCAAGAGCGAGCGACACGTGTCGGAGGGTTGCGCCCCGACATTCAGCCAGTGCATCGCCCTCTCCTCGTCCACCTGGAGCTGGGTCTGCGCCCGAAGCGGTTGATAATGGCCGATAATCTCGATGAAACGGCCGTCGCGGGGGAACCTCGAATCGGCGACGACCATGCGATAGAAGGGACTCTTCCGACGTCCCACCCGGCTCAAACGGATTGCCACTGACATCTTGTTTTCCTCTCCTCTTTCTTGTTGTATTATCTTCCCTTACGGCCCCGCGGTTCAAGAGACAACTGAAGCCGATACGCCCGCGGAGAAACGCTCAGCGGCTCTTCTTTTTCTTCTGCTTCTTCTTGCCCCCGTGCCCCGCCGAATGGCCTTTTCCCGCGCCGTGTCCGCGAACGGGCATCCCTCCCCCGCCGGCCATCGCGGCGAGCATATCCTTGGGCCCACCCATCATCTCTTTCATCATCCGCCGCGCCATCTCGAATTCTTTGAGCAACTTGTTGATGTCCGCCACGCTCTGACCGGCCCCTCGGGCAATCCGCGCGCGACGGCTTCCGTTGAGAATCGCCGGCTGCTCGCGTTCCATCGGCGTCATGGAATGGATGATCGCCTCGGTATGGGACAATTCCTTCTCCATCTCGGACTCGTCCACTTGGTCCATCATCTGGCTCATACCCGGGATAAACTTGATCAGCTTGGAGACCGAGCCCATCTTCTTCATCTGTTTCATCTGTTTCAGGAAATCGTCGAGCGTGAAGGTTTCCTTTCGGATCTTGCGCCGCATGACCTCGGCCTGGTCGGCGTCGAACGTCTCCTGTGCTTTCTCGACCAGGGTCAGGACGTCGCCCATCCCCAGGATGCGCTGGGCCATCCGGTCGGGATGGAACACCTCGAGATCGTCGAGCTGTTCGCCGACGCCGGCGAAGTAGATCGGCCGTCCCGTGACGGCTTGGATGCTGAGCGCGGCGCCGCCTCGGGCATCGCCGTCGAGTTTGGTCAGGCACACGCCGTCGATCCCGACTTGTTCGTAGAATCGCCCCGCCGAGTTCACGGCATCCTGCCCCGTCATGGCGTCGGCCACCAAGAAGGTGACGCGGGGTTGGAGCGTGTCGCGCAATTCGACGAGCTCGTCCATCTTCATCTCGTCGATGTGAAGGCGGCCCGCCGTGTCGATGATCATCACGTCCCGGCTTTCGGCGCGGGCCGTTTTCAGCGCTTCGAGGGCGATTTGCGTGACGGGCACGCCGGTTCCCATCTCGAAAACCGGGACGCCGACCTGCGCCCCGACCGTCTTCAACTGCTTGACGGCCGCGGGACGGTAGATATCGCAGGCGACGAGAAGGGGTTTCCACCCCTGTTTCGCCAGGCGCTTGGCCAGCTTGGCGGCGAACGTCGTCTTCCCCGAACCCTGCAACCCCAGGAGCATCACGACGTTGACCTTGTTCTGGTCCAGGTCGAACGCAGCGGCTTGCCCGCCCATAGTCTGGACCAGCTCGTCGTGGACGATCTTGATGAACTGCTGTCCCGGGTCGAGACCCTTCAGAACCTCGGACCCCAACGCCTTCTCTTTTGCGCGGGCCACAAAGTCCTTGACGACCTTGAAGTGGACGTCCGCCTCGAGGAGGGCCAGACGAACGTCGCGCAACGCCAATTGCACGTTCTTTTCGGAGATGGCGCCCTGTCCGCTCAGATCGCGCACGACGGATTGGAGTTTCTTGCCGAGCGTTTCAAACATTCGGCGCCTCCGTCCCCGTTGGCTTCTGCTGGAGGCCGTCGATCAGCTCGTCCAACTCGCGCACGAGCCAATCCGTGTTCTCGATCCTCTCCTGAGCCGACACTCGGTCGCGCAGCGCGTCGAGGCGTTGACGTATTCTCTCTCGTTCGTCGCCGGCCAAACCCGCACGATCCGCATCCGGAGAACGCCCCTGTTTCTCAACTAGCCCCAGTGCGCGCTCGAAGCCTTCGAGAGCGGCCAAAGCGTGCTTCACCGAATCGTGAACCGCTTGGCGCGACACGCCGAATTCGCGGGCAATCTGGCTGAACGAGAGATCTTCGTCGAAGTGAAGACGCATGAAACGCCGTTGGCGCTCGGTCAGCATCTCCCCGTAGATATCGAGAAGAAGGCTTGCGTTGACCAGACTTTCTTCTGGGGTCTTGGGCTTCTTGATGTCCATCTCTGTCCTGAGAAATCTGGTTCTCAACGTGTCGGGGCAGCC
Source organism: Candidatus Sumerlaeota bacterium (assembly GCA_016931035.1). Taxonomy (GTDB): domain Bacteria; phylum Sumerlaeota; class Sumerlaeia; order UBA8349; family UBA8349; genus JAFGFN01. The sequence goes on from JAFGFN010000104.1 coordinate 27,278, forward strand.
GCTCGAGATGCGGAGGCCAGAGTCAAGTTCGTCGTGTATATCAGGACGCAACACGCCCGTCAAGTATTATTGCTCGGCAGGCATTGGCGAGAAGCGGACCGATTCGAGCATCCGGGGATTGGCAAAATGAAACGCCGCCCGGTTCCCGATCGGGCCAGGGCGGCGCATTCAAACCCATGGGCGCGAGACCGCCAGGGTCTCTCGCCCAACTTGTCTGCGAAACCGACGTTACTCGGCCGGAGCCGCTTCCTCAGCGGCCGGAGCAGCTTCTTCAGCGGCCGGGGCGGCTTCTTCGGCCGGTGCAGCGGTCTCAGTGGTCACTGCGTCCTCGGCGACCGGCGCCGCTTCCTCTTCCGTCGTCATCTCGGCGTCAGCCGGTGCGGCTTGCTCTTGCGCGATCATCTCGGTGTCGGCTGGCGCGGCGGCCTCCTCGGCAAACGCGATTCCTGTCGTGCAAGCCAGGCACAGAGCGACAAACAACAACGTGACTGCCGTTCTCATGGTCATTCTTTCCTCTCCAGGAGCCAAGATTCACTAGGCTTCCTATCAGCGATTAACCCAGTGCCAAAGGCACTTCTATACAACAGCTACGACTCGCTCTATCACAGCGGTTTTCATAAGTCAATAGCGATTGTCTCGAATCGAAGAAGGCGGGCGCGTCTCGCGGATTCGAAAACGATTCGGACGGCAAGCGAAGTACGCGCGGAGAGACGCGACGGCGTGAAGACGCAAATGAATGACGCTATTGGACTTATGGGGTTCTCGTGGAACTCGTTTCGAGGCCCTTTCCGGCCCGGATTGAACACTGCCCACGGACCGGCGAGCGCCGCTTCTTTCCGATGCGCTTCGCGTCGTTGCGTTTCGGCACTTCGGTCTTTTTTTGCCTCATTTTGCCAAATCGGCCCGTCGTCAAAATCACGGGACGCGACCGAAGAAGACCCGCGGATTGTCGCGACTGGCTCCACGCAAAGGAGGCGGGCCGAAGCCCGCAATCTCGCCCCACCACGCGGAACGATCATCCTTTCCGCCAGTAAACGGGCGATCCGCTGAGCGAGATCTTCCCGTCCACGGAGTCGATCGGTTCGCCGTCGCGGTTCACGATCTCCACGACTCGCCCCTCGCCTGTGCGAGCCGGGTCGAACGACGACGAACGATCGTCGTACATCCAACCGACGAACAAGGCGCGTCCCTCTCGGTCTTCAAACTCCAGAACGACGGTTCCGTCGACCGGAGCGTGACGAGAGAGAAATCGTGCGCCGCGGACTTGTTCCCGCACGGTTCGATAGGCTTTGAAAAATCGTTCGCGCCGATGCCACATGTCGGGCGGGGCGTGGGTGGCGAACCGATGATGCACGAACGGAGGATAGGGCCGCACCCCGACGCCTTCGTCGATCAGCCCCTTGAAACGACTCACGAGCGTTCCCCAGTAAATGCGTTCGAAGGCCCCGGCCGCGACGGTCAACAAGTGTTGGCGCACCATGTAACTCGCGTAATCGTCTTCCGAAACGTAACGCGGCCTCACGTGGCCGAAGCTGAGCGTGTAGTGCGTATAGGTGGACCAACAGCGCGAAATGCCGAACCGTCGAGAAATCGCGGCCAGGACACGTTGTTTGCGCACTAGGTCCATCCGCGCGACTCCCTTGAGGGCGCGTCCGGCCACGTGCGGGTCCCACGCCTCGGGAGCGCCCGTGCGGTCGATAAACAGGTTATCGCTCATGACGTCGAATCGCACTCCGGCGCGCCGACACGCCGCGAGCTGGCCGACGGTGAAATAGGGAGCGAAGTCGCTAATGTTGGGACCGACAAGAAGCGGCCGCGCACGATCCCGATGCGCGCTCGACCAGCCCTCGATCGCTTCCGAGGCGCTTCGACAAGCCAGAGCGTAGTCGCGCGGAGTGTAGCCCGACCACGAATGGCGGTTCGGAGTCGAACCGACTTCGAGCGCCTCGATGCGTCCGCCGTAACGCTCCAACACCCCATCGAGGTACGCGCGGAACTCGCGCCTCGTGGCGGGAGCGTCCATCGCGCTCGCGTCGAGCGGATCCTGCACAACGTGAAGAGTGAGAGCGCGCCCGGAGTCGAGAATCCGTTCGATCAGACGATTCGCAATCGCCCGCGTCTCGGCCTCCGGGGCCGAGGCGGCGTAATCGATGCGAACGGCCCTCACCCCCAAATCGTCGAGCGCGGCGAGTTGGATCGCATCCCCCTCGGGCTCGGGCGAGGGAGCCAGGTTCATCCCAAACGCCTCGGGGCTCACGATTCGAGGGGAGAAAGGCGCCGGACCCGAGGACCCCGCAAGGAGGCGCGGCAAAAACGCCGCGCAATCCATCGCCATGCGGGCATAGGCCCAGCGCCGCTTTCGACTGTAGGCGGGCGACGTGTCCTTGAACACGTTCTTGGGTTTGAGAAGAGGCGTCTTGCCGCAAGTCGTCACGGGAAGGTGAGTTCCCTCCTTACTCTGTCGGAAAGCCGCAATCACTCGCCGTCGCCGCTTTCCTTCTCACGGGGCTTCACCCGTCTCCGACACGCCTTCCGCGACGCCTCGCGTCGGTCGTCGAGGTGCGTCCGTTCCGTTCGCATCCCCCGGGGCTTGTGGAAGAGGGGAAGCGGCGACGGAGCGCGTTTGCGGCGGCGTCTCTTTTTCTCTTGGGTCATGAGTCCACTCGAGGGGACAAAACAGGCTTTAGGCTGTAGGCCTGAGGCTTTAGGTACAGAAAGAAACCAGGAGACAGATCCCGAATCCCCATTCCGCAATTCAGAATCCGAAATCCGCAACTTGCCCGCCGTAGCGGCTTCGCCGCGAAGGAGGGTCCGAAAACCCATTTCTACTTCTTCGAGATCCCTCGCATCTCCCGGACGAAGTCGTCCCAGAATTCCATGACGGCGAAATCCGCCGCGCAAGCCGGCGCCCCGGTCGACCACGCCGTCCAACCCTCACGGATCACGCCCCAAGCGCCCGTGGCGCTCGCGGTCTCGAACCGTTCGCCGAGCCGCGCGAGCAGGATCTCGCCCACTCGGCTCGGGTTCTGGGCCCGGGCCAGTTCGGGAATGTTCGCTCCAAACTCCGACCGCAGAAGGGCCATGACGCTCGACGCGGCGGAATCGCCTCGTCGGGCGGCGAGGGCCACGTGGCCCCAAGTCTGGATCGCCGTCCATCGGTACGCCTCGACGTTCAGGCGATTCCGGCGCAACGTCTTCTCGACTTCGTCGAAGAGACCCCGCGCGTCGCGGGCCAAAGGTCCGATCTCGCGCAGAATCGCCATCCGGTCTCGCGACATCTCGGGCCTGGCGCGACCGAGCTCCTTCGTCGCCTCGAATACGGTTCGGCCCCGCGTCGCAATGACCTGGCGGGCGGCGCAGTAGCGCCCGAACAAGTCGGCGTCGAACGCCGGGGGCGACTCGGGATCGAAGGGGAAGTCGCGCCTCAAGGCGGGCGCCGCCGTGTCGACGAACGCCGCCCCGGCCCGAATCGCCATCGAGGTCTGACCCAGCGCGACCAGTTCCGTGCGGTAAACGAACGCAACAACGGCCAGGACACACACGAAGAGGGCGAGCCCGCCCATCAGCCAGAGGAGCCAGACTCGGCGACTTCGCCGCGCAGCGGGAGGCAGGGGATGGAGTTCGTCGATCATCGCGCGGAATGCATTTCGGGAGAAACGACATAGTCCGGCTACGGGAAACCGCGACCACTCCGAGCATGCCTTCCGCTCTTCGGTTTCCCGCGCCGACACTCCTATATGCACCACGCGCGGCAACGTATCAAGAGACAAAAAACGATTGACTTTTCGCGACCCCGGACGGAAATTCAAGGTTCCGACAGTCGACTCGCGTTAGTCAGGCATGGTCCGCTGTCCGTCCGGCAAAGCGGCATCGAGAAACAGAGTCGCATCCAACCGAGGAGGAATGGCAATGAGTGGAATTCGACGTGGAATCCAAGTGTGGAGCAACCAGACAAACGCCCGGAGGTGGCTGGCCTGTATCGCCACCCTTGCCCTGCTGGCAGTCGCGATAGGCTGTGCGAGTGGGAAGGTAGAGACCGAAACCGCGGCTCTCGCCGAGAAGGTTACGAAGGTGGAGGCGGTCGCGGAGAAGGCCGTCATGGAACCGGCGGTCGCGGAGAAGGCCGTCGTGGAAGCAGCGGTCGCGGCCACACTCGAGGTTGAAGACATGGAACTGACCCACGCGGTCGCGGTCGACGATTCGGACCTGAAGGGGGCCAAGGCCGTTCGTTTCGAGGGCATGGACAGCAAGGCCGTCGGCTCGGTCGCCCTGAAACCGGGCGCCTACGCGGCCAAACTCTATATGCTGCGGCCCGACGGCGATCACGACGCCGTGATACTGACCGTCGGCGGAACGCCCGCCACGCGGGTCTTCCGCGGCAGCGAAGAACTGGGACCGACGGAACAGACTGTCCCGTTCAAGGTGGAAGAAGCCGGAGACGTGCCGGTCGAGATCGCGGCCGCCGAATACGGGATGCTTTTGGACCGCGTCGAGTTCGTGAGTGTCTCCGAATAAGGGACATAGACCTCAACTACACATAAAGAAAGGACCCAGAAAATGACCGTCAAGATCGGAATCAATGGTTTCGGACGCATCGGCCGTTTGGTCTTCCGCGCCGCCATCGAGACCGGCAAGGCCGAGGTTGTGGGCATCAACGACCTGTGCGACACCGCCTCCCTCGCCCATCTGCTCAAGTACGACTCGACCCACGGCCGCTTCCAGGGGAAGGTCGAGGCCACGGACGACGCCCTGATCGTCAACGGCAAGAAGATCGCCGCGAGCAAGGAGAAGGACCCGGCGGCTCTGCCGTGGGCCAAGCTCGGCGCCATGATCGTCGTCGAATCCACGGGCCGTTTCACCAAGAAGGCCGACGCGGGCAAACACATCGCCGCCGGCGCCAAGAAGGTCATCATCTCCGCTCCGTCGCCCGACGCCGACAACACCATCGTCCTCGGCGTGAACGACAAGACCTACGACGCCGCGAAACACGACGTGATCTCGAACGCCTCGTGCACCACCAACTGCCTCGCGCCCGTCTGCAAGGTCCTGCACGAAAAGTTCGGCATCGCCCGCGGCCTGGTGACCACGATCCACGCCTACACCAACGACCAGCGCATCCTCGACTTCGAGCACAAGGACCCGCGCCGGGCGCGCGCCGCGGCCGTCAGCATGATCCCGACCAAGACCGGCGCCGCCGCCGCCATCGGCCTCGTCATGCCCGACCTCAAGGGCAAGATGGACGGCATGTCGATGCGCGTCCCCACGCCCAACGTCTCGATCGTGGACTTGGTGGCCGAGATGAAAGTCGACGTGACCAAGGAAGAGATCAACGCCGCGCTCAAAGCCGCCGCCGACGGCCCTCTCAAGGGCATTCTCGACTACTGCGACGAACCGCTCGTTTCGATCGACTTCAACCACTGCCCCGCTTCTTCGACGGTGGACGCTCTTTCGACCAAGGTTCTCGAAAGCCGCATGGTCAAGGTTCTCAGCTGGTACGACAACGAGTGGGGTTACTCGTGCCGCACCATCGACCTCGCCGCTATGATGGGCTAGGGCTGAGCGAAGTCGAAACGAACACCGCATCTCCACAACGGCCGGGAAAGGCGATTGCCTTTCCCGGCCGTTTTCTCTCCGCGAACGAAACGAACAGGTCCCGACTTCAGAGTTGTTTTCCGATCAACCCGAGAAGCATTCTCTTCTCGCAGTCGGTCGGACTGTTGTTCTACGATAAAGACGACACCAAGGTGTCGAACGGCAAAGCGGAACCCAGTCCGCCTCAGGCGGACAAGGTTCCGCACTCCAAAACAAAAGCGACGCGAAATGGCGATTCTGCGTTCGATTCCCATCCATCGCGATCGACAGACCGGGAGGCGACAAGATCATGAGTTTTCCGAAGGATTTTGCCTGGGGAGTGGCGGCGTCGAGCTATCAGATCGAAGGCGCGCCGTGCGAGGACGGCAAAGGCCTGTCGGTCTGGGATACGATGTGCCTGAAGAAGGGCGCCGTCAAGGACGGCCAAACCGGCGACGTGGCGTGCGACCACTATCGTCGCTACGCCGAAGACGTCGCCCTCATGGCCGAGATCGGGGTCCGCGCCTATCGTTTCTCGATCTCGTGGCCGCGCGTGCTGCCCGACGGAATCGGCAAGGCGAACGAGAAAGGCCTGGCGTTCTACGACCGTCTGGTCGACGAGATGCTCGGCGCGGGAATCGCCCCCTACGCCACCCTTTTCCACTGGGACTTTCCCTACGAACTCTATTGTCGCGGCGGATGGCTCAACCCGTCGAGCGCCGATTGGTTCGCCGAATACGCCGACGTCGTCGCGCGCAGGCTCGGCGACCGGGTCGCCGCGTGGATGACGCACAACGAACCGCAATGCTTCATCGGCCTCGGTCATTCGAGCGGCGTCCACGCACCGGGCGACAAACTCGGCCTGCGCGACGTTCTCCGGGCGGCCCACAACGCCCTCGTCGCTCACGGTAAGGCCGTCCAGGCGATCCGCGCATCCGGGGCGA
>JAFGFN010000105.1 GCA_016931035.1 Candidatus Sumerlaeota bacterium
ACCCAATGATATCAATGGCGGTCCTGTCAGGATCTGGGCCCAGTACCAACGGCCAAAATGATAGTCGGTGGAGAAGCGAATTGAGGTGTAACCGGAGTGGAATGAATGGTAAGCGTGGCAGGACTCGAACCTGCGACCAACGGCTTAAAAGGCCGCTGCTCTACCAACTGAGCTACACGCCCATCCTGCAGAGGAGAAAGAGGCTCTCGGGCTTTCGCGCTCATCCGAACCGCAAGAGGCGTGGCCGCGCATCCGCCGAAGGCGTCGCGGACGCACAGGAGCGCGGTCCCGAAACCGGGATGGTAGGTTCCGAGGGGGGGTTTTGCAAGAACTATTTCCCCGCGATTGAGTCGCGCAGATCGCGCAGCTGGGTCGCCAAGGTCGCCGCGTGTCGGGATCTTCGATGCTCAGAATCGGGAGTAGCCGCGGCGGGCGGCTTCGAGGCGTGTCGTGTCGAACGGAACGACGTCGGAGAGGTTCACGTTGCCGCCGAACAGGTCGACGAGCATTTCCTGGATAGCGAACGTCGGCGCGGCCCAGACGACGTTCTTCGTGTCGCGCATGAGCTGCCCGATCTGGAGCAGGAATTCGCGCGAGCAGGCGCACGGCAGACCGATCCATCCGGAAGAGTCGGACCGAGGGGCGAGGACCAGGCGCACGGCGTTCGCGCCGTGTTCGAAGTCGGTCAGGATCTGACGAACGACGCAGGTGGGGGTGACGACGCGATTGGAGTCGAACAGGCCGATGCTCGACACGAGGTTGAGCTCCAGCTCGCGGGCGACGCGAAAGAAGATCTCATAGCGCTCGTCGTCGGTCTGGTCGGGCGCGATGGCCGGGAGCTCGACATAGTTGAAGCCGAGGCTCTTGGCTCGGCGCATCACGTCGTGAACGGCGCCTTGGCGGCGGGCCACGGACAAAAGCGTGCCGTCGAGCCAGACGTCGAGTCCGGCGCGGTTGGCCATGCGGATTTTCTGGCGGACGATGGATGCCCGGCCGAGCACGGTGGCGCCCGACTCGAACTTGACGCCGTCCACATAGGGGGAGCTCGAAAGAAGCCAATCGTGGAAGTAGCGTTCGCCCATTCCGCCGTCGGTCGCGATGGTGTGGCCGTCGCGCCGGGGCTTCTCGTGTCTTTCCGGGACCATATCGCTGAGAACGTCCTTCCACAGATCCACGTCCACGGAGAACAGCGGATTCGAGGAGGGGTTTTCCCAGGGAAAAGGCATCGAGCACATGGTCGCGCGTCTTTCCAGCCTGTTCTGAGAAACAAACGCCGCCCCGATTCCTCGGGTGAAACGGCCTCGGCGGCGTCGGCCAAATCGTCGGATTTGGCCTCATCTGTCTTATCGTCACGGAACGGAAAATCCTGAGCGATTCCGCGCGGATTTTGAGATTTCGCCTCGATTTGCCGTCTCTCGACCCGAAGAACTCCGAGAGCTGAATCCAAACGAGTTGGACTGACCGCTCCGGCCTGTTCGGCCGATCGGAGGGGTTCGCGTCCTCGATCGCGCTCCGTCTCTCACTCGGATTCTCTCGAATCGTCGGGTCGATTCTCGTATGATCGGGTCGAGCGACGATTCTCCCCTTGTTCGGTCTTCGTCGCGATCGCGCTCCTTCCTTCTCCGGCGTCATGCTCGACGGGACGGAAGCCACCCTCGACTCGCTCCGAGGCCGGCGCGGGTTGCTCCTTCTTTTCGCGCGCACGTCGTGTCCGTTCTCGGTTGCGGAGATGCCGAACATGAAAGGTCTGGCCGACGCGTGCCGCGACATCGAGGTGGGAGCGGCGATCGTCAATCAGTTCGAGGCCGCCGACGCCATTCGGTCCACTTACGAAGAGAAAGCTCCGGGAGCGCGAGTGGTCTGCGACGAGTCGGGAGAGATCAGCCGGCTCTACGGCGTCGACGCCGTTCCATACTTCGTCGTCCTCGACGGCAAAGGCCGGGTGGCGCAGCACCGCTCGTTCACTCTTCCGGCCGCATCGAACGCCGTGCGCGCAATGCTCGGGCTCGAGGCGAGGCGGTCGCGGTTCGCGCCCGCCCAAGGGGGCTGACGCTAGGAGCAGAGCGGGAGCCCGGCGGGCTCCGCGGGTCAGCGTTTCCGAATTCGAGGAATGTCCGGCGATCCGTCCCGTCCTCGATAGCCTAGGGCGCCGTCGGGATGGTCGGATTCCGGATATCTCATCGGACGACCCTCTGCGCGCCGGAGAGCGGGTGAACCGACGATCCTCCGACCTGTTTTCTCTGGACAAGCGTTCTTCAAAAGGGTTAAAAACGAACCATCCTGAACAGCCTGGGCGTTGGGGCCTGGGTCCATGCGGTTTCTTTCGCCCCGGTTCGCGCCGGGGAACACTCTGCCGTCTCATTTCTTGCGCTCTCTCGCTGAAGCCGGACATGACGGCGCGCAATCTTCCAGAAATCCAGTCGGTTTGTCGTCCTGAGTTGCAGTTCCTGAGAAGCCGGGAAGAAAGATCCTCGTGAGAACCCCTCCTCGGGAGGATCGAAACGAAAGGAGAGTCCCCCCATGAGAGTACTCCTGTTTCTGGTTGTTTGTATGTCGGTTTGCGCCTCGGTGTCGGGCCAGATCGTTGTAGACCACGAGTGTACGAATCTCTCGGCCATCCCCTCGAGCGCCATCGAGAATGCCAAGGCGCAGCTGCACGTCGCCTACGAACACACGTCTCACGGCAGCCAGATCATCACCGGAATGACGGGTCTCGAGGGTTTCGCGGGTTCGCTCTTCGATTGGAACAACGGTCCCTCGACGGGCGCCCTCGACATAGACGATCGGTTTTCGGGCGGCACGGATCTGGGAAACTCCGACTGGCCGAACTTGACCCGCACCTATCTCGACACCCCCGCGAACTCCGACGTGAACGTAATCATCTGGTCCTGGTGCGGACAGGTCAGCTGGGCGACCGAATCGGACATCAACACCTACCTCTCGGCCATGACGACCCTCGAATCCGAGTACCCGGGCGTGCAGTTCGTCTATATGACCGGCCATCTCGACGGGACGGGCCTGACGGGGAATCTCCATATCCGCAACCAGCAGATTCGCGACTACTGCAACACGAACAATAAGGTTCTCTTCGATTTCGCCGACATCGAAACCTACGATCCCGGCGGCGTCTACTACGGCGACAAACACCCGACCGACGGCTGCAACTACGACTACGATGGCAATGGAACGACGGAACAGAGCGGCGACCCGGCCGTGCCGACGGGAGGCGATCGCAACTGGGCCATGGACTGGCAAGACGCCCACACCGAGGGGGTGGATTGGTTCGACTGCAGTCCCGCCCACACCCAGCCGCTCAACGGGAACCTGAAAGCCTATGCCGCATGGTGGTTGTGGGCGCGGCTGGCCGGATGGTCCGGACCCTCGCCCGGCGAGAACGCCGTCCAAGACCGGTGCTGGGCAATCTACGAGTAGCCGAATGCCGAACAGAGAGCAGCCCGCCCCGCGCCGTGGCCACGCTTCGGCGCACAGGCGCTTTCGACCATGTTTATTGACAACCTCAAAAGGGAGCAGGGGTTGAGGGGGGCTTTTGTCCAGTCCTGGTTTCCGGTTGACACGCTCTGGTGTCCTGCAGCCGGGCCAGGGCCGCCGTCGGACAGAACTGAGCGGGAAGCGCTTCGGCCAAGACCTCGGGCCGTCCCTCGCTCTTGCACTTGCGCTCGGCCCTCAAAAAGGGGAAGAGCGGGGTCAGCCCGGCGTGAAACGTGTCGCTGAACAGGTCGCAGAACTCGAGGTTGAGCGCCTGACTCGTCGCCGAAAAGTAAACCCGATGCGTCCGGACGTTCCACGCCATTTCGTACAGACTGGTCGACGGCGTTTGCCGCGCGGCGAGTTCGAGCCGGACCTTTTCGAGGAGCGCGGCGCGTTCCTCGCGCCCAAGGACCTTCTTTCGGTGCTCGCGCAGGACCCGAGTCGCCTCTTCGGCATAGTGCGCCTTGAGGAGACGGGCGTTGACCGTCACCTTGTCGACCCGCATCCCGAGGACGACGTAGTCCTCGAACCGGACTTTCTCCGGGCTCAGTTTGATGTCCAGGATGTTGCGCGGGTTCACCCAACCGATCGAACGCATCTGGCCGCGCGCGGCCTGGACGGGCTGAAAAGCGTGGCGTTGCAGGTCGCGCGCGAGGCCCGAGAGGAAATCCCCCTGAGGCGGCTCGGCGACGGTGTAGGCTCGACAAGTGACGGCTCCCGTAGAGAGCGGCATTCTTGGGTTCTCCCTTCCATCTCGACGTTCGGCCCCACCTAGCCGCGCGGCAGGGTTTTTATCAAGGGTCTTCTGCGGTGAAGCCGACGAGGATCCCAGCGACCGCAAGCCGCCCAGGCACGAACCCTGGAGCATCGGGCCGGACAGGACAAGCGAGGACCCCCTCGAGAGAATCGCTCCAGAGATTACGGCCTCAAGCCTGTTCCGCCCGCGCCGTGCGTCGCGCCAGGCGGGGTCAGGGGTGAGATCGAGCGATTCTCAGAAGTCCGTAGCGGTTGGAGACCCCGAACACGGCTTGGATCTCGAGTTCGCCACTCTGCTCCGGCGGCATATCGCTCTGAAGCCTCGATACTTGTCTCTGTGGTCGAGGGCCGGGTCTGTCCCGAATCGAGACCCGTCAACCGATACGGAATTCTGGGGCGCACCATAGACTCTCTGGAGTCTTCTCGCTTCCCACGTCTCCTCGGCCGGCAACGACCCGTTGCGCAGTCTTCCCTGCACAGTCTTCTCCCTTGCCTCGGTTCGGCGGGCGGCCTATCATTCGGAGTGGGCATCCGTCCAATACGGCCTCCTCGCCACATCCACACACATCGCAAAGGAGAATCGAGACAATGAACGTCTCCGAAGCCATCCGCCGTCGCCGCAGCGTGCGCGCGTATCAGAATAAAGAGATCGAGCCCGAGAAACTCGAACGCGTGCTCGAAGCCGCGCGACTCGCGCCGTCTGCGCGCAACATGCAGGACTGGAAATTCATCGTCGTCCGCGACCCCGAGACGCGCCGCCGCCTCGACGAAGCCTCGAACGGACGCGGCTGGATCGGCGAGGCACCCGTCGTCATCGCCTGTTGCGGCACGCCGATCGACTACGCGATGAAATGCGGCCATCTCACCTATCTGATCGACGTCACGATCGCCATCGACCACATGACGCTCCAGGCGGTCGAGGAAGGCCTGGGCACGTGTTGGATCGGCGCGTTCAACGAACCCCAGGTCCGCGAGATTCTCGGCGTGCCCGACACCGCGCGCGTCGTCGAGCTCCTCCCGATCGGCTACCCCGCCGAGGACGCTCCGCCCGAGCGCAAGCCCCGCAAGGCGCTGAACGAAATCGTGTGCTATGAGCGGTGGGAGTAGGGAGGGAGGTTCTTCTTCTCTTCTCTGCGTCTCCGCGCCTCTGCGCGAAACATCTCATGAGTTCTCTCGCACAGAGACGCAGAGACGCGGGGACACAACCAATCCGATGTCCGGTTCATGACCCGTAATCTCATGCGCGCTTTCAGCGCTCACGATATCATGAAACCCATCTAGCGGATTCGTAGAGCGAGTGCTTGGGGAGTCGGTCTTTCTTCGGGAAGGCGGACGCTCAGACCGACGTCGTCCCGAGTCCACTCAATGTCGGCCGCGTGGCCTAGGAGGGTCACTTGGTTGATCGAAAGCGGGTTTTCTCCCGATTTGCCCAGCGACTGGATCCGAAGCATCCCGCTTCCCGGCCAGCCGAGGGCGATGGCGTAAAGAGTGTCGCCCTTTGTAGTGAAGCGGATGTCTTCGGCGGTGTACGGGGTCGCCGTCTCCTTGAAGTATCCCGCCTCGACCTGGGTCGGACCCTCGCCCCAGATCTTCCACGGGCGCGTGCCGTAGATCGCTTCGCCGTTGACGTCGAGCCAGCGTCCGATTTCTTCGAGCGTCTCTTCCTGATTGCCCGCGAGCGTCCCGTCGCCCTTCTGAACCACGTTGACGAGCAGCGTGCCGTTCTTGCTCACGGTGTCGATCAGGGTGTGAATGACGGTCCGGGCGTCTTTGTACGTGTCGTTCTCGCGATAGTGCCAGTCGCCCAAGCTGGTGTCGGTCTGCCACGGGTCGGGCAGGATGCCTTCGGCGCCGCCGCGTTCGATGTCGAGGACGCATCGGCTGCGCCACTCCTCGGGCACGCCCTTGAGGTTGAGGACGCCGTCGAGCGCGCCGCCGTTCCACGCGCGGTTCGCGTTGTAGTAATGCGCGCCGATCATCATGCCGACCTGATGGCACGCGACGAGCTCGGCCGCCTCGTAGTCCTCGAACCACGGGAACTGACGCCACGCGTTGCGCGGCGCGTAGGTGTCGAAGTAGATCAGGTCGGGCCGGTGCGCGTCGATCAGGTCGCGCGTGCGCCAAAACCAACGCGCCATGAACTCGGGCGGCGGCGGATCGCCCTCGGGTCCGGGCCGGTGCGGCGGCGCATAGAGATCGGCGGGGTCGAACCCTTCCCACCATTTCCCTTTGCCGTCGGCGCGGGTGAGGAGAGCGTCGTACGGGACGCCCGCCTTGGGGCCTTCCTTGTCCGAGTCGCGCGCGGGATCGAACCATCCCCACGAGTTGACGTTGTGGACCGAGACGCCGAACTTGAGGCCGCGCTCGACGGCGGCGCGACGCCAGAGGCCGACGATGTCTTTGCGCGGGCCGACGCTGACCGAGTTCCAGGGTTGATACTTCGAATCCCAATTGTCGAAGTTGTCGTGGTGGTTCGCTAGCGCGACGAAGTAACGCGCCCCGGCGCGCCGAAACAGATCCATCAGACGTTCGGGATCGAATCGCTCGGCTTTCCAGAGATTGCAGATATCCTTGTAGCCGAACTCGGACGGGTGGCCGTAGCGTTCGCGATGAAAGCGCGCCTGGCGTTCGCTTTCGACGTACATGTGGCGCGCGCACCAGTCGCCCGCGCCCGAGAGGCTCTGGGGACTCCAGTGGGACCAGACGCCGAACTTGGCGTCGCGAAACCAGTCGGGACAGCGGTACCGCTTGAACGACTCCCACGTCGGGCGAAAGGGACCCGGAGCGATTTCAATCGGGTCGGGCAGGGCTCGGGCGACGCCCGATCCCGAGGCGCGGAGTTGGTCGAATTGAGGAGGCACGCGAATAACTCTCCAGAAGAGATAGGCGAAAGAGGAGGAAGAAAGAGGAAGAAGAGCGAACCACTAATCCTCACTAATCTCCACTAATCCAGAAACGTCGTGCCGCGGACTTCTCTCCGTTCCATTAGTGCGGATTAGTGAAGATTAGTGGTTCAATTCTCTTTGTCTTTCCGTTTCTTCCTTTGCGCCTTCGCGACTTGGCGTTTCATCCTCTTCGGCTTCTACACCGCCCCGAAATCCAGCGTCGCGAAGAGGTCGTCGATCGTCTCGGCGCGGCGGATCGGGCGCACCGAACAGTCCTCTTGAAGAAGCAACTCCGCCGAACGCAGTTTACCGTTGTAGTTGAACCCCATCGCGTGGCCGTGCGCCCCGGCGTCGTGAATCGCCACGAGGTCGCCTCGCTCGATGTCGGGGAGCTCGCGCTCGACGGCGAACTTGTCGTTGTTCTCGCACAGCGATCCGGTCACGTCGTACTTGTGCGTGTGCGGCGCGTCTTCTTTCCCCAACACGGTGATATGGTGGTACGCGCCGTAGAGCGCGGGCCGCATGAGGTGCGCCATGCACGCGTCGAGACCGACGTAGTCCCGGTAGGTGTGTTTCAGGTGCAGGACGCGCGAAACGAGATACCCGTACGGTCCCGTGATCATCCGTCCGTTTTCCATGTAGATCTTGAGCGGATCGAGCCCGGCGGGCCGGATCGTCTCGTCGTAGGCCTTCCGGACGCCATCGCCCAGCGCTTCGAGATCGACCGGTTCCTGGTCGGGCCGATAGGCGACGCCGATCCCGCCTCCCAGGTTGACGAATTCGAGGCGAATGCCCATCTCGCGTTTCAGCTCGACGGCGAGTTCGAAGAGCATCCGCGCCGTCTCGACGAAATAGTCGGCGTCCAGCTCGTTCGACGCCACCATCGTGTGGAGTCCGAAGCGTTTGACTCCCGCGCCGCGGACGATGCCGTATCCTTCGAACAGCTGGGCGCGCGTGAAGCCATACTTCGCTTCTTCGGGATGACCGATGATGAAGTTGCCCTTGCGCTCGGGTCCCGGGTTGTATCGGAAGCAGAGGAGCTCGGGCAGACGACCGCAATGGCGCTCGACGAACGGAATATGGGTGATATCGTCGAGGTTGACGATCGCGCCCAGTTCCATCGCCTTGATGTACTCGGCGGCCGGGGTGTCGTTCGAGGTGAACATGATGTCTTCGCCCCGAAGGCCGACTCGTTCGGAGATGACGAGCTCGGCGAGCGAGCTGCAATCGGCGCCGAACCCTTCTTCGCGCAGGATGCGGACCACGTGCGGGTTGGGCGTCGCCTTGACGGCGAAATACTCCTTGAACGCCGGAGCCCAGGCGAACGCCTTCAGGAGGCGGCGCGCGTTCTCCCGAATCCCCTTTTCGTCGTAGATGTGGAACGGGGTCGGATGGGTTTGAACGATCTCTTCGATCTTCCGGCGGTCGAAGGGCAGAGTCTTAGCGTTCATTCGGGTGTCTTTTCTCCCGGGTGGACGAGGTGGACTACAACCTATCTCAAGAACCTCATGAGCGCTGAAAGCGCGGCATACTATAGCCCAGGGCAAGCGAGCGCAGCGAGCGACGCCCTGGGTATATCGGGCCTCTTTCATCGCGCCGGCGCGGGTCCTTGCTCCGCAAGGACCGTGACAGCGCTCAACAGGGGTTCAGTACCTCATCCTCATCTCGATGCCTCGGTTGTGGAGGTATTCCTTCAATCCTCGACACGTGTATTCGCCGAAGTGGACCATCGAGGCGACAAGCGCCGCGTCGGCGCGGCCCTCGGTCAACACGTCGTAGAGATGTTCGGGTTTCCCGGCCCCGCCCGATGCGATCACCGGGATCGAGACGGCGTCGGCCAACATCCGCGTCAGGCGCAGCTCGTACCCTTCCTTCGTCCCGTCGGCGTCGATCGAATTGACGACCAGCTCGCCCGCGCCGAGTTCTTCGCCTCGTTTGGCCCACTCGAGGGCGTCGATCCCGGTCGGCGTGCGGCCTCCGTTGATGACGATCTCGTAGCCCGAGGGGATCGACTCGGTTGCCTCCACTCGTCGGACGTCCATCGAGAGAATCGTACTCTGGTTCCCGATGGCGCGCGCGCACTCGGCGATCAGGTTCGGGTCCTTGACGGCGGCGGTGTTGACGTTGACTTTTTCCGCGCCCGCCATCCGAAGGCGCGTCGCATCGTCCACCGACCGAATGCCTCCGCCGACCGAAAACGGGATGAAGATCTCGCGGGCGACGCGCTCGACCACGTCGAGCAGGATCGAGCGGTTGTCGCTCGACGCCGTGATGTCGTAGAGGACGAGTTCGTCCAAGCCGTCCTCGTAGTATTGGCGGGCCTTTTCGACGGGATCGCCGATGTCGCGCGTATCGACGAACTTGACGCTCTTGGCCAGTTTACCGTCGCGGACGTCGAGACAGGCGATGAGGCGTTTCTTGAGCACGGACCCGAACCCCATTCTTTCCGTTCCACTCGTGGTCGGATGCAGCTATAACACCGCTCCAACAATCGGTCAAGAACCGAGTCCCGCGGCGAGCCGCGCGGGCGTTTTTCGTTGCCTTCCCGCCGACGGACTCCTACACTGCATCGGCCTACGGAAAAACCGCGTCTCGTGCGGGCCGAATGCGGGCCCGAGCCCCGCGCGGGACTCCCCGTGGGAGCAGCGGAACCAGGTCGACTCGCGTCATGGTGAAGCCGGTTCGAACAAGCACTCCGAGGAGGATTCCGGCGCTTTCGCCGCGAGCCGCACTCTGCATCGCTCTGCCCTTTCTCTTGTTCCTCGCGCACGCCGCCCTCTTTCGCGCGTGGATCGTCGACGACGCGGGAATCTCCTTCGCCTACGCCCGAAACGCCGCCCGCGGCGACGGATTGATCGCCCAACCGGGCGACGAGCGAGTCGAGGGTTATTCGAATTTCCTTTGGGTCGTCTCGCTCGTGCCCCTTTTCGTTCTTAGGCTGTTCGATCCGATCGTCACGCCCAAGATCCTGAGCGCATTCCTTGTTCTCCTATCCTACGTCGCCATCTTCCGAATCGTGTCCCGTCTGTCGGCGCACAGATACTTGACCGCGTTCCTCGCTCTCTCCTTCTTGTCGCTGAACACCTCGTTCGTCGTCTGGACGACGTCGGGACTCGAGAATCCGCTGTTGGTTCTTCTCGTCGTTCTCCTGTGCCGGGCGCTGCTCGACGCACCCTCCGACAAGGGGTTCTCGATCGCCCAAGCCTGGATCGTCGCGCTCCTTGCGGCGGCCGTCGCCTTGACCCGGCCGGATGGGATTCTCTATTCGGTTCTCCTCCCGATCGTTGTTTTGCCCGAGATATTCCGGAGGAATCGGACGGACCGCAACCGGAGCGTTCTCCAGGCCGTGGGAGTCTACGTCGCCTTGTTCTCGCTGGTCTATGGCGCCTTCCTGCTTTTCCGAATCGGGTACTATCGCGACATCGTCCCCAACACCTATCACATGAAGGGCGGCCCCAACCCGGCCGACCTGACTCGACACGTTCTTTCGTCGACCGTCGAGACGAACCGATATCTGGCGGTGGTGAACGGCCTGTTCGGTCGCGGCGGCAACGCGGTCTTTCTCGCGCTTGCCCTCTGCACGATCGTCCTGCTATGGAAGCGGATGCTGTCACGAGGGCATATCGCCTGTCTGGCCGTTCTGACGGTGTCGCTGGTTTCCTACTTGTTGCTTCCTTCGGATTGGATGGGCGAGTACCGCTTCGCGACGGCGTTTGTCGTCTTCATGCACGTGTACCTGTTCCTGATCGGCGAAATCGTCGTGTGTCATCCCCCGCTCCCGCAAAGCGCCGGCCGGAGACGCGTCGCCCGCGTCGTCGCGGTCTGCGTCATCGCGCTGCTCGCGGCAACAAGCGTCCCGCGTTTCTACGAACGCTCGCGACGATTCGCCGAACGGCCGACAACCCCCCTGGCGGACGTGATGCGCAACGCGTCGCGCATCTCGCTCTGCGCCCGGTATCTCGGGGTGGATCGCCCGTCCATCCTGTCGCCCGACGCGGGAGGGTATCTCTACGACTCGCGCCTCACGCTGGTCGACCTGGGCGGACTGTGCGACAAGACGATTGCGAAGAGCCTGGGGGAGAGGACCGGGACCAAGGACTATCGCCGTTTCCACGATTACGTCTTCGGCGCTCGAAAGCCGACCTTCATCCACCTTTGGGGTTACTGGTCGCACGTCGCCGCCCTGGACAAGGACGACCGCTTTCGGCGCGACTACGTCGCGGTCCTCGAATCGGAGGATGACTCGTTTTCCCCCGGAGGCACCAGCGGCTTCTACGTCAGAAGGGATGCGATCGGAGACCCCGGGCAGCTGGGCGAGATCGCCCGCCTTCTTTCGCCCGATTGACCGACGGCGGCCGTCGAGCGACGGCTAGTCTCCCGCCGAACCGTCCCACCTCGCGAAACGTTCGAGAATTCGCAGTCCGAATCGTCCGCTCTTCTCCGGGTGGAACTGGGTGGCAAACAGGTTTCGGCGCCCCAGCGCCGAGCAGAACGGCGTCT
The DNA here is from genome assembly GCA_016931035.1 of Candidatus Sumerlaeota bacterium. GTDB lineage: Bacteria > Sumerlaeota > Sumerlaeia > UBA8349 > UBA8349 > JAFGFN01. The sequence continues at coordinate 11,631 of JAFGFN010000105.1, forward strand.
CGTATTCCGTCACGGCATAAACGTCCGACGACGATTCGGGGCTCGGATAGTACGAATGGACGAAGTAGAAATCGTCGCCGCTCTCGGTTCCTTCGAGAAGCGGGTGAGGCCGGACGATTTCGACGGCGTTCCATCCGATATGGGGGATCTTGAGAAGGGGGTCTTGAAGATCGAAGCGGACCGTTTTGCCTTCGATCAGACCGAGGCAGGTCTGGTCGCCTTCTTCGGAAGCGTCGAGGACGATCTGGGTCCCCAGGCAAATCCCCAGGATGGGGGTTCCCTTGTCGAAGGCCTCGCGAAGCGCCCGGTCCAGGCCGGTCCGGCGCAACGTCTCCATCGCGCTCGGCGCGGCGCCCACGCCCGGAAAGACGATCCGCTCGGCGCGCACGACCGTCTCGGGGTCGGGGGAAATCGTGGACTCGACCCCAACGGCGTCGCAGGCGCGCTTGACGCTTCTCAAGTTCCCGGCGTTGTAGTCGACGATGACGATCACCTGGACCTTCCTCTCTCGTGCATCGACTGGGATTACGCCAGAGCGTCCGCGAATTCGCAACGTTTTCCTTCCCGTGCGAAAAACCGTTGCGCGATCCCCCTCGATTCTGGGAGTCTAGTGCGGGATCGAAAGGACGGACGGCGGGATGAGCGCCAAAGTCAACTACTTCAAGCTCGGTCTGTTCGTGATCGTCGCCGTCGGGTTTCTCGCCATCGGCGTGTCGATTCTCGGCGTCGGGTCGATCCTCCGCAGCAAAACTCTCGTCGAGACGTACGTCAACGAGTCGGTGCAGGGACTCGACATCGGCTCGCCCGTCAAGTATCGCGGGGTCCATATCGGAAACGTCAAGCAGATCGGTTTCGTCCACACGGAGTATCCGGAACTCCCCGCCTCCTCGCCGGCGATCCGTTACGTTCTCATCCGCTGCGTCGTGTATCCCGAGATGCTCGGGGGCAAAGGCACGACCGACGTTCTTCCCTTCCTCGTTCACGAAGTCCAGAAGGGACTGCGCGCCCGCCTGGCGCTGCAGGGGATCACCGGCACGGTCTATCTCGAGGTGGACTACGTCGATCCCGAGCGCAATCCGCCGCTCGATATCGAATGGGAGCCGACGACGGTTTATATTCCTTCGGTGCCCAGCCTGACGGCGCAGGTGGGCGACATGGCAATCTCCTTCCTCAACGAATGGGAGAAAGCCAACATCCCCGAGACGCTCGATAGCGTCCGCGTCTTTCTGGAAGACGCGGACCGCGCGGTCAAGAGCTTCGACCTGGGCCAGACCAGGGAGAAGACCGAACAGCTGATCGAAGAATTGCGACAGACCAACCGCGAGGTTGGGCAGATTCTCGGGTCCGCCGAATTCGCCACCGCCAAGGGCGACGCGTTCGCCGCCCTGTCGCACGCGCGGCAGCTCATGGAGGAGTCCTCGACGAACATGGAGAAGATTCTCGAGGATCTCCGGCGCGGCGCCGAAGATTTCAGACAAGCCTCGTCGGGAGTCGACCGATTCCTCTCCGGAACGGGAGAGGGCGCTCCGCCGCTCGAACGCCTGTCCCGAACGGCGGCCAACCTGGAATCGGCCTCGGCCGACATGCCCGAGACGATCGCGCGCCTGAACGGGACTTTGCAGAAGCTGGAGCGCCTCGTCTCCACGAAACAGAATACGATCGAATCGATCCTCGACAACCTGGACCGGACCATGCAGAACATGCGCGACGTCAGCGAAGACGCGAAGCTCTACCCCTCGCGCGTGCTCTTCGGCGATCCTCCCAAATCCGTGGAGCCTGGCAAATGAGGCTCTCGCGAACGCACTCTCTTCCACTCCTCCTGTGCGCGTGTCTGGCGTTCGCCGAACTGGGATGCGTGAGAATCGGATCCTGCAAGACCGCGCCGGAGCGTCATTTCTACGTTCTCGACGTCGTCCGTTCCGCCGGCCTGGAACAGAGGTCGGGCCGGTACACTCTCGAGACGAGTCCGGGCGTCGAAACGCCAGGCGCCGCGCGTCCCCTCCCGTTTCTTGCCGTTCGTCCGTTCTCCGTCGCCCATTCCTATGCGTCGCGCGGGTTCGTGTACCGCACTCAGGACCGCGAGTTGCGTACGGACTATTACAACCTGTTCTTCGTCGATCCCGGTTCCGTTCTGACGGACCAGAGCCGGGAATGGCTGTCCGACTCGGGGTTGTTCGCGGGCGTCCTGACACCGGGGAGCCGCCTGAACGCCGGGTGGATCCTCGAGGGCGACGTCCCCGCGCTCTACGGCGACTACAGAGACCCCGAGCGCCCGTGCGGTGCGATGGAGATCCGCTTCACGTTGATCGACGAATCGAAGACCTCGCCGACGCTCGTCCTCAGCCGCGATTACACGCAGTCGGTTCCGTGCGACACGTCGTCGCCCGACGCGCTCGTCTCGGGATGGAACGAAGCGCTTCGCCGGATTCTGGCTCGGTTCGAAGACGATTTGGGTGAACTCGCTCGGTAGGCGCGCGCCAGGAGCGCGATGGGGTGGATGGCGCTCTTGCCGCTTCCCTCTTCCATCTGCATCCGGCAGGTCGAGCATTCCGACATCCCCTTCTCGATCCCGTCCTCTCGCAACGCGCGGAACAAGTGTTCCCCCATCCGCATCGACCGGTCCCGGTTCGCGCGTTTCAGTCCGTACGTCCCCGCGATCCCGCAACATCCTTCGCGGATCTCGGCGATTTCGAGGCCGGGGACGAGCGACATGAGGTTCATCGTCGCTTGTCGCGCGCCATCCAGCGCCTTGACGTGACACGGCGTGTGATAGCCCACCTTGATCGACACGGGCGATAGTCCGTCGGTTTGCAGTTCGCCGCGCGCACGAAGCTGTTCGAGAAAACTCATCGCGTCCATCGTGTGTTCGGCCAACTTGCGGGCCAGAGGCGAGTCGCAGAAGTCGAGCGACTCCTCGCGAAGCGCCAGCGCGGCGGACGACTCCATGGCGACGACGGTATAGCCCTGGTCGATATAGGGCGAGAAGGCGCGGGCGTTGAACTCGACCGTGCGTCGGGCGGTCTCGATGCCGGCGTAGCTCATCGCCGGGAGGCCGCACGCGCGCTGCGTCGGAACCACCGCCTCGACGCGGTTGGCGCGCAGGACGTCGAGGAAGTCGAAGGTCAGTTGCGGATCGTTGTAGCGGGGATAGACGTCGAGAAACACGGCCGCCTTGGCAATGGGACTCTCGGGATGGGGACACACCGCTCGGAACCGACGCATCGGGGTGAACCGGAAGGGAGGCAGGTCGCGTCGAACGTCGAGTCCCGCTGTCCATTCGACGATCTTTCGCACGGGCCAAGCGCGCAAGGCGGCATTCGCGAGCGGCGCCGCGGCCGAGGCCAGGCGCGAGATCCGATCGCTCGCCGACAAGACCAGGTTCTCGACGCTCTGGCCGTTGCGCCGGACGTACTCGGCCTTCGCTTCCAGCATGAGCTTCGGGATGTTGACGTTGAGCGGACACTCCAGACGACACGCCTTGCAGTCGATGCAGTAGTCCATCGCCTGCTTGGCCGTCGGGTCGGAGAAGAAACCGTCGTCGAGCGTGCCGTTCATCAGCGACCGGATCAGCGTCGCCTTCGCGCGCGGCGCGGCGCGTTCGTCCTTCAAGAGTTTGTACAGCGGGCACATCGCCTGGTCGCGCGCCAGGACGCGGCATTCGCCGCACGCGTTGCAGCGGTCCAACTCGTTCTCGAACTCGCCGTCGCGCCAGACCAGGAGCGTGTCGCGAGGCGCATAGGAAAGCCCCGGATGGAGTTTCAGATTCTCGAGCGACGTGTCGCGCGGCTCGGGGCGCCAGATCTTGTCGGGGTTGAGAATCCCCTTCGGATCGAACAGCCGTTTCACTTCTCCGAACACGGGGTACAACTCGCCGTATTGCCGCGGCAACAGGTGGGTGCGCGCCAGCCCGTCGCCGTGTTCGCCCGAAACGGTGCCGCCCATCGCGAACGCCGCGTCGTAGATCTCGTCGGCGCACTCGCGCACCAGCCGGATGTCCTCGGGGTCGCGCAAGTCGATGAACGGGCGCGTGTGGAGAAGTCCGGCTCCCGCGTGACCGAACGCGCCGTACTCGATTCCGCGCGATCCGAGCGCCTGGTCGATGGCGCGGACAAGATCGCCCAGTCGCTCGGGCTCGACGGCAATGTCTTCGAAGAGCGTGATCGGGTTCTTGCGACCCGGACGCTTGTAGAGAAGCGGCTGGCTGGAGGAACGCACCGCCCAAATGCGCGCCCGGCTGCGCGCGTCGGTCGCGAGGGCCCCGCTCGCAAGAACGGGAGTGTGGGCCCGCAGGTCGCGTTCGAGGCGCGCGAGTTTGTCGGCGACCTCGGTCGGAGATTCGCCCTCGAATTCCACCAGGAGAGTGCTCCGCGCCGAGTCGTCCACCAGATCGGCGTCGAGTCGCCGCGCCTCGCGCGCCATGCGCAGGATCGTCTCGTCGAGCATTTCGACGGAGACCGGATTGTGGTTCAGGATCGAGGCAACCGCGTCGGCCGCCTCCGCGACGGCGGCGAAGTTGAAGAGACCCACCCCGGTGGCGCGTAGCGGATCGAGAATCCGGAGATTGACGGCGGCGATCGCGGCGAGAGTCCCTTCGCTGCCGCAAATCAGTTTCGCGATGTCCATCGTCCCGTCGGACCTCAAGACGTCGTGCATCAGATAGCCCGCGCGATGGCGCCGAAGACGACGCGGAGTCTTCGACTCGATCAGCTCGGCGTGGGTCGAGAGAAGCGCCTGGGTCCCGTCCCAGATTCGCGCGGCCAGACCGTCTCCCGCCGGGCGAGGCGAGTCGGCCCCGACGCGCATCCACGAGCCGTCGCTCAAGATGAGATCGAGCGAAAGGACATGGTCGCGCGCCGCGCCGTGGACGAGCGAATGCATACCGGCCGAATTGTTCGCCACGACGCCTCCCAGGGTGGCGCGCGACGAACTCCCGGGATCGGGACCGAACATCTTGCCCTGAGGCGCAAGATGCGCGTCGAGCGAGTCCACGACGACCCCGGGCTCGGCCCGGACGAAACCGCGTTGCGTATCGACTTCAAGGATCTTTGTCAGGTGGCGCGAGCAATCGGCGACGATGGCGCGCCCGAGCGTCTCGCCCGCCAGACCCGAGCCGGCGCCTCGGACAATGAAAGGGGTCGAGGTCTCGTGAGCGATCGAGACGACGGCCTCCAGGTCCGCTGCGGTGCGTGGAAACACGACGGCCAGCGGCACGATCCGGTAGATGCTCGCGTCGGTGGAGTAGAGCGTGCGGGTCACGTCGTCGACGGCGACCTCGCCCTCGACGTGGCGGACGAGTTGGCGGTAGACGGAAGGGGACAATGCGGAAGCGGTCATCGGTGTCGAACGCTTGCCTCCAGAGTGCGGAGAGACCTCTCCTTTGTCGATTGTCCCACAACGGCGAGTCCCTCTCAAGCTAGGCGGCGGCCGAATCGCGGTGGCAGGTTCGATATCCCTTTCGCCGCGCTTGACCAAGTCGTCCAAACAGCCGATACCTAGAGATAGAGATCTATGGCTCGCTTCCTTCGGACCGCTGGTCATTGCAGCGCGTCGCGGACACTAGAGTTGCGGCTTGGATAGCGAACAGACAGGGACAACTGTGGCCATTCTCCCCTTCATGGATCCTGACCTTCCCGTGCGGGACCGAGCGAAAGACTTGGTCTCGCGCATGACGCTCGAGGAAAAAGTCTCCCAAATGAGGGACCGCTCCGTCGCGATCGAGCGTTTGGGCGTCCCCGAGTACCACTGGCAGAACGAAGGCGTCCATGGAGTGGGTCGCGCGGGCGAGGCCACCGTGTTTCCGCAAGCGATCGGCCTGGCCGCCACGTGGGACCCCGATCTGGTTCACCGGGTGGCCGACACCATCGCAACCGAAGCGCGCGCCAAGCACCACGAGGCCGCGCGCCAGGGAGACCGCGGGCGCTTCAAGGGGCTGACCATGTGGGCGCCGCTCGTCAACATTGCCCGCGATCCGCGTTGGGGACGGTGTCAGGAGACTTACGGAGAAGATCCGTTTCTGACCTCGCGAATGGCTGTTGCTTTCATCCGGGGACTTCAGGGCGACGATCCCCTCTACCTCAAGGCGGCCGCCAATCCGAAGCATTTTGCCACCTTCAGCGGCCCGATGCCCGAACGGAAAAACTTCCGTGTCGCGGTCGATCGGCGGACGCTCCATGAGGTTTACCTTCCCGCTTTCAAGGCTTGCGTCCAGGAAGGCCAGGCCACGTCTATCGTGACGGGCCAGCACCGCCTGCTCGGCAAAGCCTGTTCGGCCAACCCGGAGCTTCTCCAAGGACTTCTCCGCGACGAATGGGGGTTCGACGGCTGTGTTCTGTCCGACTTCGGTGCGGTGCGCGACATCTTCCTGCACCACCGGCTCTCCAAGACGTTCGAAGAAGCCGCGGCGATGGCCGTTCGCGCCGGGTGCGATCTGATAAGCGGAGGATTCAATCCCCCCCTGGTCGAAGCGGTTCGCTCGGGGCTCGTCGCGGAGGAGGAGATCGACCGGTCCGTCTCGCGCCTGCTGGAGCTCCGAATGCGGCTCGGGCTGTTCGATCCCCCCGAGCGGGTTCCCTATGCCGCGATCCCGTACGAGGCGAATTGCTTGCCCGAGCATCGCGATCTCGCATTGAAAGCTGCCCGCAAGGCCATTGTGTTGCTTAAGAACGACGGCGTTCTGCCCTTGCGCAAGGATCTGGCCACGATCGCCGTCATCGGGCCAAACGCCGATTCGGTCGAGGCCCTCATGGGTACCTACTACGGCGACCCGCGGCAGCCCGTTACGGTCGTCGAAGGAATCACCCGAAAGGTGTCGGGCACGACGAGTGTTCTCTTCGAACGCGGCTGCGCCCTGATCGGTTCGCAGAACGAGGCGCACGTGATCGGCTCGCTCTTTCTGCGTTGCGAGATGGGCAACGGCCTGATGCGGCAGTACTACGACAATCCGAATCTCGAGGGCGAGCCGGTGGACGTGTGCCACGACCCCGAGGTCAGCCTGCACCTGCGTCCGGGCAAGCATTTCCCCAATCTGAAGGAACGCGATTTCTCGATCCGATGGAGCGGCGAGGTCGTGCCGCCTCGAAGCGGGAAATACATCTTCCAAGTCACCGGCCACGATGGGTTCCGCCTGGCAATCGACGACAAGACAGTCATCGACGAGTGGCAGGAAGGTCGAATGCGGACCGCCGTCACCGGCACGCTCGACCTGGAGGCGGGGAAACCCTATCCGTTGCGCCTCGAGATCTTCCAGACGACGGGCGATACCGTGGCGAACCTGGCTTGGCGCACCCCGGTTGCGCGCTCGGCTATTGAACGCGCGGTCGATTGCGCGCGCCGGGCCGACGTGGCGATCGTCGTCGGCGGTCTGAGCGGCTCGATCGAAGGCGAGTTCAAGAAGGTCAACGTCCACGGGTTTCAAGAAGGAGACCGGACGACGATCCGGCTTCCCGCCGTTCAGAAGAGACTGATTCGCCAGGTGCAGGCGACGGGAACGCCCACCGTGCTCGTGCTTCTCAGCGGAGGGGTCGTTGTCTCGAAATGGGCCGATGCCAACGTACAGGCCATCGTGCACGCTTGGTATCCGGGCGAGAAAGGCGGCACGGCGATCGCCGACGTCTTGTTCGGCGACTACAACCCCGCCGGACGGCTTCCCGTCACGTTCTACCGTTGGGACGAAGACCTGCCGCCGATGGAAGACTACCGGATGGACGACCGCACCTACATGTATTTCCAGGGAGAGCCGCTCTATCCGTTCGGCCACGGCTTGAGCTACACCCGATTCGTCTACTCGAATCTCGGAATCGACAACCCCAATCCATCCTCGGAGGAGACGGCCCATGTCTCGCTGAATTTGAGGAACGTCGGCGAACGCGACGGCGACGAGGTGGTGCAGCTGTATGTTCGCGAAACCTGGAGCGAAGGGCTGCGCCCGCTGAGACGCCTCAAAGGTTTCGAGCGGGTCCGCCTCGCAGCGGGCGAGATCCGGGAACTCCGGATTCCTCTCCCAATCGAGAGCCTTGCCTACTATGATGAGGACCGAGACGCGTTTCGCGTCTTGCCCGGCGAGTACGAAATCGAAGTCGGCGCCTCCTCGGCCGATATACGTCTCCGCGACACGATTCGCGTGAGGGAGGGCGACTAGCCCGCTCCCTGCGTCCGTTCGGGACACGACTTACACTCCAAGAGAGGTTTCTCGTGACGATTCTTCCCTACCTGGACCCCGATTTGCCCGTGGGCGATCGGGTTAAGGACCTAGCCCGAATTTCTCACAGTAGGGGTTGCATCAGGCCGCGTTCTGTGGTATAAGTACTTTGTTATCAGCAATGTACAAACCACGGA
>JAFGFN010000106.1 GCA_016931035.1 Candidatus Sumerlaeota bacterium
ACAAAAAAGCTATGGAAATCTTCACGGGTCGAGAAGTATTTTGCGTCAGGAGGCTAAAGGCTTACGCGTTCGGGTACGCCGCGCAGATATCGATCGCGTAGAGGTAGTTGGTGTCCGGAGGCAGCGCGGGAATCGTATAGACGTTCAGCATCTGGGCGGACGACCAACTGACCCAACCCAGGGCCGAGCCGTTCCACCCGTTGTCGTAGCTCAACACGGTCATATTCGGATTGCGGTCCTCGTACACCTCCTCCGTGGCAGTCGGGAAATAGCTCGTTCCATATCCGATCCCGGCCGCGCCGTATCCGATCCAACAATAGCCTCCGTAACCCCACGACGATCCCCAGCTGTTGCGCACCTTCCATGCGCCGAACGCGCCGCCCTCCGCGTGCGGCATGTTGTCGTCCCATCCGACGACGACCACGTCGTGGTCGTTCTGGGTCTTGGGAAACAGCACCTGAACGGTGGCGGGCACCACGCGGGTCGGCCAGTTCTCATAGTCCCAGTCGAAACAAGCGTCCGTGCACATCGAGGTCGTGACGGGGCCGTGGGTCAGCGCGTTTTTGATCGCAGTGTTGTCGGTAGTCAGGTCGCCGAGAAAATGCCAATTCCTGATGCTCGTGACATAGGGGTTCGTCGGGTCCCACTCGCCGTGCGAGGAGGAATTGGCGGGGACGACCCACGGTTCGTCGCTCTCGTTCACCGTGCCGAACTTGGACAGGTAGGTGGCGACGAGATGTCCATTGCCGCCCGCGGTCCAGTTGCCGAGGGGATAGAAATTGCCGATGTCCTGTTCGGAGTACTCGAACGAGGTGGTGGTCAGGCCTTCTCGAATGGCGACGCGCGACTCGAGCTGGCCGACGCTGGCATGAATCCAGCACGTCCCAGTGCCCCCCTGGTTGCGAACCGGCGGGCATTTCCCGAGAGATTCCCAGTCGAAAGCGGGATCCTCCGCCGCTTTCTCCATCCCCGGAGCGGGTCGGACCCCGAGCTTGCCCGGCCGCACGTCCGCCGCGTACTCGGGAAGCCGGAAACCGCGACCGTGTCCGTCGGGCGCCGGACCGAAGATTCGCGGCGAGGCGTCACTCGAGTGTATTTCGGACAAGGGGTCTTGGGCAAGAATCGGCGGGACGAAGCAGGCCAGAAAGACGATGACAAGGACGAGATATCCGTTCCGATGCAACATGACAGGTCTCCTCACACAGAAGAGGGTTTACCCGAACCGTTCATCCAGTCCAAACAGATTCGCGCGAAGGATATCCTCAGGGCCATATACGTATCACGACATATCCGATCGTAGCGGTTGTCATTCTAGCGAGCCCGCCACTCCCTGTCCACCTTTTTGTGCCATGTCGCTCCGCAAGTGCGCAGAAAATGCTTGCATTCGGCGTCCAGGGTGGTAAATTCAGCGTTTTGCGGGTCCGACAAGCGACTGCGACCCGCCCTGCGGGCCATCGGCCCGATTCCGTGTTGTGGAGGAGTTGACGACTATGTCCAGACGTTGCCAGATTACCGGCAAGACCAATAACGTGGCGAACAACGTGAGCCACTCGAAACGCCACACGAAGCGAGTCCAGCAGGCCAATATCGTGTCCAAGCGCCTTTTCATTCCTTCCGCGAAGCGTTGGGTCCGCCTGCGACTGAGCACGTCCGCGTTGCGATCGATCGACCGAATGGGAGTCGAGGCTTTTCTCAAGAAGCACGGCTATTCGATCTGACGCGTCTCGCCTCGGCGATCGGCTTGGACCGGCTCGGGCGACTCGCGCGTCGCGTTTTCGGTATTCTTCGACCCGCCGGCGCGTTCGTCCCGGCGGTTTTTTTGCCGCGATGAACACTCGTGCCCCAGTGCCTCCCAGGAACCGTCCCGACGAGACTCCGGGGCCTTCGGTCGCGCACGCCGACGGAGAATCCCCATTGTCTCTCCCCCCCCGCGCCCGCCGCGGCGTCGCTTTCTGGTTGGGCGCGGTTTTGCTTCTTCTCTTTGTCAGCCGGTTTGCCAATCTGCAATACATGGGTTTTCACCACGACGAGTCGATCCATTGTTTGTTCGGCTGGAGAATCGCCCATCAGAACAGTGTGCGAACCTACACCTACAACCCCACCTATCACGGCCCGTTTCTCTATCATTTCGGCGGACTGACGTACAAATTCCTGCCCGACACGAACTATACGGGCCGCGTCCCGTTTGCACTGATGGGAACGATCGCCGTTCTGCTCTTCCTGCTCTGGCGACGCACCTTCGGGATGGGCGTCGTCCTTCTCGTGACAACCCTCCTGACACTCTCCGCTATCGTCGACTATTTCTCGCGGTTCGCCCGCGCCGACGTCTATATGACGGCCTGGCTCACCGGGACGATTGTCACCGGCACTCGTTATCTGAGAACCCGCCAGGTCCGGTTCCTCACCGCCGCGGCCTGGTTCATCGCTCTGTCCTACTGCACGAAGGAAAACTCGTACATCAACAACTTCGCCCTCTGTTCGTTCCTCGTCCTGTGGGCCGTCGTGCGCTTCCTACGCGGACCGTCCGAGGCGTTGCGCGACGTGTTCGTGCGTTATCTCCCCCTCGCGCGCCTCTTGGTTCTCTATGGCTGTTTCTCCGTCTTCACGTTCGCCTATGTGGCGATCGACTCCCGCGTCGGCCCTCAGACGGACCTGAAGACGGGTGTCGAGAGGATGCTCTCCCAGGCCACCGCTGTTAGAGAGAGGGGCGACGCATCCGTTTTCGCCAACGAGTCGGGGTTCTTCCGCGCAAAGGGGCGCGAGGCCGTCCGAACCTTCTATTTCCGCACCGCCTTCGCGACGACTCTTCTCATCCTGGTCCTGGTCGAAGTCCTTTCTTTCCTTGTCGATAGGGACATGCGGCGTCCCTTCTGGCGACTTCCTCTTCTGGCGCTTCTGGCCGTCGGGTTCTACGGTCTTCTGGCCCTGATCTTCGTTCGGTTGATTTCGTGGACTCGGACGGCTCCCGATCCCGTGCGAATCATACCGGCACTCTTCACGCGCGAGCTGATCCGCTTCGTCGTTCTCTCCGTCGGGGCTCTCTCCGCCGGTGCGTTGGCCTTCGCCGTACCCGACGCGATCCGTTTCGCGTTCAGCCCCCGGGGCTCCGGCACGATGCAGCGCCACGGGCGTTGGCGAGGCCGGATCCTGACGGCGGTGCGCGACGCTTTCAAGATCTGGATCGAACGGTTGCTCGGTTTCTGGGGCTTTGCGCTCCAAGTCATGGGCGCCGTGTTCGTCTTCATTCTGTTGTTCTCGTCCGTCGGCGCGAATCTTCGCGGCGGACCGGTTGCGGGCCTCTACGATTACCTTGCCTATTGGGTCAAGCACCAGACGGGCGACTATCGGATATGGGGCGTCTGGTGGTATTACCTTCCGCGTCTCGCTCTTTTCGATCTCCTTCCCATCGTACTGATTCTATTCATGTTGGTTCTCTTCGCCTGTCGAGCCGTCGCTCGCATTGCGAGGCCGTCCGCCTCCGCTCCGCCCGCCGACGCGTCGGGCCCCGACATCGGACCGTCCATCTGGATGCCGTTGCCGTTGCCGCTTCTTGTTTTCGCGGGATACCTGACGGCGTTCCTTTCGATCGTCTACGCCCTGCTCAACGAAAAGGTTCCATGGCTGACGACGTACCAATCCTTCGCACTCAACCTCTTCGCCGCTCTTATCGCGAGTCACTGGATTGCGACGAGTCGGCGCGACCTAGGCGCCAGAGCCGGACAACGCCTTTCGCCCCTTCGCCTGGGTCTCAGGATACTCGTCGGCGTGTTCTTCGGTCTGCTCGTCTGTTTCGCGATTGGGCAACACGTGACCACGGTTTTCGTTCGGCCCGATTACCCCGAAGAGCTCCTCACGTTCACCCAGACGACTCACGACTTCGCCGTCGAGATGCGCAGGATCGACCGGCTGCGCAAGGAGAAGGCCGCCGAGGACAAGCAGCTCGCTGTCGCGGTCAAGGGCGCCGCCGAATGGCCCTGTTGGTGGTACTTCCGCCATGACAAGGCGTCCTGGAAGACCATCAGCCTTTGGGGCGACATCCAAGTGGCGGACGATACGCCGGACAATCGCCGCCGCGTCGAGGCGGCTCAGGACTACGTATGGCAGGCCCATCCGCTCGCTCTGCGCGGATGGTGGCACTGGCACGGCAACCCCGAGGGGCTGCCCGGCGACCGGCAGTTCATCCCGAACGTTCGGGCCTTCTTGCGCAACACTCCGAACGACATGCGGAGCAAGTTTCCGCGCGATTCGATCCCACCCAAGGACGAATACCCGATCGGGTTTCGCGATCAGGTTCTGCGCTACATCTTCTCTCGCGATCTCTGGTACCCGCCCGCGGGCCACAAGATCGTGATTTGGGAGAAAACGGACCAGAAGGTGGATCCGGAAATCGCGAACATCAGTCTCAAGGGGGCCGAGAAACCCCCTCGTCCGGCAAGACTCCAAGGCCTGCTCGGAGCCGGTCCGCCCGATCCCCTGCGTTTCCGAAATCCCCGTGGGGTGGCCATGACCCCGGACGGGAATGTGGCGGTGGTCGACAGCAGCAACGGACGGGTCGTCGTCTTCTCGCAACAAGGAACGCCCGTCCTCGAATTCGGCCAAGACACTCTCGGTCTCGATCAGTCGGGCGCCGGAGGCATCGCGGTGGACGCCCAAGGCAACTTCCTCGTGGCCGACACATGGAACCACGCGCTACGCCTTTTTGGACCCGATGGCCAACTCCTCAAGACCGTCGAGTCCGGAATCGCCGAAGGCAACGCGGTGAGGTTCTTCGGTCCGCGCGGTGTGGCGATTGCCCCCGATGGGCGGATCTACGTGACGGACACCGGCAAGAGGGCCGTACGGGTGTTCGGCCCCGATCTTCGTCCGCTTTTCTCCTGGGGAGAGGCGGGCAGCGCGCCGGGCGACTTCCTGGAGCCCGTGGGCATCGCGATCGACGGCAAGGGCCGCGTCTACGTTGCCGACGCGGGCAACGGACGGATTCAACGATTCGATTCCGAAGGACGCTTCGACACGCAGTATCTGACCGTGCGGCTCAAACCTTCCGAAGTCGTGAGCGCCGAGCCCTATCTCGCCGTGTTGGCCGACGGTCGGATCGCCATGACCCTCTCGACGACCCACTCCATTTGGGCGTTCGACCCCGAGACGCGCCAAACCTTCTTGTACGACCTCGAAGCGCCGTACGACGAGGCGGAATACATCGGCATCGCCCAGGACAAGACCGGATCGGTATGGGTGGCGGAACGCCACGAATCCAGAATACTCCGGCTCGACATCCCGATTCCGGACCGTTGACCGGAACCGGCAGGGCACAAAGGAATCCACGCGGCGGAGCCGACGCACAGGAACGATGATACACTGCCTCACAGAGTGCCTTTCGAAAACGCTGCAGGTGTTCGCGACCCCGATTTGTCTCGAATACCTCGCGTTGTTCTATGTCTTGAGCGCCGTGGCGCTGCCGTTGTCGCATCGGCTTTTCAACCGAAGCCGGATCGCCTGGTTCGCCGCCTCGCGCCTGCTCGGGCTCTCGTCGCTCACGTACCTTGCCTGGTTTCTCGGCCACAATGGCCGCGCCTTGACAGCCGAGCGCGGAGCCGACGCGTCGGGAGGATTCCTCCGCGGCCTCTCGACGTGGATCGGTCTCGACGGCTTGGGGATCGTGCCCTATCGAGCGTGGACCCTCTATGCCTTGCTTGCGGCCGGCGCGATTCTTTCCGCCTGGGCCTACGTGCGATGGGGAGGCGAGATCGCGGCGCGTTTCCGGCGTCGGTGGAAAGCGATCGTCTCGGCGGAGATCGTCTTCCTTCTCGTTTTCGCTTTCGGATGCATGTTGCGGATGTACTCGGACGGCATCCGCAACTACGAAAAACCGATGGATTTTGCCTTTCTCAACTCTTGCATCTATACGCACGAACTCCCCCCGCCCGATCCGTGGCGCTACGAGGGGCCGATCAACTACTACTATGGCGGATACCTGCAGATGGCGACCGCGGCGAAGATGACCGCCGCCGCGCCCGAAGTCGCCTACAACCTCTCCGTCGCCCTGGTTTTTGCCTTGACCGCGTTCCTGAGTTTCGCTCTCGCCTACGAACTCGCCCCTCGCATCCGCTGGGCGCTGCTGGGCGTTGCGACCGTGGCTTTGATGGGGAATCTCTACGCGGGAGTCCAAATCTGGCAATACGCCACGGCCGCTCCTCTGAACCGCAACCTCAAGATCGACTGGTGGGCGGCGTCGCGTGTGATCCACGACACTCCGCTGGGCGACAAAGACTACGAGACGATCAACGAGTTTCCGTTCTTCTCGTGGTTCCATGCCGATCTTCATCCCCACATGATGGCCGTGCCGTTCCTCCTCCTCTACGTCGCCATATTGCTCAACTTGCTGAAGGCGCGCCGCGCGGGCCTTTCCGGACTCGGCCGCGGAGGGTGGAAATGGGCGCGGCTCGTCTTCATGGCCTGGGCCCTGGGGTCTCTCGCGATGATCAACGGTTTCGATTTCATCGTCGCGATTCCGCTTCTCGCCGCGGTTCTTCTGGTTCGCGAATGGTGGAAGGCGCACGGCCGAATCGGCGCCTGGGCGCCGAATCTTCTTCTTGTCTCGGCAGTCGCGCTCATCGGGGCGACATGGGGCGCTTGGCGCTTGCGCGCGATGCTCGCGACGGCCTACTCGCCCGACGCCGCGCCCTGGACCGCGGCGCTGGGCCTCTTGACGCCCCTCCTCGGCCTCGGCGCTCTGGCGGCCGCCGTCGCTTGCGGGGCAACGTGGCGTGGGAAGGCGCGGCCAACGTTCCCTCTCGCGACCGCCGGTCTGGAGTGGGTTCTGATCGTTTTTGTGGCCGTGGTTCTAGTGGCTCCGTTCTTCCTCAACTATCACGCCCCTCTGGCGACGCGCCCTCTCTCCCGTCCTCACTCCGGCGCGTCGGTCGCAGAGGCCGTTCTGAGTCACTTTCAGAGAGACGCTCTCATCGGGATCTCGCAGTTTCGCTCGGGACCGGCCGAGTACCTGACCATGTGGGGGACCCACCTCTATGTTCTAGCGGTTTACGTCTTCGTCTCTCTCCTGCCTCTCGTCCGGAGACTGGCGCCGGAGAAACGCCTCTTCGCCTGGTGCGCGGTGGCGGCCGTTTGGCTCGGTTGTTTCGTGTGGGAAGGGACGGCGATCGCCGCCACGTTGATGTCGCTTCTCTTGCTGGCGCCCGTCGGATTCGTCGTCCAGCGCAAGACCCCCGCTCGCGTCGCGGCGTTTGTTCTAATAACGATTTGTATTCTGATTCTTCTCTGTTGCGAGCATTTCTACATACGCGACGTGTACGGCCGCGGACTTCAGAGAATGAACACGCTCTTCAAGTTTTTCTTCGCCTCGTGGGTGCTGATCGGCTTGACCATTCCCTTCTGTCTGAGGTTCATCGCTCGATCCCCGGATCTCGCGGCCTGGAAACGCCACGTGCTCGTTCTTGGCGCTCTGGCGCTCATCGCGGCCGCGATGGTGTACCCGACGAGCGTCACGTGCCTGCGCATCCGGCGCTACCTGCCGTCCGTCTCGGGCCCGCCGGACCTGGACGGCATGAGGTACCTGAAACGCGAGCAGCCCGGCGACTGGGCGGCGATCCAGTGGCTTCGGAGCCACACGTCGTCGGGGGAGGTCGTCCTCGAGGCTCCGGGCGAGCGCGGGTATACGTATCATGGCCGGATCGCCGAACACACACCCCTCCGAGCGGTGTTGGGCTGGGCCGGCCACGAGAGTATATGGCGCGGAGAATACCCCGTGACCATTGTCCGCGACGCCAAGAAGATGTATTCTTCCCTGGACATGGGAGAGGTGGAGTCCCTGCTCGAAAAGCACGGCGTCGACTACGTCTACGTCGGCAGGCTCGAGAAACAGGAGTTTCCGCCCGCGGCTTTGGCCAAGTTCCGCAAGACGCTTCCGATCGCGTACGAGGATTCGACCCACGGCGTGATCATCTACACTACCCAGCGGGCCGCGACGGAGCGCCCCTGACGAAGACGGAATTCCTCTGGAGGTTTTATGCGCACACTTATCGAGTCGAGACACGTCCTGGTTATCGAGACCCCGGGCCGGATCATGTTCGGCCTGACTCTCGGCCTCGTCGCCCTTCACGGTTCCGTGGTCTATTCCCAGACCGTAAGACTTGTGAGAGACTCTCTATCCACGGGCGCGTACATCAATCTCTCCGTTGCTTGCCTCATCTACCTGATTCTTCTGTATCTCGCCCTGGGTCCGCTTGCGGACAAGAAAACCGTGACGTTCCATGGAGCCAAGAACAGCGTCGGAATCGAGCGCAGGTTTCCCTTCGGTTGGACGATCGGGGACGCCGTCGAATTCGGCGAGTTCGAGTGTTTTGAGATCTCGCGTCCCGAGGCCAGGGGTTTCTGCCGAATCCGATTCAAGGACGGCAAGACTCGCCACCTGCTCAATCTGCCTCGAGACGGCGAGATGTCGGGACTCGAGCACCTCGATCAGATCACGCACATGAAGGTCGAATTCGTCGCCTGAGCGACGCTCGCCGCCTCTTCGCGCGACTCGTCGCTCGTCGAACACGCCGATTCGCCCCTTCTCTCGATTCAGCGCCCGGAAGGCGTGGGGGGACTCGCGCCCGAGGTCTCTGCCTGAGAGACCGGGGCCTCTCCCTGAAGTCGATTGTCAATCAAGACGAGTTCGCGGCTTCCGATCTTCTGCTCGAACAAGACGCGCATCGGCAACTCCGGGAAGCGGGAACGCGCTTTCCGGTAGTCCTTCTCGCGCATCAGAACGAACGCGCGTTGCGCTCGATCGAGAAACCCTTTCAGGGCGCGTCCTTCGTCGTCCGATTCGATCTCCATCGCGAAATAGTCGCCATAGAGAATGTACTCCTCGCGGAACACCCCGTTGTAGGTCCCGATCGGTTGCTTCGGATCGGTGCGGAACTCGGCGAGTCTTTGGGTGAACATCCTCCCGGATTTGAGGCCGTTTATCGACGGGAGCACCCATCCGTTTGCATAGACGTTGGCGCCCGAGGCCAACAGGACGCCGCCGATGAAGAGCCCCATGGCGCTCTTGCGCCGCGCAACGATGAAATGAAACGTCGCCACGATCAGGCAAAACGCGGCGAACGGCCAGAGATTCAGTCGCGCCACGTCCAACCCGTTCAAATCGACGGCTTCGAACAATCGCGCGCGCAACGGAGCCAACAACGGAAGACTGCGAACGACCAGCAGATCGAGACCGATTGCGGCCAGGCCCAAGAGTGCCGCGAGGACGCCGTTCACGTACGCTGGAATCGAAAGCGCCCGACGATAGGTTCCTTTGGGCATTCGTTCGAAACGATCGAACAGCCATCCGCAGAACAGGGCGTAGGCGGGGATCGACGGGAGAAGGTATTGGTCGCGCTTCCCCGGCGAAAGAGAGAAGAAAGTCAGGGCGAAGAGCCCCCAAGTCGTTATGAAACGCCGGGGCTCGCGCGGCATGCCCCCGTACGGCTTCCAGGCGAAGAAAATGGCGAGGGCCGCCAGGAGTGTCCAAGGGAACAGATTGTGAGGCAAACGCGTCACATAGTACCAAGGCACTTCCACGTGACTCTCGCCCGCCAGGTAGCGGCTCAGGGTTTGGTGTACCAACGTGTCGGAAGACGCTTCCGGAGGGGCCATGATCGTGTACGGGATGAACCAGATTCCGACGATCCCGAGACAAAGCAGGAGGCCAAAGACAAACCCGACGACCTGGAAAACCGTCTTCTTCGCGTTGGCGCGCGACAATGGGAGGAGCCAGACGCGTCCCGCCCAACCCAGAAGAACGAGCACGACCGCTCCCGCCGCGATGAGAATCGGCATGCCTCGCATGAACTCGAACCAGGCCAGGGCGGTCAAGAAGAAGATGCTCGCCGTCCACGCCAACGCCGTGTTGAGCGCGAGCCGGGGATTGTTCTGCCACATGAGGAAGAACGCGGCCGTCCCCAGCGGGACGAGCAGTCCCGGGGGACCTTTGCTCAGCGTCGCCAACCCTCCGGCGATCCAGAAAAGGCACCACCAGCCGAGCGAGGGTCTGTGGTCCTCGTCCTGGTATGCCAGCCAGAAAAACAGAACCGCCAAATAGGACCATCCCGACATGAGCATGTCGAGTTGGGCGCGCCCGGATTGCCACACGTACATCAGCATCGTGCCCGCGATGAGCGAAGAGTACAGACCCACCCGACGCGTGCCGAAAAGCAGGCGCCCGAGAATGTACGTCGCGAGAAGACCGACGATGCCGCCGAAAACGGACGGCGCGCGGACGAGCAAAGACGAGACTTCGGAATCTTCGTGGCCCGTGACCAGGGTCAGACCCGCCGCCATCCAAACATAGAGCGGGGGCTTGTCGCTGTATGGCTTCCCGTTGAGAAACAGGACGAACGGGTCGCGACGCTCGATCATCTCGCGCATGACTTGGCCGAAGCGCGGTTCGTCCGGCGCCCAAAGGTCGCGGGCCCAACTGCCGTAGCCGTAGACGACCGCGCCGAACAGGATGAGCCCGAGGATGTACGGAATGTGTCTCATGGCGACGTACTCCCGTCGCAGTTGTTGGATCTCTCGATGTCGCGCACGCGCTCACAGAGTTCGGCGTGGCACACGCCATTCGAGGCCAGAATGCCTTCGTGAAGCCGCACGTCGCTCTTATTGTAGTGAAAACCGTTCCCGGTCAGGTCCGTGACCTTCCCGCCCGCCTCGGACAAAAGAATCTCGGGCGCACAGAGATCCCATTCCTTGCACCGGCCGCGAGTGTCGTTGACGTAGTATTCGGCGCTCCCCTCGGCGATCCGAGCGATCTTGAGTCCCATGCCCCCCATCGTCACGACGTCGCGCGGACGAAGTCCGTCCAGAATCTTCTCGATGGAGGGAGTCCGGTGCGAACGGGTCGCGACTGTCACCATCTCTTCGAGCCGGTTCACCGACGAGACGCGAAGCCGCGTGCGCCCCTCCGACGGACTCTCGACCCATGCGCCCTCGCCCCGAGAGGCGCTGTACATCCGATCCCCTATCGGTTGATAGACGACTCCCACGACGGGACGGCAACTGTTCTTTTCCCGGACAACCAACCCGATCTGAATCGCGAAGGACCCTGTGGCATCGATGAAGTCGTTCGTCCCGTCGATCGGGTCGATCACCCAGACCCGTTCGCGATGCAGGCGCTCCAGGTTGTCCTCGGCCTCTTCGGACAAGAGGCCGTCGTCGGGGAACAGGCGACCCAGCTCGCCGACAATCGTCTCGCTTGCCTCGTGATCGGCCTGGGTCGCCGGACCGTCTCGCTTCTCCGTAATCCGGTACGAGCCTCCATAGTAAGACTCGATGCGCCGCCATGCCATGCGCGCCACGTCGCAGGCCGCCGCCCATTCCCGTTTCCAGGGACTGGATTCCATCTCGTTCTCCGCCCTGCCGCTCAGCTGCGCGCGCCGTATTGTTCCCGGTATCGCGCGATCCGCTCGGCCATTTCCGCGTCGATAACGACCCGGCCGTTGATTTCCCGCCCCGTCAGATGTTCGACGATCTCGTCGATCGTCGCGATGGCAAACGTCTGAAGACCGAACTCGTCGGCCAGTTCGGCCAGGGCCGACTTCTCGCCCGTCCCTCGCTCCATGCGATCCACCGACACAACCAGCCCGCGAAGATCCACGCCCTGGGGAACCGCCGAGCGGAGAATGCCCACCGTCTCGCGGACCGACGTGCCGGCGGTGGTCACGTCTTCGACGATGACGACGCGTTCGCCCCCCTTGTAGCGATACCCGATCAGCCCGCCGCCCTCGCCATGATCTTTCGCCTCCTTGCGATTGAAGGTGAACGAGACGTTGTGCTCCCACAGCCGCGCCAACGCGATCGACGCCGCGACGCAAAGGGGAATCCCCTTGTAGGCCGGACCATAGAGATTGTCGAAATCGAAACCGAGAACCGAGTGGATCGCCTCGGCGTAATACTGTCCGAGACGCGCTATTTTCGCGCCCGTATCGTAGTTGCCCGTGTTGATGAAGAAGGGGGTCTTGCGACCGCTCTTGGTGGTGAAATCGCCGAAGGTCAACACACCGGAACGGACCATGAACTCGATAAACTCGGACTTGTAGACTTGCACCGGGGTCACTCCTGTTTCTTGGCCTCGTCCCAGAATGCGTCCATCTCGGCCAGGGTCATCTCGCGCAATTCGCGTCCCGCTTCGCGCGCGCGGCGCTCGATATGGCGGAATCGCGCCGCGAACTTGCCGCACGCCGCCTGAAGCGCCTCTTCGGGCTGGACCCCGAGGGTGCGCGCCATGTTGACGATCGAGAACAACAAGTCTCCGATTTCTTCGAAGATGCGTTCAGGCGGGCCGTGTTTCCGTTCGCGCTCCAGCTCCTCGAATTCCTCGCGAACCTTCTCGACCACGTCTTCCACATTCGACCAGTCGAACCCGACGCGCGCGACTTTTTCCTGGAGTCGGTGGGCCTTCTGGAGGGCCGGAAGGCCGAGCGGCACGCCCGAGACCAGAGATGCGTCTTTCTCCTGGTCGGCCTTCTCGCGCTTCTTGATCTCCTCCCAATTCTCGAGGACCTCCGACGCGCCGCTGACCTCGACCTGGCCGAAGACGTGCGGATGACGGCGGATCAACTTGTCGCAAATCGTTTCGAGAACGTCGTCCACGTCGAACCGTCCGTCTCGCGCGGCGAGACGAGAATGGAACACGACTTGCAGAGCCACGTCGCCCAGTTCTTCCTTCAGATGCTCGGAATCCTCGTTCTCGATGGCGTCGCACACCTCGTACGCCTCTTCGACGAGGTACTGCTTCAGGGTGCGATGCGTCTGCTCGCGGTCCCAGGGGCACCCGCCGGGGCCTAAGAGCCGATCCATAATCCAGCACAGTCGGTCGAACGGATTCTCGGGCGCGTCGGGGGGAAGAGAGGACTCGAAGGCAGACGTCATGGGGATGTATTCCTGCAGAACGATCGGTTCCCGGTTGCGAATCGGAAATACGAGACCCGTAGGGCTTGAACGCCCGTTCCGCACCCGAGAATCCTATGTCCCCCATCCGAAATGCGCAATCCGAAATCCGCCATGGGCCCGAATTCGCTTTACTCGCTCCCTAGCCACGCATAGACTGATGTCGCGATTGGATGAAACGGAATGGAAAGGGCCCTTTTCAAGAGGCTGCCGACATGCGAATCCTCTTCATCGGCGATGTGGTCGGTCGACCCGGACGCGAACTCGTTGCTGCGTTGTTGCCCAAGTTCCGCAAGGAGAAAGGGATCGATTTCGTCCTGGCCAACGGCGAGAACGCGGCGGGCGGCAAGGGGATCACGCCCGAGGTGGCCGACGATCTTTTCAGGGCGGGAGTCGACGTTCTCACCGGCGGCAATCATATCTGGCAGAACAAACAGGTCTTCCACATCATCGAGACGGAATCGCGCCTGCTCCGGCCCGCCAACTATCCGGTCGATCCCGACGTCCCGGGACGCGGTTCCGGACTCTACGAGGTCTGCGGTTCGGACGCAAAGATCGGAGTTGTCAACCTTCTCGGGCGCGTCTTCATGGCTCCCGTGGACTGCCCCTTTCGGGTCGGGCGCGAGCTGGTGGACCGGCTTCGCCAAGTCACTCCGCTGATCGTGGTCGATATCCACGCCGAGGCGACAAGCGAGAAGAACGCCATGGCGTGGCACCTCGACGGACTCGTCACCGCCGTCATCGGCACCCACACCCACGTTGCCACCGCCGACGAGAGGATCTCGGACGCGGGAACCGCCGCGATCACCGACGTCGGAATGACGGGCGCGCACGACGGAGTCATCGGCGTGCGCCGAGACATTATTCTCCACGCCTTCCTCACTCAACTCCCGGTTCGCCACGAGCTCGCCAAGAGAGACTTGCATCTGCGCGGAGTCCTGATCGACGCCGACCCCGCAACCGGCCGCGCTTCGGCAATCGAACGCGTCTCCCTGCGATCCGAATCGGCATAAGGCTCTCCCCCACACGGAATCCGAACGCGCCTTCAATCTCCTATCGGTGCGCGAAACCGGCACATAGAGACCGCACGAAGCGACGCCCCGCCGGACGATCCCGTCCCGGGAAGAAGCAGATGTATTGGGATGAATTCCCCGTGGAAAGGAAAACGAAAACAGGCAAACAGTCCGATCCCTCCCCGTCGGAACCTCGGGCAGGGATCGCCCCGTCGTCAATCGACAATCGAACCGAACGCGGAAAAGCTTACCAGCTGCGTCCGCCGCCGCGACCACCGCGATCGCCGCGATCGCCGCGACCGCCACCGCGATCACCGCCGCGATCGCCGCGATCGTGTCCGCCGCCTTCGCGCTCGCGCGCTTCGTTCACACGCAGACTGCGTCCGCCGAAATCCTTGCCGTTGAGTTCGGCAATGGCCTCGTCGGCGCCGTCCATCTCGACGAAACAGAAACCGCGCGACCGCCCTGTGTCGCGGTCCGTGATGATGTTGACCTTATGGACCTCGCCATAGCGGCCGAACATCGTCCGGACTTCCTCTTCCGTTGTCTGGAACGGAATGTTACCCACATAAATCTTCTTGGACATCCTAGCCTCCCGACTCGTACCTGCCTGTTCTTGGGTTTAGAATCGTCCGCCGGCGAAGGCGAGACGCAATGACATAATGCATTCGAGGAGCGTCGATACGACAAGAAACCGCGACCGGAAAAACCGGTACGGGAAGAGCGGAGACCGATTTCAGGAAACGCGGAGAGAAGAAACGAACCGTGGAAACCTGAGGGACCCGTCGGGGGTACTGGGATGTCGAAGGATTCTTGGATGGACGCCGGCTGCGCGCCGCTCGATGTTCTCGCCTTTCTTCCTTAGAAGACAAAGGAAACCGGTCGCCCGAAGACGACCCCTGAACTGACGCCCCCGGCGAAACGGGGCGTTCTCGAAACTACATCTTCTCGGCGAGTCTCCAGGTTCGGCAGAACTTGCCGACTCGCCTACCCGGCGAGGACGTCGCCTCGGGGCTCGCGCGCCGAGGTTCCCTCGCCTAACTCTAATTGTCCCTCTCAACGGGGCCCAAAGTCAATGGGAATCACCCACCCGGCGCCCTGAATGAACGATTGGGGAACCGCCGCCCCGGGACCCGGATTTCCCGCCCCCGCGGTCGATCAGGCGCCCAGGAGCCGCCAATTCCAGTAGAGGAAGGTGAAGAAAAACCCCCAAGCCAGCGCGAGAAGCCCCCAGGCGAAGACGTGGAGCGCGGTCAGAATCCCTTGGGCGATCGGCGCGGAAAACATCGTGATGGGAATCGGGGCCAGCAGCCCGGCGACGATGAGAACCGTCTGAAGAAACAACTTCACCTTCCCCATCCAATTCGCGCCGACCACGGTTCCCCGCACGGCCGCCGACGAGCGGACACCGTCCTGCAAGAGCTCGCGCGCCAGGAAGAGGTGGGCGACGGCGATCGGCATGAGAGGAGGGTGCGCGAAGGCCAATTCGTAAAACATCGCAACGGCGACGATCTTGTCTACAACGGCGTCGAGATACAATCCCAGGGGCGTACACTGCTTGAAACGCCGCGCCAGCCAGCCGTCGAAACAATCGGTCAGCATGGCGAAGAAGAAGACCGCCCCGGCGGCGAGGTTGTGATCGCGCCGGAACAGGAAGATCGCGATCGGGAGGCCCGCGAGGCGCAAAAGCGTGAGGAAGTTCGGAAGGTTTGCGATAGACGAAGATCGGGGCATTTCGACCGTCTCCTCTTCAGCGCGACCGTTCAACCCCGACCCGGGCGCAGTATGGCCGGATGCGACAGCGGCTGCACCGGGGCGAGACCGGGACGCACAGGTTCTGCCCGTAGGCGACGAGCCAGTCGTTGATCGGAATCCAGTAGCGCCGGGGCAGAATCTCGCGGAGAACCATCTCGGTTTCGTTCGGGGTGCGGGTGGAGACGTATCCCCAGCGGTTCGTGATGCGATGGACGTGCGTGTCCACGCAAATGCCCGGTTTACCGAACCCTTGGGTCAGGACCAGGTTGGCGGTCTTGCGCCCGACCCCGTCGAGTTTCAGGAGCGCGTCGAGATCGTCGGGCACGCGGCCTCCGTGTTGCTCCAGAAGGACCCGGCACGTCTTGACCACACTGCGCGCCTTCGTGTTGTAGAACCCGACGGGATAGATGGTCCGGGCGATCGTCTTCTCGCCCAGGCCGAGCATCGTGCGAGGCGTGCGGGCGAGCTGGAAGAGCCGCCGGGTCGCCTCGGCCGTGCAATCGTCCTTGGTCCGCAAGCTCAGGATCGTCGAGATCAGGACGCGAAACGGATCGCGCCGCGTGCGGGCCAGCCGCGTCACGATCGGCTCGCGCCAATGCCGCACCTCTTCCTTGAGTATCTTGGCCACGGCATCGATCGGGAACTCGGTGCGACTCTTCGAGGGCAACGCGCGTCGTCCTTCCGTTCGCCGTCCCCGTCGCTTCCGACCGGGGAGACGTTTCGACGGCATCATCCCATCATCCCCGGCCAAATGCAAAGGGAGTTGCGCCGCCGCCCGCCTTGCGCTTTAATACCCGAACCCGTTGACGAAGTCGCCGCTCGTCGCAGTATCGAAAGCAGGGCGCGAAGCAAGTGAAACTCTCGGTCATCATCCCCGTTTACAACGAACACCGGACCATCGAGGCCGTAATCCGGAAGGTGCGCGACGTGCCTCTTCCCGTCGAACGCGAGATCCTCGTCGTCGACGGGAATTCGATCGACGGTACGCGCGAGATTCTCGAACGCCACGCGTCGGAACCCGACCTGACCGTCCATTTCGAGTCGGGCCCCCAGGGGCGCGGCCACGCTCTCAAGGAGGGGCTCCGCCTGGCGACCGGCGACGTGGCGATCTTCCAGGACGCCGATCTCGAACTCGATCCGGCCGACTATCCGGTTCTTCTCGAACCGATTCTCTCGAACCACGCCAACGTCGTCTTCGGGTCGCGTTTTCTGGCCGGACGGCCGCGCATGGGATTCCTTCAATACTGGGGCAACCGAGTTATCAACTTCTCGGTCAACCTGCTCTACGGCACCTCGCTCACCGACGTCGAGACCTGCTACCAGGTCTTCCGGCGCGAGGCCATCCAGGATTTCACCCTGGTAAACAACGACTTCGCCTTCACGGTCGAACTGACGGTCAAACTGATCAAGGCGGGTCACCCGATTCGCGAAATCCCGATCGCCTACATCCCGCGCGGCCGCGCCGAAGGAAAGAAAATCTATTGGGCCGACGGCTTCCTCTCGCTCTGGACGCTGGTCAAGTATCGGTTTGTTAGATAGGGGTTCCAGGTTTCAGGTTCGAAGGTGGAAAGTTCAGAAGAAGAGGAGGGATCGCGGCGACTTTCGATCCTTGGATCGGTTGACCGGGAACGCAGCGCTATTGAAGAGAGGGATTCTCATGAAGATCGACATCCAGAAACTCCGCGAAGGCCCTCTCGCCTACGACGTGTGCCTGACGCCCGAATACCTGGCCGACGAGCCGGAACACGACGTGAGGTTCGAACCGGCGCAGGGCCGCGTGATCTTCACCCTTCAGGGCCAAAACGTCTTCGCCGAGGGACGCCTCGCCACAACGGCCCACCTCGCGTGCGCGCGCTGTCTGGTCGAGACGTCCGTGACGATCGACGTGCCGGTGCACCTCTACTATTGGCCCGAGAACGCGCGCCGCGAGGAATCGACCGTCGATATCGACGTGGACGAACCCGACTACGGCCTTTACAAAGGCGACACCCTCGATCCCGACGAGGATCTGCGCGAACTCCTCCTGGTCGAACTCCCCGTCGTCCCCCTGTGCCGAGAGGACTGCAACGGGCTCTGCCCGCATTGCGGGAAGAACCTGAACGAAGGACCGTGCGGGTGCGAGAAGGAATCGGAACCCGACGTCGCCGAGACCGAACCCGACTGGAAACGCCGACTCCGCGACCTCAAACTCCCGCCCGGGGAGTAGGTTCGTCGAAGACTTTCTTCAGAAACCCGTCGATTCCCTCGTTGTACTCATTCCCCGTATCGAGAAACCCTTCATTGTGCGAGCCACGCAGTTCGAGGAACGTCTTGGGCTCATTCGCCGCGTCGTAAAGGGCGCGGCCATGGTTGTACGGGATGATCTCGTCGTTGGGAGAATGAACGATCAGGACGGGACAACGCACGTTGGGGAGAATCTCACGCGTGTCGTAGTCGAATCGACACAAGAGCCGCACCGGGAGAAACGGATAGGTCCGCGCGCCCATGTCGGGAATCGACGTGAACGTGGATTCGAGGATCAGCGCCCGCGGCTCGACCTCGGCGGCCAAATGCGCGGCCACCGCCCCGCCGAGCGAACGTCCGAACGGAACGATCTCCTTGGGTTTCGCGCCCCGCTTTTCGACCAGGTAATCCCACGCCGCCCGCGCGTCCAGATAGGTCCCCTTTTCGGTCGGCCGGCCCGAGCTCTCGCCGTACCCTCGATAGTCGAAGATCAGAACGTTGAGCCGAAGATCGTTCAGAAGGAGCAACGTCGCGATCCGGTGCGTGATGTTCCCCGCGTTGCCGTGGCAGAACAGAACCGTTCCGCGCGGCTCGCGCGCCGGGACGTACCACGCCGAGATCTTTTCGCCGTCGGAGGTTTCAAGCGTCAGATCTTCGAAGTCGAGCCTCGCGTCGGAAGGCATCTGTCCCACGTCGCGCGAGGGGAAATAGAGGAGCCGCCCCTGAAGCAGGAAGACGGCCACACAGAGAACGAGATAGAAACCGGCGAGGACGAGGAAGAGATCGATCATGACGCGACGCCCGATCTTGCGGAGTTTTGTCGACCGAAGACCCATATCCGCTCGCTCAAACCCCGATCCGCAATTCGCATTCCGAAACCCGAGATATCGGCTCGCCCCGTCGGCTCACGCTCTCACTCGAACGAAATGATCGCCTTCACCACGCCGTCGCGGTACTCCGCCACCGTGTCGAACGCCTCCTGCGACTTCTCGAACGGGAAACGATGCGTCACCATGAAGTCGACCGACGCCTTGCCGCTTTCGATCAGATCGAGCGCCTGATCCATGCACTCGTTCTGTCGCCGGACGTTCTGAAGACGGATCTCCTTGCGACGCGACACGTCGATGACGAACGAGAGCCGTTCGACCGTTGGAATGCCGACGATAACTAGGCTGCCGCCCGGCGCCAGGAGCTCGACCCCTTGATCGACCGTTTCCTGCACGCCCGCGCACTCGAAGACGGCGTCGAGACCGAGCGGTTCGAGTCGGGCGATTTCCGCGACCACGTCGCTCCGATCGGGGTTCCCCACCCAATCCGCGGCGCGCTCGCCGGCGACCTGGACCCGGTAGTCGAGGACGTCGGTCATATAGATCCGTTCGGCGCCCTGCGCCCGCGCCGAGAGAGCCGCGCTGAGTCCGATCGGGCCGCTGCCGAGGACGGCGATCCTTTTGCCCTCCATACTGCCCGTGAGTTGCGCCGCGTAGTAGCCGATCGCCAACGGCTCGGCCACCGTCGCCTGGTCGAGCGTCGTCGATTCGCGGATCGGGAAGAGCGACGTCTCGGGCATCACGATGCGTTCGCAAAGACACCCGTCGGCCTGACCCGCGGCCCCGAGGAAACTCAGGTTTCGACACGTGTGCATCCGCCCCTTGAGGCACTGGTCGCACTCGAAACACGGCATGGCGGGATCGACCGCCACGCGGTCGCCCGCCTTCAGGTTTTTGACGGCGGGTCCGACCTCCAGGACCGTACCCGCGCACTCGTGGCCGAGGCGAAACGGAAATCGGACGACGGCGCGGCCGATCCGCCCATCCTTATAGTTGTGAATGTCCGAGCCGCAGACGCCGACCGAACCCATCCGAAGCAGAACGTCGCTGTCCCGCGTTATCTCCGGTTCGGGCGCTTCCTGCATCTCGATCCGTCCGATCCCGGTCATCGCCATCGCTTTCATGCACTATTCTCCTAATATAGCGATGTTATGCTCTTCGATAACATGCATCGTATTACATATATCTATACTTTCATTCTAAGTCTGTCTCATGATCTATGCTTAGATAGGTCTTACATCTCGACCTGGATCTTCATGAAGGCCAACGGGTCGGCGGACCAACGTTTCAGGATATCCCCCGCCCGGTCGAACGGAACGACGGCGGTCAACACGTCCTCGACGGGGAATCGCCCCGCTTCGAGCATCCGGACCACGTCGCGGAAATCGTGCGCCATCGCGTTGCGCGAGCCCCGAACGTCGAGTTCCTTCTGGACGAACTGTCTCGTGTTGTACGCCACCTCGTCCTTCGCATACCCGATGTAGACCACCCGTCCGGCAAAACACGCCTCGTCCACCGCCGCGCGAAACGTTTGGGGCAATCCGACCGCCTCGATCAGAACATCGGGACCCTCCCCGCCCGTCAACTCGGCCAACCGCTCGTGAAGCGATTCCCGGGACGAGTTGATCGTGTGCGCGGCTCCGGCCCGCCGGCCGACTTCGAGCTTCTTGTCGTCTATGTCGATGGCGACGACGGTCGCATTGCGAAACGCCGCGCCCGAAATCGCGCCCAATCCGATGGCGCCGCACCCAAACACCCCCACCACGTCGCGATGCGTCGCCTGCGCGCGATCCACCGCGTGGAAGCCGACGGAAAGCGGCTCGACCAGCGCGAGTTCGCGAAGCGAGAGTCTGTCCGCGACGACCAGCTTTTCCCAGGGCGAGGTGAAGTACTCGGTCATCAGGCCGTCGCGGCGTACCCCATAGGTCAAGTTGTCGCGGCAGCAATTCGTCCGCCCCTGCCGGCACGCCGAACACACCCCGCACGTCGTGTAGGGCGAAACGGTCGCGTTCATCCCGACGCGGAAGGTCTCGGGCACGCCGGGGGCGACCTCTTCGATAGTCGCCGCGACCTCGTGGCCCGGGATGATCGGGAAGGTGACCATCGGATTCGCGCCGCGATAGGCGGTCAGATCGCTTCCGCAATAGCCGCAATTGCGAACCTTGAGCAGAACTTCGCCCGGCGCGGGAGAGGGCTTGGGAATCTCTCCAAACCCGACCTTGCCGGGTTCGTGGATGAAGAAGGCTTTCATTTGCGCAAACGCTCCTTGGCCTCAAGAGACCGGGCCTAACAGTGGAAGAGGCGAGTTAGAGAGGGAAGTCGGCTTCCGAAACGTCGGCGAAACGAGGCACGCTAGAATCGCCCTTCTCATATGCCCTCTCACAGTGGGAAACCGTAGACCCGGTGCGCGTTGCCGCCCCATATCGCCTCGCGATACTCGACGGGAAGTCGCTGAATGTAGCCGTCGGCCAGTTCGACAACGTGCCTGTACTTTCCGGCCAACGCGCAAACGGGCCAGTCGCTCCCGACCAGGATTCGCTGCGGTCCGAAGGCCTCGAACACCACGTCGAGATACGGCTCGAACTGGTCCTGCGTCCAGTTTTTCCAGTCCGCTTCGGTCACCATGCCCGACACCTTGCACACGACGTTCGAGAACTGCGCCAAGCGCCGGATATCGGTCCGCCACGGTTCGATCGCGCCCGTCTTGATCGGCGGTTTCGCGATATGGTCGAGAACGAACGTGACGCCGGGAAACTGCTCCACGACCTCGCACGCTACGGGGAGGTGGCGCGGGAAGAGCAACAGGTCGTAGGCCAGGTCGAACTCAGGGAGCATCGCGAGCCCGCGCAGAAAGTCCTTGCTCATCATAAACCGATCGTCGGGCTCGTCGTGAACCACGTGGCGAACGCCGACGCACTTCGGGTCGCGCGCCAAACGCTGGAGATGGGTTCGGGCCTGGGGACTGCACAGGTCCACCCACCCGACCACGCCTTTAATGAAAGGATGCTTCTGCGCGAGATCGAGAAGCCATTCGGTTTCTTGAAGAGTCTGTCGCGCCTGGACGGCAATCGTCCCGTCGATGCCCGATTTCTCGAGAAGCGGCGCCAACGTTTCGGGCAGAAGGTCGGCTTTGAGGCAATCCATCCCCTCTCCGATCCACGGGTAGTCCCGCGGCGCGGCGGCGAACTGGATGAAATGCTGGTGCGTGTCGATTCTCATGGGTCACACTCCACGGCATCGGGATCGTCGTTCTCCGGACGCCCGCTTCGCCAACAAACGTTCGCGACCGGTGCGAAAACATCCAACACTTCCTTCAGAAGTTCGGGGTCCGGCTTTCGACCGACCATCCGGACGTTCGACTCGACGTGGCGCACCTTGCTCATCCCCACCAGAGTCGTGGCGACCGGTTCGTAGTCGAGAGCGAACTGCATCGCGAGGTCCGAGATGTCCACGCCCCGCTTGCGACAAAGTTCGGCGGCCCGGATACCGGCCTCGCACACTCGGCTCGGAGCGGGATGCCAATCCGGAGCGCCCTTCTCCGACAGGACGCGCATATGAAGAGGAGACGCATTGACCAGAGCGATCTCCTTCTCCCGGGCCAGAGGAGTCAGGATCTCGTCCATGGCGGTGTCCATCAGATTGTAGCGGCAGTAGGAGAGAATCGTGTCGATGTCGGCCCGCGACGCCACTTTTCGAAGTGCCCGAAGAGGATAGCCCGTGATGCCGACGAACCGAACCTTGCCCTCCTTCTTGAGGTCGAGCATGGCGGGGATCGTCTCGGCGACGATCTGGTCCAGGTCGCCGAATTCGATGTCGTGGGCCTGAAGCAAGTCCACATGATCGGTTCGAAGGCGCTTGAGACTCTCGTCGATCGACGTCTTGACGCGCTTGGCCGAGAAGTCGAAACCCTCGGGGAGTCTGGAGTCGTATCGCCCGGTCTTGGTCGCTAGAACCACCTGGTCCCGCTTGCCGTCGAGGAACTCGCCCAGGCGCGTCTCGGCCAGCGTTCGACCGTAGTAGGGCGAGACGTCGAAAAAGTTGATTCCGAGGTCGATCGCCCGATCGACGGCGCGCCGGCCCTCGTCGGGGTCGATCGAGCCGAACTCTTCCCCTAGCGGCGAGGCGCCGTATCCCACGATGGAGACCCGCAGGCCTGTTCTTCCAAGAGTCCGATAGATCATTTCGGGCATGATTCCGACAACGTCTCCTTCAACGTTCTGGATCGAGTCCTTCCGGAACAAGGCGACGAGACACACGCCGCATCCCGCCCCCGGGCCTTCATGGGCCCCCAAGGCCCGCTCCAGGAATAAGAACTCTCTGCCTTACCAGGGATGCTATGGCATTGCGCCGCAAGAAGTCAACTCGGTTCTTCGCAGCGCTGTATGCAACACGCCTCAGTGAGTCTCGACGCGCTCGATCCGCGCATTCTCGTCTTCGGGCCCGGCGAGATGGATCGGGTCCGTGAATCCCAGGACCGAGCGCCGCTCGATCTTGTATCCCTTTTCTTCGAGCGGCTTGAGAAGGAGGTCGATCTCGATGCGCGCGTCCGCCTCGCGCGCGGAAAGAACGCGCAGGTTGAGATCGCCGAGATCCTCGGCGCCCGCTTCGAGGAGCGCGGGGAGGTGTTCGCGCCAGTCCAACGCGTTGATCTGGACCGGCACGACGCCCGGAAGATGCCGCCGCGCTATCGCCACGGCGTCGAGCATGTCCGATAGCGGCGTGGCGGGGTAGTCGGCCATCCGCGTTGCCGCGTGCGGACGAAAAGCCTGCAACAAGACACTCCGAATATGGCCATAGCGTCGCGCCACCTCGCCCAAGACGCGCAGGGCCTTTTCGCGAGACGCCCGCGATTCGCCGATGCCGATCATCGTCCCCGTGGTCAGCGGAATCGGCGCTTCGGCCGCGGCAATGATGGACTCGAGACGTTTCTCCGGATTCTGGGTCGAGCTCCCGCACAGTGCGCCGGAATTCAGGACCTCCTTGTCCACCGTCGTAAGCAGAAGCCGCGCACCCGCATACAGACGGGACATTCGTCCCCACTCGCTCGAGTCGAGAGGCCCTACGTCGAGCCGCGCCGGCCGAGGCTCTCCTCCCTGGCTCGACGCGACGATCTCGCCGCACCGGACAAGATAATCGCCGAACGACCGCGCCCGCTCGCGCTGGAGCTCGCGCTGCACCTCGGGCATCCGTTCCACGCGGTCTCCCGCGACGACGTCGAACATGGTCGCGCCCAGCTGCCGCCCGCGCGCGATCTCTCGGACCACCGTTCGAAAAGGCATCAGGGTATCGCGTCCGCCGAGCGGGTAGGGACAGAAGGCGCAGGACTCGGGACACACCCGCGCCACCTCGATCGGTTGGACCAGGCTGTAGCTGACCGTGCCGGGACGTTTCATCGCCCGCTTCTCCGCTTCGTTCGCGTCTTCGTCGGCCCTTTCGCCGACCTGCGCCGCTCTCGACGGTTCCTGGTCGTCGAGAGTATCATCCGACATAGCATTTGACAAGCTTCCGAGAGATTCCTATCCTCGTAACCGACTCAGGAGGGCGCACCGCAATCCTGACGGCCCGGGAGAGCCCCCCATGCCACCCGACAGCCCACCCCACCCGACCGACCAAACTCTGCGACTCCAGAAAGCGGCTCTCATCCTGACTTGGATGGCGATCGGCGCGGGTGCGCTTTGGGGACTGACCCGTCTGTGGCCGGTGGCCGTCTGGTTGATTTCGACGCTCTCGCCCTTTCTGATCGCTCTCGTCGTAGCGTACATCTTCAA
Organism: Candidatus Sumerlaeota bacterium; assembly: GCA_016931035.1. GTDB lineage: Bacteria > Sumerlaeota > Sumerlaeia > UBA8349 > UBA8349 > JAFGFN01. The sequence goes on from JAFGFN010000106.1 coordinate 24,520, forward strand.
TCCGATCGTGAACGTCGTACAAAAGAAGTTCAAGCTCGGCCGCGTGGGCGGCATCCTCGCCGTAGCGGCGGTGATTGTCCTCCTCATGTTCGTCTTCTTCGGCTTCCTCGTTCCCGTTCTCTACGACCAGGCGGTCGAAATCGTCCAAGGGGTGCGCGCTGGAATCCCTCAGGTCCTGTCTTGGGTCCGCGCCGCCGTCGGGGGAGTAATCGGCGACCAGGCCGCGGGCGAGTACCAGAGAAAGATCCGGATTTGGCTCGACAGCCTGGACACCACCCTTCGGGATCTGGCCCGTACAACGTCGCCCATGGCGTCGGACATCGCCTCGGGGGGCGTGAGCGCCTTGCGCGCCGCCGCAGGGGGTCTTGGGGCGGTCTTCAGCGGCGTGGCGGGTTTCGTCGCGGCCTTCACTTTGATCCTCGTGATTTCGTTCTACTACCTTCTGGAATTCGACGCCATCCCGCGACTTGTGCGCCGGGTGCTCCCGGGCCGCATCGAGAATCGGACCATGGAGATACTCGGCAAGATCGATACGGCGTTGGGCGGATTCCTTCGCGGGCAATTGATCGTGTGCACCTTGATCGCCGTCATCGCGAGCATCGGCCTGGCCGGGATCGGAATGTGGCGCTATGCCGTCTTTGTCGGCGTCCTGGCTGGAGCGGCCAACGTCATCCCCTATCTCGGACCGGCGATGGGCGCCGCGCCCGCGCTCCTCTGGGCGCTCTTGAGTCCGGATCACCCCACATGGATCTCGCGGCTGGTTCACGCCGCGGCGGTGATCGCGCTCTTTGGCGCCATTCAGACTCTCGACGGACTCGTCCTGCAGCCGCGCATCGTGGGGCGCAACAGCAACCTCCACCCTCTCCTCGTGATCGGCGCCCTCGTCGTCGGCGCGCAATTCGGCCTGGGCGGCATGATCCTCGCCGTTCCCGTCGCGTGCATCGGCCGAGTTCTGTTCCTCGAACTGGTGTGGAATCGATACGCGATGAAGAAGGAATGTCCGGAAACTTGAAGGCACGAAAGGGCGCAGGATGTCTCCCACGATGAGCATGACCGGTTTCGGACGCGCCGAGAGCCTGTCCGATTTGGGCGCCGTCACGATCGAGATCAAGTCGGTCAACCACCGCTTTCTCGAACCGCGGCTCTTTCTTCCGCGCGACCTCGCGTCGCTCGAGCTGCCTCTGTTGCGAATCGTCAAACAGCGACTGACCCGCGGCAAGGTGGACGTGTCGATCCGGTGGCAACCCTCTCCAACCTACACCCCCAAGGCTTCTTTCAACGCACCTCTGGTCGAACGCTACGCAACCGAAGTCCGCGCGATCGCCGAGACCCTGGGTCTCTCCGAGCCGGTCCGGCTGGACTACCTGCTCAGCCTTCCGGGAGTCCAACAGACCGATTCGCCGCGTCTCGACGACACGGAAATCCTGGGCCAGCTCTCCGCCACGCTCGAACAAGCGATTGAGACGCTCCAGGCCGAGCGGCGGCGCGAGGGACTCTCGCTCGAGGGCGACTTGCTCGCCCGCCTCGAAACGCTCCGCGCCTCGAAGCGCGACATCGACGCGCGGGGCGGCGAAGTGCTCGATGCCTATCGCGCCAAACTCGCGAAGAAGGCAGTGGAATGGGCGCAGAGCGCCTCGATCGCCATCGACGCCGGACGACTCGAGACCGAAGTCCTCATGTTTGCCGAGCGCAGCGACATCACCGAGGAGTCGGTGCGTCTCGAAATGCACATCGACGCGTTCCGCGACGCCCTGTCGAAACCCGACCTGCCGCCTCAGGGCAAGTCGATGGATTTTCTTTCGCAGGAACTCCTGCGCGAGACGAACACGATCGCCAGCAAATCGCGCGACTGCGCCATTGCGTCGACCGTCATCTCGATGAAAAACGAAATCGAGAAGATCCGCGAACAGGCGATGAACATCGAGTGACCGCCGAGCGGCCTATCCCCCCTCCTTCCGAGATCCCGCCCCCGACCCGGCGTTTCCAGAGCGCCATCCTCGCGGCTCTCGCCGCGGTCGTAACGTTCTTCGTCGCGCGCACGGCGCTCGAGATCGCGGTCGACACCACGGCGATCCTCAAGACGTTCGGATTTCACAGTCCCACGGAGGATTTCGACGCCCTCCCGTTCTTCGTTCTCAGCGCGCTTTCCCTGGGATTCAACACATGCATCTGTTGCGCGCTCGGAATCATGTCGCACCGTCTCGTCCTTCGGTTCCGCCGCCCGACGCGGCAATTCGCCTCGGCCGCGATCCGTTTCGCCGCTTACCCCATGACCGTGCTCACGGGGTGGCTTGCGCTTTTCAACCTCCCGCGCCTTTTTCCCTCGCACGACCCGGAGCGAATCCTCAGCCTGGAATGGCCTCCCGAGTATTTCTACCCGCCGGTCCGCCTGTTGCTTCTCGCGTTCTATCCGCTGGGGAATCTGGGCGCGGTCACCGGCTTTGCCGTCGGATTGCTGATCGCCGAGGTGCGACTACGCGCCCGCGAAAGAGAAGGAAGACCGATTCGATGAAGGAGATCGTGGGACAGAAAGGCAAAACGAAAAGGAGTCTCGCGAGGAGACTCCTTTTCAATCAAAATCACAGAGCTGGTTTCTCATGAAGAGAAGGGCCTTGTGATGGCGGATGCAGGAGGTTGCCATCCCGCATCGACTCCTTTATCCCAGAGAAGAGGGGGTTGTGTCAAGGGGTTTTTTCCGCTTTTTCGCGTCGAAACCCGCGGCCCCACCGCACCGACTAACTCTATAAGCATTAACGCTCTATAGGCCAAGTAAATCCCGCAGTCCGAGGCAGGCGCCATGCACGTAAGACGAATCGAGATACTCTCGAAAGGCTTTCCGGCCCCCGACAGGTACCCGTTCAATCAGGATCTTCTCCGGCAGACCTCGGAGATCGATCTCGTCTCGCCCGTGACTCTGTTCGTCGGCGAGAACGGGACCGGAAAATCGACTCTTCTTCAGGCCGTCTGTCGCCGTTGCGGCATCCACATCTGGGCGCCTCCCGAACGCGCACGGATAGAAAACAATCCCCTTGAAAAGCTCCTCTATCGGTACATCGAAATCGAATGGCGCGACGGTCCCGTCCCCGGCGCTTTCTTCTCGTCCGACACGTTCAACTACTTCGCCCGAAGCGTGGACGATTGGTCGGCGTCGGACCCGCATCTGATCGGATACTTCGGAGGCAAGTCTTTTCTCACCCAGTCTCACGGCCAATCGCTTCTTTCCTATTTCCGCTCGCGCTACGCCATCCCGGGTCTCTATCTGCTCGACGAACCCGAGACGGCGCTTTCGCCCCGAAGTCAAATCGACCTTGTCCGAATCCTGCGCGACATGGGCGCCGCCGGACACGCACAATTCATCGTCGCGACCCACTCCCCCATTCTCATGGCCTGTCCCGGCGCGACGATCTACAGCTTCGATTCCGCGCCGATCCGCCCGATCGCGTGCGAAGAAACGGAACACTATCGCGCTTACAAGGAGTTCTTCGAGAACAGAGAGCGGCTTCTCGGCGCGGACTCCGCTTCGTCCCAAGAACCTTCTGGGCCATGACGGTGCCGCATGGCGAGGTCTGAGAAGAGCAACCCTCGTCGAATGTCGCTCTCGGTCCCCCGTGATCTTTCGCGGTGGGCCGTTCTTGCGAATCGAATCCGTTTTCGCTAAGCTCCTCGGATGTTCCTGCCGGAACCGGGCAAAAGGAGACTCCTGTGGCGTCGAAAAGAGAACTCAAACGCGTGATCCTGGAGGCCGGCGAAACCGGACGCCGAGTGCTACAGCGGCATCTCGGGCGAGTGACCGCCGTGGCCAAGAGAATCGAGATCGACCTTGTCACCGTCGCCGACAAGAAGGCCGAGCGCGCCATCGTCCGCTGCATCCGCCGGGCGTTTCCCGACCACGCGATCCTGGCCGAGGAATCGGGCGCGACCGAAGGCGCGGACTCAGACTATCGCTGGGTAATCGATCCGCTCGACGGCACGACGAACTTCGCCCACACGGTCCCGATCTTCTCGACGACCCTGGCGGTGCAATTTCGAGGCGAGACCCTCATGGGACTGGTCGTGGACGTGACCCGAGACGAATGGTTCTTCGCCCAGCGCGGCGGCGGAGCGTTTCTCAACGGTCGGCGCATCCACGTGTCGTCGCAGCGCAAGCTCGCTCAGTCGGTCCTGGCCACGGGGTTTCCGCACAGCCGTCGCCGCAATGTCGATCACTTCATGAAAATGGTCGGCGAGTTCCTGATGCGCAGCCACGGCGTCCTGCGCCTCGGCGCCGCCTCGATCGACCTTGCCTGGGTCGCGTGCGGACGAATGGAAGGGTTCTGGGAGGAGCATCTCCAACCCTGGGACGTGGCGGCGGGCATTCTCCTGGTCGAGGAAGCGGGCGGACGCTCGACCAACTTCAAGGGACGGCGGTCTTCGATCTTCGACAGCGATTTCGCGGCTTCCAACGGCTCGATTCACCGCGAGCTGCTTCGGACCATCGAATCCTCCTGGACCGAATGGTGAGAGCGGAGTCTCTCCCCGATTCGGACTTGCGGCGACAAGATGCTTGGCATAGACTCGTGCCTTCGAGATCCGGACGGCCTGGGCAAACGAAAAAAAGAGGGCGCGGTTGGCGCGCGGATCGATCCTGGAATCCATAGAATATGGCTGAAATCGACTATTACAAGACCTTGGAGTTGGATCGTAGCGCTTCGGCCGAGGAGATCAAGAAGGCCTACCGCAAGATGGCGCTCAAGTACCACCCGGACCGCAACCGCGAGTCGCCCGACGCCGAACAGACGTTCAAGGAGGTTTCGGAGGCTTACGAAGTGCTGTCCGACCCCGAGAAACGACGTCTCTACGACCAGTACGGGTATCAGGCGGTCCAGGGCAGTTTCTCGAGCGGCGGTTTCTCGTGGGACGACTTCCATCACTTCGACGACTTCGGCGACCTGTTCGGCGGCATCTTCGAGTCGCTCTTCGGCGGCTCGTTCCCGGGAGCGCGACGGCGCTCGGGCGCGGGGGTACGCGGCGGCGACCTGCGCGCCCACTATCGCCTGACCCTCGAAGAAGCGTTCCGCGGCAAAGAAGCCGATCTCTCGATCAAGAGAATGGAAAACTGCGCGACGTGCGGCGGCAACGGGTGCAAACCGGGCACTAGTGCCTCGACGTGCCGTCAATGCGGCGGCGCGGGACAGGTGCGTCTGAGCCAGGGGTTCTTTTCGATGGTGACGACGTGCTCGATGTGCAATGGGCGCGGACAGATCGTTTCCTCCCCGTGCCTCGACTGCGGCGGCCAGGGCAAGACGCAGAAGACCGCCAAGATCACCGTCAGCGTCCCTCCGGGTGTCGAGACGGGCACCCAACTCCGCCTCTCGGGCGAAGGCGACGCCGGACCCGCGGGCGCGCCGCGGGGCGACCTCTACATCGTGCTCGAGGTCGAGGACCACGAGTTCTTCACCCGCGAAGCCTCGAACTTGTATTGTGAGGTCCCGCTCGACTTCGCCCGCGCGGCCCTCGGCGGCGAGATCGAAGTGCCGACGATAGAAGGAACGATCGATCTGAAGATCCCCGCCGGCACGCAGACTCATAGGGTTTTTCGCGTCCGCGGCGAGGGAATGCCGTCGGTGCGCGGAGGCAAAGGGGAGGTGCGAGGCGACTTGTTTGTCCGCGTGATCCTCCACACGCCGCGCAAGATGACGGCGCGCCAGAAGGAAATCCTCGCCGAGTTTGCCGAGATCGCGGGCGAAGAGGTTCGCGCCGACGACCGCGGCCTCTTCGAACGTCTCCGCGACGGCCTCAAGGAAATCAAGAAGGATTGGCTTGGGTAAGCCCCCGCAGTACGTCGCATAGGTCATATAGGTCGTATAGGTCCTATTCCGAATGTCCGAACTCGGTTTGATCCGCAACTTCTGCATCATCGCCCATATCGACCACGGCAAGTCGACCCTGGCCGACCGCATGATCGAGATGACGGGGCTCGTGTCGCAGCGCGACATGCGCGAGCAGTTCCTCGACAAGCTCGACCTCGAGCGCGAGCGCGGGATCACGATCAAGGCCCAGTCGGTCCGCCTTACGTACCGTTCGCCTCGGGGCGAAACCTACCAGTTCAACCTGATCGACACGCCCGGCCACGTCGATTTCACCTACGAGGTCTCTCGGAGCCTGGCCGCGTGCCAAGGGGCGCTTCTCGTGGTCGACGCCGCCCAAGGGGTCGAGGCCCAGACCCTGGCCAACGTCTACATGGCGATCAATCACGACCTCGAGGTGATCCCGGTCATCAACAAGGTCGATCTGGCTAGCGCCGACGTGGAAGAAACGCGCCGCCAGATCGAGGACATCATCGGGATCGACGCGTCCAAGGCCATTCTCTGTTCCGCCAAAACCGGCACGGGCGTCGCCGAGGTTTTCGAAGCCGTCGTCGACCGCATTCCGCCTCCGCCCCCACCCGAGTCCGACCGATTGCGCGCGCTCGTCTTCGACTCGACCTACGACGCTTATCGCGGCGTCGTTCTCTTCTGCGCCGTGCGAAGCGGATGCCTGCGCAAGGGCGACCGGATTCTCCTCATGGCGAACGGATCGAGTTACGAAGTCACCGAAGTCGGGACCTTCGAGCCCGATATGCAATCCCGCCCCGAGCTCGGCGCGGGCGAGGTGGGTTACATCGTCGCGGGAATCAAGAACATCCGTTCGGTCCGCGTGGGCGATACGGTGACGCACCAGCGCCAACCCGCCGAGACGGCGCTGCACGGCTACGACGAGATCAAGCCCGTGGTCTTCGCGGGTTTCTACCCGATCGACGCCGACGAATACGACAGCTTGGCCGACGCGATCGAGAAGCTCAAACTCAACGACGCCTCGTTCTTCTGCGAAGCCGAATCGTCCCAGGCGCTAGGGTTCGGGTTTCGCTGCGGGTTCCTCGGGCTCCTCCACATGGAGGTGATTCAACAACGGCTCGAACGCGAGTTCAGCGCCAACCTGATCACAACCACCCCGAGCGTGGTCTATCACGTCTATCGCACCGACGAAGCGATGCTCGCGGTGGACAACCCGCTTCACCTCCCGAGCGTCACGTCCATCGACCGGATCGAGGAGCCGATCGTCGAAGTCACCGTCCTCACCCCGGCGGATTATCTCGGCAACGTGATTCAGCTCTGCCAAGCCAAACGGGGAGTCCAGAAGAGCCTGACTTTCCCCCGTCAGAAACACGCGATGCTGGTCTACGAGATCCCGCTCGCCGAGATCATCCTCGACTTTCACGACCGGCTCAAGTCCGTGTCGCAGGGCTACGCCTCGTTCAACTACGAACCGAAGGAGTACCGGGCCGCGCCGATCGTCCGACTCGACATCCTCATCAACGGCGGACCGGTCGACGCCCTCTCGTTCCTCGTGCATCGCGACCAGGCGGAGTATCGAGGCCGTGTCTTCGTCGAGAAACTCAAGGAAGTCATCCCGCGCCAACAATTCAAGATCCCGCTTCAGGCCGCCATCGGGGCCAAGATCATCGCGCGCGAAACCATCGGCGCCTTGCGCAAGGACGTGACCGCCAAGTGCTACGGCGGCGACGTCACGCGCAAACGCAAGCTCCTCGAGAAGCAAAAGGCGGGCAAGAAGCGCATGAAACAAATCGGCTCGGTCCACATCCCCCAAGAAGCCTTCCTCGCCGTTCTCAAGGCGGATCTCTGAGACGACATGATCGTTCACATCCTCATCCATATCGTCTTGCCGATCTTCCTGTTGATCGGCATCGGGGCCGTGGTCCAAAGAGCCTTCACGCTCGACTTGGCCACGCTTTCCAAACTCAACTTTTATGTGTTCGTTCCGGGAATCGTGTTCGCGAGACTTCTCGAGAATCGGCTGAGCGGCGAACTGGTCTCGGTCGTCATGACCTTCAACAGCGTGCATTTCGCCCTGCTGCTTGCCCTGGCTTGGCTCGTCTTCGCCTCGAAGCGGTTTCGCTCCGAGCGTTCTCTCCTGACTCTCGGAACCCTGTTCAACAATTGCGGCAACTACGGCATCCCGTTCGCTCAGCTCGCGTTCGGCAGCATCGGGGTGGAGGTCATGGCCCTGACGATGGTGTTCCAGAACATCCTTATGTTCACTTTCGGGCTCTGGCTGGTGGGGGACAAACGCACCGGATGGCGGAAGAGGCTCTCGGGCATTCTGAAGGCGCCGGTTCTCTACGCGCTCGTTCTGGTCCCGCTCCTCGACGTTCTTCGGATCGAGTTGCCCCAACCCATTCTGTTTCCGCTCGAACAGATCGCCAACGGACTCATTCCGGTCGCGCTACTCACGCTCGGAGCGCAGCTGGCGACCACCCGGCGCAACGGGCGTCTGGCGCCCGTCGGAGCGGTTGCGGCAATGCGCCTAGGCGCCTCTCCCCTTCTGGCCGCGGCTCTGGCGTGGATTTGGATCGGTTTTCTTCCGACTCAGGCCGCGCAGGTCCTTCCGGTTCTCGTGTGCGCGGCCGGTTTGCCCGTCGCGGTCAACGTCTACGTTCTGGCGATGGAATACGGACGCAAACCGGAATTGGCTTCGCGGATGGTTTTCTGGAGCACGCTCGCCAGCGCCGCGACGCTCGCCTTCTGGCTTTCCTTCTATGTCGAGTGAAGCTGGAGCTGGAGATGGCCGCAATCCGAGCTCGAATCGGCTAGAGGTTGGAACCGCCGGCAGACCCTCACGGCCTCGATCCCGAGAAGCGCCGCGAGGTTCTCGAACGTCGAAGCGTGGCGGCCCTCATGATTCTGAATTCCACGAGGCTCTGCGGCAAGGAAAGGCCGCGGAGGGGGCAACACTCAAGTTGACGAGACGACTTGTTTTCGCTATCGTTCCACGGCCGTGAAAGACGCGACCTTGCGGCGAACGTGTCGCAAGGCGTTCCGTGCTCGCCCTCGGGCAAGTCCTGCGACATTCTTTCGGCCGCGTTCGCCCGATTCGTCGGCCAACGAACGCCGCGCGCAATGGGCTGGTCCGCCAATGGATATGGAAAGGTTCTGAACGATGGAAGTGGGTCTTTTGAAAGACGAAATCGACAAGGCGCGAAGCCTGGCAGTGCTCCGGGAGGAATTCATCTACGACACGGCGCCGTTTCCGTCGTGTCACGCCTCGACCGTCGTCGAAACCGAAGAGGGACTGGTCTGCGCCTTCTTCGGCGGGACGCATGAAAGGCACCCGGACGTCGCGATTTGGGTCTCGCGTCAGGAGGGTTCGGTCTGGATCCCGCCCTTCGAGGCGGCGAATGGCGTCGAACCCGCGGAGGTTCGGTATCCGTGTTGGAACCCCGTGCTTTCCCAAATCGCGGGAGGGCCCTTGCTTCTCTTCTACAAGGTCGGCCCCAGTCCCAGCACGTGGTGGGGGATGATGACGGAGTCGACCGACGGCGGAAGAACGTGGTCCGAGCCCTGGCGCCTCCCCGAGGGTATCCTGGGCCCGATCAAGAACAAACCCATCCAGCTCCGCAACGGCGACCTCCTCTGTCCGTCGAGCGTCGAAGACGATGGGTGGCGCGTCCATTTCGAGCGCACGGCCGACGCGGGACGAACCTGGGAGCGGACCGCGCCGGTGAACGACGGCGTCGAGTTTCGCGCCATCCAGCCGGCGATTCTTGTCCACCCGGACGGACGGCTTCAGGCCCTGTGCCGGACCAAGCAGGACTGCATCGCCGAAGTCTGGTCGGAGGACGAAGGGCGAACGTGGGGCCCAATGCGGGCGATCGCTCTCCCAAACCCCGACGCGGGTTTCGACGCCGTGTCGCTGAGCGACGAACGCTACTTCCTGATCTACAATCATACGGTCCGAGGCGGCGACTTCCCGCAGGCGCGCGAAATGCTCAACGTCGCGGTGAGCGACGACGGACGGGACTGGAAAGCGGCCTTCGTGTTGGAGAAGGGCGAGGGGCAGTTCTCCTATCCGGCGGCGATCCAAACATCCGATGGGATGGTTCACACGACGTACACGTATCACCGACGCACGATCAAACACGCCGTGATCGATCCGTCGAGTCTCGGTTCGCACGACATGCCCGACGGCCGATGGCCGGACTGAATACGGCGGGTTACAGGTTGAACGGTTCGAAAGTTCCAGGTTCGGGCGCGACAGACGGGGTTTCCTATCTTCTCCACCCTCGAACCTGCGAACCTGGAATCTTGCTGGGTGGAGAAACGCTATGGCAACGACCGAACTGAAGAAACCGCTGCGCGGAATCGTCCCCCCGATGGTGACGCCGCTTCTCGATCGCGACACTCTCGACGTCGAGGGGCTGGAACGTCTCGTCGAACACATTCTCGCCGGGGGCGTCCACGGCCTCTTCATCCTCGGCACGACGGGCGAGGCTCCCAGCCTCGGATACCGTCTGCGTCGCGACGCGATCGACCGCGTGTGCCGCCAAGTGGCGGGGCGCGTGCCGGTGCTGGTCGGGATCACGGACACAGCGTTCGTCGAATCGGTCGGTATCGCGCGCCACGCCGCCGACGCCGGAGCGCAGGGGGTGGTTCTGGCTCCGCCATACTACTTCCCGGCGGGTCAGGCCGAGCTTCTGGAATACCTTCAACATCTCGTCCCCGAGCTCCCTGTCCCCGTTTTCCTCTACAACATGCCGAGTCTGACCAAACTCAACTTCGAGCCGCCCACGGTGCGCGCCGCCGCCGACATCCCGGGCGTCGCCGGGCTCAAAGACAGCTCGGCCAACATGATCTACTTCCACCAACTCCAGGGACTGTTCAGAGATCGACCCGACTTCTCGCTCCTTGTCGGGCCGGAAGAACTCTTGGGCGAGACGCTCCTTCTCGGCGGTCACGGCGGCGTGAGCGGAGGCGCCAACGTCTGGCCCCGACTCTACGTCGCTCTCTACGAAGCGGCCCGCGCGCGCGATCTCGATCGCGTCGCCGCGCTTCACGAGCGAATCATGCGCATCAGCTCGACGATCTACAGCGTGGGCCGGTACGGATCGAGCTTCCTCAAGGGGGTGAAGTGCTCGCTTTCGCTCAAGGGGATCTGCAGCGACTTCTTGGCCGAGCCGTTCCATCGGTTCCGACAAGAGGAGCGCGAGTCGATTCGCAAGCACATCGACGCGTTGGAGTCGGAACCGTAGAGAAGGAAATGTCGCGCGGAAGCGCCAAGAGAGGACGGGCCCCATGATCAAGCGACCCAAGATTTCCATCGTCGGAGCGGGAAACGTCGGAGCGACGGCCGCCCACTGGGCGGCGGCGGCGGAACTCGGCGATATCGTTCTAGTGGACATCGTTGAGGGAGTGCCGCAGGGCAAAGGACTCGACCTCATGGAGGCCACGCCCGTCGTCGGCAAGGACTCCTACGTGCGCGGAACCAACCGCTACGAGGAAACCGCCGGGTCCGACGTCGTGATCGTCACGGCCGGCCTCGCCCGAAAACCGGGGATGAGCCGGACCGATCTCCTGGTCAAGAACGCCGAGATCGTCGGCCAGGTGGCCGAGAACGTGGCGCGTTTCTCGCCCGAAGCGATCGTCATCGTCGTCTCGAACCCTCTGGACGTCATGGCCTACGTCGCGATGAAGAAGACGGGCTTTCCGCGCGAGCGAATCGTCGGGATGGCGGGTATCCTCGACACCGCGCGCTACCGCGCCTTCATCGCGATGGAATTGAACGTGTCGGTCGAGGACATCTCGGCGCTCGTTCTCGGGGGCCACGGCGACTCGATGGTGCCTCTCCCCCGCTACACCTCGATCGGCGGGATTCCCCTGGAACAATGGTTGCCTCAGGAGAAGATCGACGCCATCGTCCAACGCACCCGCGACGGCGGGATCGAGATTGTCAACTATCTCAAGACGGGCAGCGCCTTCTACGCTCCGTCCGCCGCGGCGGTTCAGATGGCCGAGGCGATTCTCAAGGACAAGAAACGCGTGTTGCCCTGCTCGGTCTGCCTTCAGGGCGAATACGGCCTGAGCGACGTATTCGTGGGCGTTCCCGTCGTCCTGGGCAAAGGCGGCGTCGAGAAGGTCCTCGAGATCGAACTGACCGAGGCCGAGCGCGACGCCTTGCGAACGTCCGCCGCGCACGTCCACGAGAGCATCGCCCAGCTGACATGACAGGAGTTTCCCCAAGAATTCTGACTGATTAGGGTGACAACGTTGAGTGTGTTGGATTTGCGCGATTGGGCATCTGGAACAGTCCG
>JAFGFN010000107.1 GCA_016931035.1 Candidatus Sumerlaeota bacterium
ACAAAAAAGCTATGGAAATCTTCACGGGTCGAGAAGTATTTTGCGTCAGGAGGCTAAAGGCTTACCCAATTCCAAGACAAGCGGGACAACTTCAATTGTCCTGACATGTCAACCGCGAATCTGAAAAGCGGGAGGAACTGCTTCTGCGGCCGCATCGGCTCTGTCCGCAGCTGAGTGAATCGCAATGGTCGTGCGTGAGAGTTCGGTGCGTCCCCCGACCATACTTCCCCTGAGGTGTGGTCGGGAGCGAGGGGATCGTCGTCTGGGACCTTGATGTTGAATCGTGTCGGCTCTCGGGAGGTTCACATGAGGAAAACGCAAGTTGGAGTTGGGCTTCTTCTGGTGTTCTGCGGGTTGATTGCGGCGATCAAGGTGTTGTCGAGTCGGAGTCCTTCCGAGGAGCGTTCGCAGGAGATCCAGACCGCAGACAAGGAAGGACGTGACAAGGAGAGTGCTCCCTCAGCGGAGAAGACCCCTGCGGTCTTGATAGATCTGGGTTTAGGGGACGTTCACCTCCCAGTCAAGGAGTCCGTCGAAACAGAATTGCATATCCGAGGTCTGCGGGAGAGCGATGCTCGTGTACTTGCCAGATTTGATGTGCCTCGTGACGAGGTCGTTTCCTCCACGACGGAGAAGATTCTCCATCATTATACACAAGTCCCGACGCTTGGCTTCACGCGGCTCTACGGCGACCCAAACGTCGGAATAGAACGCATGCTCAGGGCCACGAACTTTCTCGCCGAACTGCTTTCGCGGGAAGACATCGCGGAAGCGGCGATCTCTCTGTTTGACCGGTATCCCGTCAGTCCCACGAGCATTAGCGATTCCGCCGTGCGCGAGAACTACCGCGGGATTGAGTCAGTCGAGATGACTCCCGACCTCGCTAGTCTTCGAGAATGCGTTCAAGATCCGAAGAACACCGAGAAGTTGAAGGTTACTATCATTTCGATGGACCTCGAGGAGCTGGATCATCTCTTGTCGCATCCCCGAGTCTTCGAGAAGCTGCGAGGACACGAGGCAGAGTTGCTCCTCTGTATGGCGCGCAGGTACGAGCGCATTGGCGATGTCGTGGGACGATTCGAGCAGATCGCGTTCGACGATTACGGGGCCGTCCTATCGTCCACAATCTCCCTTTCTCTCGCTCTGTCCCAGGGCGTGAACGAGGAACTGCATCGGGACTTGCTTGTTGCCCAAGAGCCGCCCCTCGATCCGAACGATCCCTTGGGACGTTTCTTCCAGAGTCTGAAGCAGTACCTCGGTAAGACGCGTGGTGTGCGGAAGGTTCCTGTTGAAACTGGCGCCTTGCACTGAGAATGCAGGGGACGGCGCTTGTTGTGTCTCGCAAGACGCAGTCTTGATCCCACCGGTTAGCCCCGCGTACGACATTCCATTCTCTCAGAAGCCTTCTCAATCCTGGAAATGAGTGGAGTAGTTCGTCTCACTCGGCTGCCTACAACCCTTTCGACTCGAGGAAATGCAGGCTCGATTCGAGACACTCGAACGGGTCGCGGTCGTAACAGTCGTCCTGCTCGACGCAGTACCACTCGACGTTGTCCGCTTCGCAAACCGCGATAATGCCGTCCCAATCGAGGTTGCCTTCGCCGACGGGGGCCATCACGCGTTTCTTCTCGGGGTCGAAGGCCATGTCCTTGAAATGAACGACGGGGATGCGGCCTTTGCACGCCTTGAGCACGGTCTCGGGGTTGGCGCCGGCGTCCGTCACCCAGTAGGTGTCGATTTCCATCATGAAGTCGGCGGGCGCTTCTTTGATGAGAATGTCCATGTTGGGTCGGCCGTCGTACTTGGCGTAGTCGAATCCGTGGTTGTGGAACCCCCAACGGATGCCGTGTTCCTTGAGTTTGGGCAGGAAGACCTTGGACTCCTCGATCAGCTGGCGATAGGAACCGGGACTCTTGTCCTTGACCCCGAGGTTGCCGATCGCCGTGTAGTCGCATCCCAGCGTCTTGTGAAAGGCGATCTCGTCGTCCAGGCGCTCGACGAAGTTGGGCCGTCCGCGGTGCGTGGCGGCGCACTTGAGGCCGTACTTGTCGAGCAGCGCGCGCGCGTCGGCCGCGCTCACCTCGGGATTTTCGCCGTTCATACAGGCGACGGCGGAAAGTTGCACCGCGGGATATCCCATCGCGGCCAGTTTCTTGAGCGTCTCCTCGAAATCCTTTGCCGTTTTCAGGAAATCGCGGACCGTATAGAGCTGCGCTGCGACTTTCGAAGCCATTCCGTTTTCCTTTCCTTCAACAGAGTTGCCCAAGTTCAGCACCATCGCCGCAAACGTTCAAGCCCGATCTGTGTCGGCGCGAACCGCTGGGCGCATCTTGGCGAAGCGACCGATCGGCTCTGCGTCGATTCCATCTCCGTTTCGGTTGGAGCGCTTCTCCAGCCCGGAGGGCTGACGGACAGTAGCCGGGGGTAACACCCCCGGACCAAGACCAAACGACGCGCGCACCCCGGAGGGGTGCCGGAAGTCCCGAGCGCGGAACCTGAGTTTCATGCGCAACACGAAGTCTTTTCTCTCCGGCACCCCTCCGGGGTGCTTGGGCTAGAGGCGCGGGATGTTCCGGGGGTGCTACCCCCGGCTACTTTCCGGGCAAGCCTCCGGCTTGCGAACGGCTCGTCGCTTCGCCAAGACACGCCCCGAGCCGCAGTCCTTTCGACTCCTATTCTTCCGTCTCGGGGCGCTCCCCCGCGAGGAACCTCTCGATCGCCTCGCGCGTCGTCTGGTCCGTCAGGCGAAAGCTCGGCGGGTTGCCGTTGACCTTATCCGAGTAGTCGCCAACCGTCCATGGGTGTAGTGCCACCCGGTAGGATCGGGCCTTCTGAATCGAGCCGGGCGAAGGCTCAGGCACGAACCGGTAAGTGTCTTCGCGTCGGGCACTCTCTCCCGCTTCTCCCGGTTTGAGTTCGCGTTCCGCGACTTTCCGTCTGTGCTCCTCGAACGCATCGAGAGCGGCGACGAGTTCCTCGCCCGTGATATCCATGACGGCGATCCTCATGTCGTATTCGAATGTCGCAAGGTCCATCTGCCGGGTCTCGCCAGTGGCGAAGTCCGGATCGGTCGCGGGGCGACGCTCGGGCACGAGGGCGAGGTCGGCTCCTGTCGCCTCGATCATCGCTTCGCCCCAGGCCCTGGACCAACGCTGGGTCGGGGCGAGTTTCGCGTTCGCCAGGGGCGACTCGGCGTATCCCTTTTCCCAGTTCCACCGGCTGTCGAATCGCCGCGCCGCAACCGTCTTCTCGCCGTCCTGCGACATCATCATGAAGTCCGGAGGCGCGATGTCCCACCTCTGCCGCCTCATTAGAGACGCGTCGGGACGATAGAAGTCGACGTCGTCCGAGGCGACCCAGTACACCAGCCGCTTCGGCGCCAGGGGGTTGTAGTAGAGCAGACCGAAAGCGCGATCGTCGAAATCCCACGCCTGCCCGTCGTCGGTCCGCACGCGCTTGCCCTTGGCGCTCGAATCGATATGAACCGGGAGCCGTCCGGCGATCCTGGCGACGACGGAGTTCTGTCGGGCGTCGCCCAGCAGAAGAAGATTGCAGCGCTCGATGTCGTCGGCCGTGACCTCGGTGTCGGCCTTGGCGGGCAGACGACCGTAGACCGTGTAGTCGATCGGCACGCCGCCGCGCACGTCCTGGTCCGTGGGCCAAAAGGGGCCCGGAGAACGCTGGGCGACCCGAGCGATCTCGTGGAGCGCCTGGTCCAAGGTCTCATCCCCTTGCGTTCCCCAGACAATCATGATCGGTTCGCCCTGGTAGAGGGCGCGCGCGCCGCCGGGAAAGTGAAGCCGGAAATCGGGCGGCGCGGGCCGTTCGTTCGAGAAACGCCACCCCTCTTCCTCGCGAACCGCGAAGAGGACCTCGGGCAGCGGAGGCGGAAGTATCTCGCGGTACCGACCGTCGATCGCGACGCTCATCTCGCGGCTGCGGTCGGCGGGGGAGCGGGCCAAGTCCAACCGTGCGACGGCTACGTTGTCCAGGCTCAAATGGAGCGAATTGGCCTCGCCGATGCGGGCATCGACGGTCGCGGGACGTCCCTCGGGTCCCCATTCTTCGACCGAGACCCAGTAGGCCCCACGGGCGGATTCGTCGGTCGCCCGATAGAAGACGCGCTCGACGTTCGTCTGACGTCTCTGGTCCGCCATCCACTTCTGAAGCCGTTCCACGCCCTCCGTGTACTCGTCGACCTCGTGGCCGTAGCCCACGGTCTCGTCCAGAGAGGCCCGACCGCCGAACCGCGCGAGTCCGAACACGGCTCCGCGACTGAGCGAGATGGCCACGGCCGGGTCGTCGCTGCTGTGCAGAGCGCGAAGCGGAACGTTCAACAAGTTCTCGACCGGCGTGTGTATCCCGTATCCGCACAGAGGGGAAACCGAAGCGAACATGTCGGGGTGGCGAGACCCGATATAGAACGATCCGCCTCCGCCCATGCTCGATCCCGCCAGGTAGATGCGGTCGGGGTCCACGTTCCAGTGGGCGCGGACGAAATCGATCGCTTCGAGGACGTCGACCTCCGCCAAGGAGATGTATCCCGCGGCCTTGCCGCGACCGAGAACTTTCAACCCGAGAAAGGGTTCCGCGATCTCGAGCGTGCCCCTTCCCGCGTGGGTGCCGGTTCGACCGTGAAGCCACACAAGGAGAGGAAGAGGTCGCTTCGGGTCGTAGTCGTCGGGAATGGACAACGTGAACGGCTGTCCGGTTCCGTCCACCTTGGAGAGATAGGCCCATTCGCGCACGCCGCGTTCCTTGGCGAGCGCGCTCGGGTCCTTCTTCATCTTGTCGAGCCACAAGCCCAGGTCGAGCGCCAGATCCTCCGTTTTCTCGGGCAGACGCCACTCTTGCGGGCTCAGCCGCTCCTCGATTTTCCCGGCCAGATAGTCGATCCATCCGGCGTAGGCCTCGTACCTCGGGTCCGCCTGCATCTCGCGCGCGCGGCTCACGACCTCGCGCATCAGGTTCTCTGGATCGGCGCCCTTGAGACACGGCCCCGAGCCTTCGAGGGTCCATCCGCCGAAGCTCTTGACCCGGGCCTCGGCGCGATAGAAGCCGTCGGGCACGACGAGATCCGTTCGGTCTCCCAGCGGGCACGACGCTTCCGCGGCGACCGACCCGTCCAGGTTATAAAGGTGCGCCTGCGCCTGAACGTCGGGGTGAATCTTGTCGAACGGGGTTTCCCAACCGGCCCCGATGGAGAGAGTCTCCGGGGACGTGGGCGACGGGGCGAACCGGATCGCCAGGGTGCCGCTTTTCGGCGTCTCGTCGAACCCGACGGTGTCGATGAGAGTGCCTCCGACGGAAACATCGAGATTCGCGTACGCCCCGTCCGCGCGGGGAGGAGGAAGGAGCATTTCGGCGAAGGCCCGACCGTCGCGCGACTCGAGATTCGCGCGCGCCAGCGTCTTGCCGTCTCTCCGCACCTCCACGGGTTGGCCCGTCAGCTCCGCCACGGCCGCTACGCGGACCCAAGGCAATCCCCCCGGCGCGCCGGAGGCCCGAACGGAAATCCGCTCGGGCGGACTCGGCTTGTCGACCAGACGGAGAACGCGCATCAACATCGGGTCTCGATAGGTTCTCTCGCTCGGATACCAGAACGGGCGGATTCGGGGTCCGTCGGCATCGTCCGCATCGACGAAGTCGATCTGAAACGCCACTTTCTCCCGCTTCTCGTTCGGAGCCAGGACGGCGATATCGGGCCAAGGCAGAAGGAACTCCATGATGTAGCTGCTTCCCGCCGTCTTGCGCACCCTCTCGTACTCGATCGGCGTCTCGCGCTGCTCGACGGGACGGAGGTCGTAGAAGTTCTCGCGCACCTCGGGGTGGTCCTTGTCCACCCCGGGCGAGAGGAACAGCTGGTAACGCACCCGGGAACCGATGTCGCTGGCGATGAGGAGGTTGAGCGAATCGTGGCGACGGCCGACCGACTTGTGCATGGCCGGGATCTTCGTCTCCCATTCCTTTGCCGCGTTGTCCCGGACCGAAACTAGGAGTAGCACACCCCGATCGTCCCATCCGAGACGGAACGTGGGATCGAAATCCGCGGGTGGCCGGGCCAACCCGTCCAGGTCGGAAAGGACCTCGACGCGAAAGCCTCGTTCGCCCCAGTCCGACGGATCGCCGTCGACGACGATTCTATCGACCCTGGGAATATCGACCGTTCGAGATTCCCTCGGCGCGGGCGGGGCGCCGGATTCCTCTCCCACCGGCGCGGCCAGACCCACGCCGGGCAGTCCCGCGAGTACCCAGAAGCACAGCACGACTCGAACGATCGCTCTCATGATTCTCTCCCTCTTCCGAATAGATGAAGTTGCGCGGACGATCCGCCCGCAATTGCCCGGGAAAGCGGCCAACGGCAGCGTTCCATTTCTGGGCGGCAAACGCGACCAAGTCAAGCCCTATTTGGCCGGATTTCGCGAGGATGAGGGAGTCGGGGAGAACGGAAACGCGCGAGGAGATATCGTTGAGATCGAGCCGGAATTCGCGACGGCGGATTCAGACGCCGTTGGGATTGTGGATGGCCCGCATGCGGCTCTTGGGCCAATAGATGTACTTGACCACGCCGATCATGTCGTCGGGCGTGATCGGGCCGAAGTTCATGCTGTCGACGCTGTAAGCGCGATTGTCTCCCAGAACGTAGTACTGATCGAGATCGAGAGTCACCGGCTTCTGATAGGGAAGGTCCTCGATCTGTTCGATCGTCACGTAGTCCTCGTCGTATTGCGGCTCGTCGTTCAGGTAGAAGAGCCCGTCCTCGAACCGCACCCTGTCGCCTGGCCCGGCTACGACGCGCTTGACCAGTCGCTCGGCCGCGTTTTCGGGATTGTAGAAGGCGACGATGTCGCCCCGTTGAGGAACGACGGGACGGCGGGAATCGACCAGAAGGCAGTCGCCGACTTCGAGCGTCGGAAGCATCGAGCCCGACGACACGCGGTAGTTCTCCAGGCGGCCACTGGCCAGAGCGCCGACGACGCCCGCCAGAACGAAGAAGACCGCGAATCCGATCCACTTTCTCAGCGAGGAGATCTTGGTCTTGCCGGTTTCGGGATCGATCGCCATGCTATATCGTTTTTCTCGGGGCTGCGCCCGAAGGCGAAGCGTCTGCCGAGGCCTTTCAATCTCGTATTTTCGATTCTAGCCTCATTGCCAAGTCTCGCGCAAGAGGTTGCGGAGTCCGGAGTCGAGGATTCCGGATCGGAACGGTCGGAATTCGGGTCTCGAACGCGGCGATCCTCCGTCTCTTCTCCGCCATCCGGATCGCGAAATCCGACCTTGCCGCGTGTCAATTCGCGACCGGACGCCCTGCACGGTCTAGGATCTTCATTCGGTTCTTCGCCAGCACTTCTTGAAGACCTTGATAGAGCGGCGGACAGTAGAAGACCTTCGCGCCGTGGATTCCGCGCGCCGTCCACCACGACAAGCCGGTGTCGTTCTCGACCTCGACCTGCGAGTTGCCGCGATAGGCGCGGATCACGCTCCGAATCCGGGCCAGGGTCCGGGAACTTTCGCCGGCCAGGTTGAGTCGGAGAGTCCGGACTTCCTCCGCTTTGCGGGCGACTTCGTCGAGAAGGTGGATCGAGCGGGCTTCGAGATAACACTCGTTTCGGACGAGCCGTCGCACGATCCCCTCGATGAGAACCGGGCTGCGCGAGTTGAGCAGGTGCGTGAGGTCGCCCGTTGTGCGGGGCGGGACTTTGACCACGTGTCCCTCGAGGTCGAGGACCATTTCCGTTCCCTCGACGATCAGCGGCCCCTCGCGCTCGATATGGTCCACGAACCCGGCCACGTGAATCGTCTTGCCCTCCATCTTTACATTGACCTCGAACGGCGTGATCGTGCGCATGGACCGAATCAGCTCCTCGTAGTAATCGAAAAGGTCGAACGAGATGCTGTATCCGACGGCCTCCTGTTCGTAGCGCATAACCTCGCGTTGAGACAACGGTGGAGGCGGCGCGTGCGTCTCCTCGCGGGGAGGAGGGGGTTCGTCGTCGAACATCGAGGAGTCGAAGAGTTGGAGTTGCACGTGGGCTCCGGGGAGACCTCGCTTCGGGCCCGCTCCCGCGCTCGATTTCGACGAACCGGGAGCGTGGAGGCGGGCGTTCTTGAGGGCGCGTTCGAAGTCGACCAGGAGCCGGCCTCGGTGTTCGCCGAGTCCGTCGAACGCGCCCGCTTTGATGAGGTTGACGATCAGGGGGTAGGGTACGCGGCGCGGATCGGTGCGTTGACAGAAATCGGATAAGCCGGAGAAGGGGAGGCTGTGGCGCACCTGGGCGATTTCGTCGAACGTTTGGCGTCCCAGACCTCGCACGACGGTCAGTCCGGTCCGAATCTTGCGCCCCTCCTGCGAGAACTCGTAGGTGCTGAAGTTGATGTGCGGTCCCAGGATCTCGATTCCCATCTTGCGCGTTTCGCGCAACAGAATCTGGAACCGGGGTCTTTGGGCGGCGGCGCTGTGCGACGAGACCGAGTGGGTGAGCATGGCCGCCATGAACGGGACGGGGTGGTGCACCTTCATGTAAGCGCACCAGTAGCTGAGAACGCAATCCGGAAGCGACGCGGCGCGGCCGCGAGTCCCCTCGCCGCCGTGCTGGCGGGCGGCTCGTCCGTGGACCTGGATCAGATCGGCGATCGAGCGCGGGTTCTCGGAGCGAAGAAACGACTTGGTCGTGATCGAGTGGAGCGGCGTGATGCCATTGGTCAGGCCGAGACTCAACAACCGGAACGTCTGCTCGTCGTCGAGCGGAATGTCGTTGAGCGAAAAGGCGGGGCTGCTCTCCTGCCGAATCCATCCCAGGGCCGATTCGAGAACGTTGAGCAGAGGAAGGGAGGAGAACTCGATCCGCAACATGTGGAGCTGGTCGAGAAGACCGGCGTTTCCCTGGGTGATCTGTTGTCCCGAGGCGCCCGGCATCACCGGTATCGAATCGTTCAAGGGTTCGCGGCTGACAACATAGTGCGTGCGCTCGGCCTCGAGCTCGCGCAGACACGGATGCATACGATAGACGGCGTCGGCCAGGGTCCGGTGCTGTCGCAGCGACACGTTGCGAGGAATGCGCCCGTCACCCAACGGCGGCAGGTGGCTCGTCCCTCCTCCGGTCGCTCCCGTCTCGATTTCGTCGTCGCTGCGCGCGGAGAGATCCACCGCGGCGTAGTCGCGCGGAACGTCGTCGCTCGAAATCTCGGGCTCGGGTTCGGGCGCGAGGAGCCTGTCGGGACGGAACTGGCGCAGATTCGTCTCGGGCAGACCCGCCCAGCGGCACAGGTGCTGGAACAGACGTCCGCGAGGCCATTCGACCCATCGTCCAACCAGGGCTAGGTGGCGTTCCCCGTATCGTTCGGTCAGCCACTTCACGACGCGTTCCATGGCGTGGGTCGACGCTTCGATTTCGAACCGGGGATAGCACCCCGGACTCAAGCGGAGCGGCTCGTATTCGATTTCGTAGGCCAGGGGGTCGGCTTCGACGATTCCCAGGGCGTAGGCGATGACCGAGGAGGTCAGCCGTCCGCTCCCCACACCGCGGCAGAGACTCGATTCTCGGATGAACGAGGCGATCTCGTGAAGGAGAAGAAGATACTCGGTCAGATCGACCCGGCCGCCCTCGGTGTTTCGGATATCGCCGTATTCGGCGTTCAGACGTTCCTTGGTGGCGGCGCTCAGCGTCCCGTAGCGCAACTGGGCGCCGCGCACCGCTTTGTCCCACAGGACCGACGCGGGGTCCTGACCGCGTTCGAACTCCGGGACGGGAATCAGGGCGCGGTGGCTGGGGAAGGTGAATTTGCAGCGTTGGGCGACCAGTAGCGTTTCTTCGAGGATCTCGGGTGTATAGGCGAACCGCTTGCTCATTTCCTGCGCGGTGGCGAAGTGGCGCGTGGGGAGCTCCTCGTTGGGGAGCGGCCACTTTGGCGAGAGCTGGTGGGGGTGTTGGACCAGGGCGCAGTACGCCGGCATGTCCTCGGGATCGAGGAAGTGGACGTTCTGGGTCGCGACGGCGGGGAGGTGAAGGAATCGACTGAGCTCGAGAATGTAGTCCATGATGCGGCGAATGCGGGGGTGCGGATACTCGGTGACCTCGAAGAACAGGTTCTCGCGCCCGATCTCCGAGACAAGGCGGTTGAGATAGGCCTTGGTCTCGGCCGTCTTGCTTTCGCGCAGCCATGCGTAGAGCTCGCTTCGCGGCGAGCCGGTCAGGACGATCAGCCCCTTCGAGTGGCGCATGAACTCGGAAAAAGTGACGTGGACCGGCTGGTCGCCCACGCGGTTGTGGGCGCACGTGATGAGGGCGACCAGGTTGCGATAGCCGGCTTCCGACTCGACCAGCAGGGTCAGGCGGTGCGTGCGGCCCTGGTAGAGGCCGTGGCTGGAGGGGAGAATGTCGAGTTCGCAGCCCAGGATCGGCTGGACGTTCGACTCCTCCGCCTCGCGAACCAACTCGCCCATCCCGGCGATGCTGTTGTTGTCGGTCAGCGCGATGGCGGGCATCTCGAGATCCGAGGCGCGCTGCACCAGATCGCGCACCCGAGGCAAGGCGCGCCCGATGCTGTAATGGCTGTGGACGTGGAGATGAACGAATTCGGCCATGTGAGGTGGCACGGGCGTCTCGCCCGTGTCTTCATTCTCTCATTCTCTGCTTCCCGATTTTCTCCACCAACATAGTATCGCTTCCACCGATTCCTCTCCCGCGCGAGGGACGGACCCGATCGACCCGGCGGCGGACGGCGGGTCGGCTCCGGCGAGGAGCTGCGTCACGGCCTCGCGGATCGGATCGATTCCCATGTCGCAAGTCCGGTTCGGAATCGCTCGCTCCCGGAAGAGGGTCTGGAGCGACTCGGTTGTCGAATACGACCCGATCGTCACGACGGGTCGCCCCAGGAGCGCCGCCTCGCGCGCCAGGCCCGACGAATCGGTCGCGACCAGACGCGCCCGCGCCACTTCGCGCGCGAACGCGGGGTGGGGAAGAGGCGAGATCGCGCGGACGTTGGGCCGTTTCGGGACGAGCGCGACCAGCGCGTCGCAAATGTGCGATTGGAGCGAATGGACGACGATGAATTCGTGTTCCGCGAATTCATCGGATAGGATTTCCAAGGCCTGACACAGGGGTCGCAGGGCGTTGGCGTGGTGCTCGCGTCGCCGGATGAAGACGAGAACGCGAGGCGCGCCGGGCCGAAGGCCGGCCAGGGTCGGATCGTCGTCATCGGGCGGCGATGCGAGCGAACGGGCGAGGATCTCGTCCGCTCCCTCTCCGACCACGCGGATCGTCGTCGCGCGGTGAGCGAGAGAACCGGCCGCACCGTCCTCTATCGCTCGGGCGCACACTTCATCGCGACAGAGGTGGAGGTGCGCCAGGCGGGCCAGCTCGTGCCGGTGGAGCCATTCGGGCCACGGACGCTCGGACTCGGGCGCGAAATCGCCCGCGCCGAGATGAATCAGGGGAATCCGTTTGAAGTAGGCCGCGACGCCCGTCGCCCACGCCGTGGCGCTCGACCCGACGGCCAAGACGGCAGCCGGATTCTGGTGGCGCAGGGTGCCTTCCATCGCTTGAAGAAGACGCGCCCCGAGCGCAGCGTCGGCCACGTGCGGCGCCTTGAGGTCGAGCGCGACGTCGGGCTCGATCCCCAGAGATTCGAATGTTTGATCGAGTTCGGTGGCTTCCTGACCCGTACAGAGAAGGCGGGGAACGAGAGGACTCGATGGAGAATCGACGGCGCGAAACGCCTCGACCGTCGAAGCGGCGGCAAGGAGCTCGGAGCGGGTTCCCACAACGATCGGCAGAACGGGGGTGGACATCTCTTCACTACTTCAGCTGGACGGGGATGGGCCTGTCGGCTCGCGACCGGCGCGGGGGGGACACGCGGCGAGCGCCGGGGAACGTAACGACGAGACCATTATCGTTCGGAACGCGGCGATTTCAATAGAAATCCCGGTCGAGGAGGGGAAACTCGAATTCGATCGAGAGGCTAGACCCGCGATTCGTAGGCGCCGTCGCGGGTGTCGATCCGCACGACGTCGCCCGTGTTGATGAACAGGGGAACCTGGGCGACGAAGCCGCTTTCGAGCTTCGCGTCCTTCGTCACGTTCGTCGCCGTGTTGCCGCGCTCGGCGTTCATCGTCTCGACCACCTTGAGATCGACCTTCGCGGGCAGATCGACCCCGATGATCTTGTCGTCCCAGAGAACGATGGTGACTTCGAGGTTCTCGATCAGGAAGCGCGCCTTGTCGTCCATCATCTCTTCGCTGACCTGGACCTGTTCGTAGGTCTGGTTGTCCATGAAGACGTAGTGATCGCCGTCGTGGTAGAGATAGGCCATCTTGCGGTACGCCACTTCCACCTGGTCGATCTTTTCCGACGCGTTCAACGTCTCTTCGAGGACCCGGCCCGTGGTCAGGCTCTTGATCTTGAGGCGGACGACCGCGCCGCCCTTGCCTGGTTTGTGATGGGCGAACTCGACAATCGACCACACGTCGTTCTTGAACTGAATCTTCATGTTGTTGGCGGCCTTTTGGACCGGGATCATCACCATAGTCTCATCACCTCGTCAGTCTACTCCCCTAAACGTATGCCTCGATCTCGATCGACGAGATCTTTCCGGGATAAGCGCGTCCGGCGAACCACGCCGGATATCCCGCGTCCCGTTGAGAAAAGGCCAGACAATCTATTACAAAGCCATCCCCCGTGCAACTCGAAAAATCGCCCTCGAAAAACGCCCGGAAAACCGATTTCGGACCGGCTCCGGCCCACGACTCGCAGTCGATTTGCCTTGAGTCCCCCGATTCGGTTCTCTAAGATTTTCAGCGCGATGTCTATGTTTCGACCGGCTCTCTCTGGCTCTCGCGGTGCGAGGGCGGGCCGAGGCGTGCGAGAAAGGGGCGACACCATGGCAATCGAGGGCTACGAAGACTATAAGCGGCGCGAATACTGCAAGGACATCCGGTGTCCCGTTCAGATCGAGCTCGAGGCGCAAGCGCCCGGGTCCGAGGCCTACGAAAAGGTGCGCGACCGGTGCAAGAACGCCTGCATTCACACGACTTACGAGTTCCACCATTGGCTGATCGAACACGGATACCTGGTGGTAAGGATGAAAGCGGAAGGATGAAGGATGAAACAACACTCTTGTCCAAAACAGAAAGGCGCGATCTTCGTCTCGATATTGAAAACATAAGGACAGAAATGTCGTGAGCAAATGCGGTAACCG
>JAFGFN010000108.1 GCA_016931035.1 Candidatus Sumerlaeota bacterium
CGGAAAAGGCCCCCCCCCCCCCCTAAATCAGGCTATTCGCTCGGAAGTTCTCGGAACCGTTCCTTAAGAAACCGGCCCGTGTGGGAGGCGGGGCAGGCCATGACGGCTTCGGGGAGACCTTCGGCGACGATGCGGCCGCCCGACGCGCCGCCCTCGGGTCCTAGGTCGACGATCCAATCGGCGTGGCCGATCAGGTCGAGGTTGTGTTCGATCACGAGAACCGACGCGCCGCGGTCGACCAGCCGATGCAGGAGTTCGACGAGGATCTCGAGGTCGGCGGCGTGGAGGCCGGTCGTCGGTTCGTCGAACAGCATGAGGACGTTCTCGACGTTGCGATTCGCCGCGAGGAAGCCGGCGAGTTTGAGGCGTTGCGCCTCGCCGCCCGAGAGGGTGGCCGTGCTCTGACCCAGGCGGATGTAGCCCAGGCCGACGGAAGCGAGGGGATCGAGCGCGCGACGAATCTTGGGCCGATCGGCGAAGAAGGACCGCGCGTCGCTCACCGTCATGTCGAGCACGTCGTCGATGTTGCGGCCGTTCCAGGCGACGTCGAGCACGCGGCGTTGGAACCGTTTGCCGTCGCAGTCGTCGCACGTGACTTCGACGTCGGCCAAGAAGTGCATATCGACGGTCACGACGCCCGCGCCCCGACAGGTTTCGCATCGTCCCCCTTCGACATTGAACGAGAAATGGCCGGGCCGGATGCCGTGGCGCTTGGCTTCGCGCGTCGAGGCGAAAAGCGCGCGAATCGGGTCGTAGGCCTTGACGTAGGTCACCGGGTTCGAGCGCGACGAGCGTCCGAGCGGGCGCTGGTCGACCAAAACGATGTCGCGCAGCCGTTCGATGCCGTCGATCGCGTCGTGCATGCCGACCTCGACGGGAGCGTTGTCGCGCAGACGGCGAAATCCGGAGTAGAGGATCGAATGCACGAGGGTGGATTTGCCCGAGCCCGAGACGCCGGTGACGCAGGCGAGGACCCCGAGGGGGAGACGAACGTCGAGGTTTTGCAGGTTGTGCGCGCGCGCGCCGCGGATCGCGATCCAGCCCGCGGGCTTGCGGCCTCGCGAAGGAAGGACGCGGCGCTTGGACCGGGCGAGGTACCGCGCGGTTAGCGAAGTGGCATGAGTGTCCCGCTCATGGGCCTTTGTGGCACGGGCATCTTGCCCGCGTTTTTGGAAGGGGCGGATGTGTTGCACGGAAGAAGACATGGGCGAGACGCCCATGCCACTCAGGAGCCCTTCGACCGGTCCGGCGTAGAGGAGTTGGCCGCCGCGTTCGCCCGAGGCGGGTCCGATATCGAGGACGTCGTCGGCGCCGAGGATGATGTCGGGGTCGTGCTCGACCACGACGACGGTGTTGCCGCTTTCGCGCAGCGCCTGGAGGATCGCGAGGAGCCGCATCGTGTCGCGCGAGTGCAGACCGACGGTCGGCTCGTCGAGGACGTAGAGCGTGTCGGTCAAAGCGCTGCCCAGCGCCGTCGCGAGGTTGATGCGTTGCGATTCGCCGCCCGAAAGGGTGCGAGTCTGGCGGTCGAGCGTGAGGTAGCCCAGACCGACGTTGTCGAGATAGCGCAGACGCGAGCGAATTTCCGAGAGAAGACGCGAAGCGGCTTGTTCTTCATGCGCGGGTAGAGTGAGCGCGTCGAAGTAGGCGTGGAGGTCCTCGATAGACCGGGCGACCACGTCGGCGATCGTGCGGCCGTCGACCCGGACGTGGAGCGCCTCGGGCACCAGGCGCGCGCCGCCGCAATCGGGACATGGGGTGTAGGCGCGATAGCGCGCGAGGAGGACGCGGGCCTGGACCTTGTAGCGCCGGCTCTCGTACCATCCGAAGAAGCCGCGGATGCCCGGCCACTTTCCCCGTCCCTCGAGCAGAACGCCCTTCATCTCGGAGCTCAGGTCCTCGAGCGGCTTGTGCCACGACATCTCGGAGACGGTCTGGCGCAGATAGTCGTACATCTCGCGATTCGCGGTCGAGTTCCACGGGACAATGGGGTCGTCCATCAAGGTCAGGTTCCAGTTGGGAATCACCTTGTCCATGTCGATTCCCGCGATGCGGCCGAAACCCTCGCACCGGGGGCACGCGCCCAACGGACTCGAGAACGAAAACAACGCGGGCTCGGGCTTGCGCTGCGTTCGGCCGCAGCGATTGCACACGAGACCCGACGAAAAGGCCCACTCGGCGCCCGAATCGGCGTCGCGCACCCGGGCGCGTCCGCCGCCCGCGCGGAAGGCGAGTTCGAGGGCTTCGGCCAGGCGCGACCGGATGCGGGGGCCGGTCGCCACGCGATCGGCAAGAAGGAAGATAGACGAAGTGGACCGAGTGGACTTTCTGGCCTTGGGGGCTCTCTTCGACCCGTCCACCTTGTCCACTTTTCTTTTTCGCTCCACCAGATGCTCGACCCGAAACTCCTCGAGCGGGACGAGCGTCCCGTCTTCGGCCAGGGCTCGGGTGAACCCCTGCCTCCGCATTTCGTCGAGCGTCGCGTCGAGGTTCTCGACGCTCTCGATCTCGACGGGCGCGAGAATGATGAGGCGTTTGCCCTCGGGGAGTTTCTCGAGCGTCATCGCCGCGCTTTCGGGCGAATCGCTCGCGACCTCGACGCCGCAGTCGGGACAGAACACGTGCCCGACGCGCGCGAATAGGAGACGCAGGAAATCGTTGATCTCGGTCGCCGTGCCGATGGTCGAACGCGCGTTGGTGACCGAGTTCTTCTGTTCGAGGGCGATAGCGGGCGGCACGTTGTGGATCGCATCGACGTCGGGCCGTTGCATGCGCTCGAGAAACTGACGCGCGTAGGTCGACATCGACTCGACGTAGCGGCGCTGTCCCTCGGCGTAGAGCGTGTCGAAGGCGAGCGACGATTTGCCCGATCCCGAGACCCCGGTGACGACGGTGAGTTTCCCGCGCCGCACCGAGCAGGTCACGTTCTTGAGGTTGTGCGTCCGCGCACCGACGATCTCGATCGCCGACGCGTCGCGGCGCGTGTCAACAGGGGGGGTGTTTGAGGTTGTCCGGCGCATCGTGTCCCGCTTTTGGCCTTCCATATCGTCATCGTTTCTCCTGCGCGCAGGATTTTCAAGAGGATTCAAGTTTGCCGCCATTGGTGGACGATAAGAGTCCTGATGGGTCATTTATGGAAAGTGGTTGTGTGGGCGGAGAAACGTCGATTTGGTGCGGGTACAATCACATTTCCGTGGACATTTCCCCTCCACCAGAGTGATAATCCGTCCAAGACAGCTCGAACTGAGCAACATTTGAATGGGAGCGGCGAAATATGTAAACGATGACACAGAATCAAGTGGCGCGGATGACGCCAGTTCGCACGCGTTGTTTCCGTCTTGGGGAGGCGAAAGGATAAGGAAGATGAGAAACCGATCTTTCGTCTGGATTCACGAGGTTCTGGCACTATTCCTCCTCTGCAGTTTGTTCCCGCCGGTATCCTGGGCGTGGCCCCCACCGATCGAATGGCACGCCACTTCGGAGTGCCCTGTTCCGGTTAGTGAGAACACCGCCGTCGCTCACAACGGTCGTCTCTACGTCCTGGGCGGTTTCGGGGCGGGGGTGCGCTACAACACGGTCTACACGATC
>JAFGFN010000109.1 GCA_016931035.1 Candidatus Sumerlaeota bacterium
CGACAAATCCGCACACACGGCCCAGCGAACGCCAAAAACCCCTTTCGAACAATCCAATGCGAGGGGCTGTGAGAAATGCGGGTTAGGCAATTGCATCGTTCGCCTTCCTTTCTTCGAGTATCCCGCCGCTCTTACAAGTATTTGCCGGCCGCCAATCCCAACAAGAGAAACGCGATCCTCCCGAGGTTCTGCCCGAGAAGGTTTCCCGCGGCCTGGAGCCAGAGCGAGTCGCGCAGGAGTTCGTTAGTTTCGTACATGAACGAAGAGAACGTGGTAAACGCGCCGAGGAATCCGATGAGGATCACGGTGCGCAGCTCGGGCGAGACGCTCAGGCGGTTCTCGGAGATTCCCCAGACGATGCCGACGGCGAAACAGCCGACAAGGTTCACGACCAACGTTCCCCAGGGGACTCCGCCCCCAGGAGTCTGTGGACGACGCCCGAGAGACCGTAACACGCGAGACTTCCGAGTCCTCCCGCCAGGGCGAGGGCAAACGGTTTTCGAATCACCTAAACCACCCTTTCGATTGCGGACTTGTGCGCCGTGGCGCACAAGTCCGCAATCCGCAATCGTCTCATTCTTTTCCCGTCGCGATGGGCGTGCGGGTGTCGGTCTCGCTCAGTAGATCGAGGAGCGACTGCATCATGCCCGCGCGCTCGGTCGGCGACATCTTGGCAAAACGGTTCTCGTGTTCCTCGGGGTCGCGACTCAGGTCGTAGAACTCGCCGGACGGTTCGCCGACGTAGTAAGTCATCCGTTTGTCCGGGGTCACGATCGTCTTGAGCGACATCCGGGGCGCGGTCGAGACCGACTCCCACTCGACGAGCGCCGAATCGCGCGTTGGGGCTTTCTTCTCCGCGCGCAACAGGCCGTCGAGCGCGCGCCCCTGGGCTTCGAGCGGGACGAGCGATCGAATCAGGCGGCTCGCGGTCGGTACGAAGTCCAGATGACTGAATAGACCGTCGATCTTCGCGCCCGCCGGTATGGTCCCCGGTAGACTCCAGACCGAGGGAACGCGAATCAGGGGGGCGAAGTGATAGGGTCCCGCGCCCACGAGGCCGTGATCGCCCAGGACGTCGCCGTGATCGGACGTCAGGACCACGAGGGTCCGTCCGAAAAGGTCCATTTCTTCGAGCTTGTCGAGCACAAACCCGACGGCTTCGTCGATCTGGGCGACCATCGCCGCATAGTGGAGTCGGATCTCCTCGACCTGTTCGTCGCGCGGAGCCGCGTGCTGCGCCGCTTCTCCGAAACCGGCGGGCAACCCGTTCCTAGAGGCGGGCGCCGAGATGGCGGGCGCGAGATCCTCGGCGACGACGCGGTCGAGGTACTCGGGCAGCGCGGCATACGGGGGGTGAGGATCGGGAAACGAACAGAACACGAAGAACGGGTCCTCGCCGTATTCCTTGAGAAACGCCGCCGTGTGGTCGGCGATCCAGGGCGTCGCGTGAACCTGGGGGCGGCAATCGACGGTGTACGCCTCGGGCCATTGGGTCTTGCCGATGCGCGCGTTCTCGGGCGAGAGTTTGGCCACGTCCGTCGAATGCCAATTGTGGAGCCACTGGGCGTAATGCCCGGCGGCGAGCGCGTTCGCGCCGTGCCCGAGAACGAGCCGGGCCTGGTTGAATCCGTAGTACGCGCCGGTCCAGCGATCCATGAGCCCCTTGTCCCAGTACGCCCTCGACTCTTTCGAACGGGTTTCGAACGGGGCTTCGTAGGGGCCCAGGTGCATCTTGCCGACGCACGCCGTGCGATACCCCTGCGAGGCGAGGTGAGAGGCCAAGGTGCGGACCGATTCGTCGAGTTTGACGCCGTTGCGCCAGAGGCCGTGGCCGCGCGCGCTCATTCCGGTCAGGAACGTGGCGCGGGCCGGTGCGTCGTGCGTGTGGGTGGTGTAGGCCCGGGTCAGGACGGCGCCCCGGCTCGCCAGACGGTCGATGTAAGGCGTCGCGGGAGCGGCCGCGCCGTAGCAGCCCAGGAAGTCGGCGCGCAGTCCGCTCGCCATCAACACCAGGAGGTTCGTCTTGGGGGGCTTCGGGGTCGGAGCCGGGACCGGTTGGGCGCGTTTGGACTTTCGCGTCTTCTTCGCGGCCGGGGACTCGTCCGCCAAGGGGATAGTCTCGGTCTCCGCGATCTCGGAGGGCGGGACGGGTTCGACCGGCCGGGGTTTTCGAGCGGGCGCGCTCGGAGTCTCGCGCAAGATGCGGCCGTCCCATCCCGGATACTCCTCGATCTCGGGGAAGAGCGAGAGTTGCGAGGCGTCTCTCGTTTCGGTTTTGAATTCGAACGCCGCGCGAACTTCCTGGACGGCCGCCTCGCCCAAGCCCTTGATTTCCATCAGGTCTTCGAGTCGTTTGAGCGAGACGGTCTCGCGTCCCTCGACGATGCGTTGGAGCAGGCTGCCCGTGATGCCGCACGCTTCGTGGATGTCGGCGGGCGAGCCGGTGCGAAGGAGCTCCAAGACGCTCGATTCGGTCCAGCGGACGCTTGCCGTTCGTCCGGCGTGCTCGCCGTGGGCGTGTTGGGCGATCGACTGCGCCCACGCGTCAAATTCGTCCGACGGCCAGTCCACCAGGCGCGCGCCGAGCGAGGACAGCGCGCCGTGTCCCAGGTTCGGGTTCAAGTCGCCGCGCACCCAGACGCATTTGCCTTGGCGCAGCGCCATCCGCGCCGCCTCCCACGCGCCTCCGACCGAGCGCGAATGGCTGACGACTACGTCGCTCGCCATCCCCGTGATCATGGCGTTTCGCGCCATCGCCAAGGGAGTTTGCCATTCGGAGCGAGGTCGAAACGCGCTGACCACGAGAATTCGACCCTGCTTGAGCCAGGGGGCGAGTTCCTCCCCTTCGCGCGCGAAGGTCAGGATGCCTTGGGCGAGGACCAGAATCGTTGTGCCGCCCGCTTCGAGCGCCGCCATCGAGGCGTAGCGATCCACCCCCTCGGCGAAACCGCTCACCACGGTCACCCCTTCGGTCGCCAGCCGGGTCGCGGTTTCGGCGGTGAACCGCACGGCGGGTTCCGAGGGCTTGCGCGACCCGATGACGGCCACGGAGGCTTTGGTCAGAAGCCGAAGATTGCCCGAGCAGAACAACAGCGGCGGCCGCGACGCGCCCAAACTCGACGCCAGCCGAGCGGGATACAGCGCGTCGACGCAGCTCACCGCCTCGATTCCCGCCACCGTACACGGGTCGAGCTCCGCGCGGGCGGCCGGCATTTCGCGGCGGGCGCGTTCGATCCCTTCCCACTGCCGGTCGGTGAGACCCGCCCACTTCAGGTCGTCGAGGCTCGCGTTGAAGAGATCGGCGAAGGGGCGGTCCTTCTCGCCGCGCCACTGCTCGACGAGGGCGTGGACCTCGGAATGGGTGAGTTGAGAGTGATAGGTGAGGGCGTACCAGAGACCTGTGTCGGCGTCCACCGTTGTCCCCTTGTCCATCCGCATTGCCGCACGAAACGACTATGGGTCCGCCCCCGGACGATTTCAAGGGGTTTCTGGGGGGAGGACTGACAAGGATGAAGGATGAAGTGTCTTGTACTGTGATAGGTTGACACGGACCACACGGGAGGAGACAGTGGGATGGGGCAGAAACCGCGGCGGCGTTACAGCGAGGCGTTCAAGATACAGGTGATTTCGGAGCTCGAGGCGGGCAAGTTGCGCAGCCGATGCCACGCCCAGCGCAGGTACGGAATTGCGGGCAACTCGACGGTTTACAAGTGGCTGAGGAAATATGGCAAGCAGCATCTTCTGCCGGGGGTACTACGCGTGGAAACACCTGACGAGAGGGAAATCGGGGTCAGACTTACAGATTACCAGAAATCGGGGTCAGACTTACAGATTACAGTTTAGTTCGGATCGCTCCGTTCCAACTGAATCGACATTTCCGAACCGAGTCGCTCGAGAAACCTATTGCGATCGGCGTCCCGATCGTCGACCGAATGGAAAACATCCTTGC
>JAFGFN010000110.1 GCA_016931035.1 Candidatus Sumerlaeota bacterium
CGAAGCCGCGTCGCCCGAAGCGGCTCGCGCCTCTGAACGGCTCCCGTTCAAACCCGAACCGCGCAGGGCGTGAAGGATTCGGGGCCGCCTGTTATTTTCCTTGATCTTCTTGCGTCCGAACCCCTATGTAGTGGGGTGGGGAATGATGCGGGTGGCGAACGACGACAGCGCATCTCCTTCCGGTGGATTACTCCCGGTCATTCCCGATGCGCGATCCGGTTGTCCCGATTTCTTGCCATCCGTTTGCCCGATTCGATTCTTTTCTCATCGTTCCTCGATGTTTCGTGACGCGAGCAGGTCCTCGCTTGGGTTCAGCGTCATGAATGGCGTGGGGTTAGCCCGCCCTATTGAACCTCCCGAAAGTGTCCGGATATCGTGGCGACCGCCGCTAGAAAACAAGAGACTCTGACCTGGGGACTCTCCCACGACAAGTGGCGCGAGATCCTGGCGTTCTGTCTCATGGCCGCCGGGCTGCTCGTCGTCCTCTCCCTCATCGGTCAGGAAGCCGGACGACGCTGGCTCGGATCGTTCGGCTCGGGTCTCGCTCTCGGTTTGCGGTTTGTGATGGGGCGGTGGATCGCCTATGTCTTCCCCGCTCTTCTGTTCCTCGCCTCGGTTCACGCCTTGCGCCGCAGTCTGCCGTTCCATCCCGTGCGCAAGACGGTCTCCGGCGTCCTGATCGTCGTCTCGCTGTGCGCGCTCCTCACCCTCCCCTATGTCGCCGCGCGAAACGAGGAGGGAGCCTTCGAGGCCGGCGGCGTCATCGGGAGCTTCGTCACCAGTCGAGGGAGCTACGGCCTGAACCTCACGCTTCGGTGCGGTCTGCCGGGGTCCTATCTTCTCTGCATCTTCGTTCTGGTCTTGGGCGCGATGCTCTCGACCGGATTCCTCTTCGCCCCCCTGATTCAGCGGTCCGCCGGATGGGTGCGAGGCTTCTTCGCCAAACGGCGTCAGCCCGCCCCCGTGGCCACCCTACGGTTCGAGCGCGATGTCGGGTCGCGCGTCTTCCCCGTGTCGCTCGACGATTCTCGCTCGTCCGGTTCCAGCTCGGTCGAGGCGCCCGACGAGCCGCTCGTCAAGGATCGACCGTCCAAACCCGCCGTCCCGACCCAGTTGCCGCCCGAGCTCGAGGAGTCTCTGGCCAAGATGGCTCGGCGCAAGGAGAAGGACCGCCAGGCGTCGCGCGAGATGGTTCAGACCCAGATGGACTTCCAGTCCGACGACTTCGAACTGCCCCCGATCGACCTGCTCAGCTCTCCCCCGCTAGTCGACCACACGTCCGATCGCGACGAGATCGTTCGCGTCAGCGGCGAACTCGAACAGGCCCTGAGCGACTTCAACATCTCGGCCCGGGTCGTCGGAGTGACCCAGGGCCCCGTGGTCACGCGTTACGAGCTCCAACCCGCCCCCGGCGTCAAGGTCAGCCGCATCCTGAGTCTCGAAAACGACATCG
Source organism: Candidatus Sumerlaeota bacterium (assembly GCA_016931035.1). Taxonomy (GTDB): domain Bacteria; phylum Sumerlaeota; class Sumerlaeia; order UBA8349; family UBA8349; genus JAFGFN01. Next base: position 1,454 of record JAFGFN010000110.1, read on the forward strand.
CGTTGATCCTGCGCGCGAAAAGCGTCCGCATCCAGGCGCCGATCCCAGGCAAAGCCGCGATCGGGATCGAAGTGCCCAACCGCACGATCACGCCCGTATACTTCAAGGACCTGATCGAGACGCCCGAGTTCCGGTCGCACCCCTCGCCGCTGGCCTTCGTGTTGGGGCGCAACATCGAGGGGCAGCCCGTGATCTGCGACCTGGCGGCGATGCCCCACCTCCTCATCGCGGGCACCACCGGCTCGGGTAAAAGCGTCTGCATCAACGCCGTCATCTGCTCGATGCTCTATCGCATGCCGCCCGACAAGGTGAAGTTCATCATGGTCGACCCCAAACGGGTCGAACTCAACGTCTATTCCGATATCCCCTACCTTCTCGCCCCGGTCGTCAACGAGCCGCGCCAGGCCGCCGCCGCCCTCATGTGGGCCGTCGGCCAGATGGAGGAACGCCTTCAACTGTTTTCTGAGCTCCGGGTGCGTAACATCGACGGCTACAACGGCCTAGTGACGGGCAAACGGCGCAAACACGTGAACGCCGACCGAGGCGAGCTCAAGTATCTCCCCCACATCGTGATCGTCATCGACGAATTGGCCGACCTGATGCTCATCGCCCGAAACGAGGTCGAGGAATTCGTCATCCGCCTCGCGCAGATGAGTCGCGCCGCCGGCATCCACATGATCATCGCCACGCAGCGTCCCTCGGTCAACGTCATCACCGGGGTCATCAAGGCCAACTTCCCCTCGCGCATTGCCTTCCAGGTCTCGGCCAAGGTCGATTCGCGCACCATCCTCGACATGAACGGCGCCGAAACCCTCCTCGGACGCGGCGACATGCTCTACGCCCCCGGCGGCGTCAAACCGTTCCGAACCCAAGGCGCGTTCCTGAGCGATCACGACGTCGAAATGGTGAGCGACCACTTGCGATGCAAGACCCCGGCGGTGTACGAGAAGACCGGATTCACGATGCCGACGAAGGTCATTGGGGACGAGATCGAAGACGAGGAATCCGAAGAATCCGAAGCCCTGGCCTTCGCTCCCCCACCCCCGGAACCCAAGCCGCTGAGCATCCCGACCGAGCTGTCGCGTCCCGGAGTGCAGGTCGAGTTCCCGAGTTTCCAGCTCAAGGGCGAAACCGACGAGGATGAGGAGCTCTACAACAAGGCGCTGCGCATGGTGCTCGAATCGCGCAAGCCCAGCGTCTCGATGATCCAGCGCCGGCTCAAGATCGGATTCGCCCGCGCGGGCCGCCTGATGGACTTGATGGAAGAACGCGGCATCGTCGGCCCCTACCTCGGCTCGAAGCCTCGCGACCTCATCCTCGACGACCCCGCCGCCCTCCTCCGCCGCCTCGACGAAATCGAACGAGGCGAATGAAAAGCAAGGATGAAGTAGGAAGGATGAAGGATGAAAGAAGAAAGAGAGAAAACGACCGATTCGATGATTGAAGACCCCGCTTTTGCCTCTTACGTCTCCTTCTGCGTCTTCTTGGCGCTTTTCCGAGCGGTCGCGGTCTTCGCCTTCTTGGCACAGGTCACCAGAATGGCCGTGAGTTGGTCCGCTTCGTCCATCAGATCCGAGAGACGCTTCGTATCCACGATACCGGCATCGACGAGCAGTTCCATCCAGTAGCGCGATTCTTCGAGTTCCTGCAACGCCCCTTCTATCTTGCTCACAAACTCGGCGTTCGAACGGGCGCGAATGCCTTCGCGATAGTGGGCGCCGACGGATGTTCCCGCGCGCAGCGACTGCTTCCCGATCGCCTGCGCTTCAGTGGATCTTGGCAACATGCCGTACAAATGAATGATGCGCAAAGCGTACATCTTTGTCCGCGCCCTCAAGTCTTCTGGCATCTCTCGTCTCCTTCTTCATCCCTCATCCTTCATCCCTCATCCTTCATCCTTCCGCCTTCATCCTTTTCCTTTTCATCCTTGGTGTTCATCCTTCATCCTTCCTACTTCATCCTTTTCTTCTCTCGCCTGGACGACGTGGATCGGTAACGACTTCTCGTATCTTCCGTCCACGCCGAGGTCGATCGAGTAGTGCCCGGGCCGGTCGAACTTCATCCCGTTGATGGCGAGGACCATGTTGGCGCACACCGATGAAACCTCGGGCGGGAAGCGCACGGTCAGCTTGCTGTCGAGGTTCGGAATGATCGGCTTCCCGTCCCCATCGACAAAGTTGATCCGGATCCGATGCTCTCCTTCTTCGACGCGTTCGAACCGCATCCGCAGCGCGACGGCGCAATGGGGCCGCGCCGTCGGGAACTGTTGGGCGCGGACCGTGTCGAACGTCCCCAGGAGGTTCAGTTTCCCGCCGTAATCCGCCGCGGCGTCGCACAGCGCGAATATCTCGACTTCCATTTCTCTCTCTCCCCTCTCCGCATCGCCCCTGTCGCCGCTCACGACCGACAGTCGAAAGCGGCGCTCCGGAGTGCCTTCTCGAACGATCGTTCACGCGCGATCATTGCGCCGGGCAGGTGTCGAGTCAAGGGGGAAGGGAGAAAGGACGGTTCGCGTCACTCTTGACAGCGGTGTCGAAATGGTGTCATCATGGTTGCACCTTCGCAGAGGAGATTGTTCCATGCCAAGCCTGACGATCAAGTCCGTCCCCACGCCCCTTTACGAACGCCTGAAGAGGGCGGCGCGGGAGAGCCGCCGCAGTCTCAACGGCGAGATTCTGATTCGGCTCGAAGAGACGCTTGCACCGCGACCGGTCAAGCCCGGATCGTTTCTGCGCCGCCTCGACGCCCTGCAGGGCGAGATGCGCTTGCCCCGCCTGACCGACGCTACGTTGCTCAAGGCGAAACGCGAAGGGCGGCCATGATTGTCGCCGATACAAACACGATCGCTTATTTGTTCGTGCCGGGCGACCGCACGGCCGAAGTCCGTCGGGCGTTCGAAGAAGACCCCGATTGGCGTGCACCGCTCCTCTGGCGCAGCGAGTTCTGCAACGTACTGAGCCTGCTCTGTCGCACCCGAGGGATGTCGGTGGACGACGCGGCACGCCTGATGGACGAAGCGTTGCGCCTTTTTCGGAATCGCGAATACGAATCGAACGCGCGTCGAGTTCTCGCCCTGTCAGTCGAATCCGGCTGTTCCTCCTACGACTGCGAATTCGTCGCATTGGCCCAAGAACTCGGGACACATCTTCTTACTTTCGATCGCAAGATCGTCAAGGCGTTTCCCGGACTGGCGATCTTGCCGCGCGATTTCGCGCCGCGGTGATCTCGTCCCCGCGGGCGCCGGCCATCGACGCCGCGCTTGCCATTTCCGCCGCCCCACGCTATTCTTCCCCCAGTTGCTTTCGGCCGACCGTGTCCCCGAGGAGGACCCGAGTTTCATGCGCAAAAGTCTCGCGGCGCGAAAACGCGTCGCCTGTCCCTATCCCTTTTCGCCCCGGCGGCGCAAGCATCGCGCCCGCCGGTTGCGCTACAATCCGCACGGCAAGCATCGCTCGCATCGCGAGGAGTCGCTTTCGCGCTCGCTGATCCACACCGCCCATCAGCATAACCGTCTGAACGACCTGCTTCACCACAGCAAGCGCGAGTTCGACAAGATGAAGAAGGTCCTGGTCGATACGCGCTCGGACCTCGAGGCGACCCGGCGGCGCGCGACGCGCGAAAAGGAGGAGGCGGCGAAGTTCGGCCTGAACGACTTCATCAACGCGCTCATTCCGGCCCTGGACAGTTTCGATCACGCCCTGGATGCCATCGGGCCCGACACGAGCGACGCGTCCTCCGTCGTCGAGGGGATTCTGGCGATCCAACAGCAGTTCGAGAAGGCCCTGGCGTCGCAGGGCATCGAGAAGATCCAGCCGCTCGGCGAAACGTTCGACCCGACCGTGCATGAAGCCCTGGGCGCCGAATCCACCGACGAGCACCCTCCCAACACGGTAATCCAGGTCATTCAAGCGGGCTACGTTCTCAATGGACGTCTCGTGCGCCCGGCGCGCGTCCGCGTGGCGCAGAAGAAATCCTAACCCGCATTTCTCACAGCCCCTCGCATTGGATTGTTCGAAAGGGGTTTTTGGCGTTCGCTGGGCCGTGTGTGCGGATTTGTCG
>JAFGFN010000111.1 GCA_016931035.1 Candidatus Sumerlaeota bacterium
ATCGCTAAGTCAAGATACCACAAGACTCCCCGTGTGTATACTAAATAGTTATCATAATCTTAATCCACATGATGAAGGATCAAGGTCATCCAGAAAGGCTGGGAACCGCCGTCGCACAAGAAGACGAAGGGGGGCGGGAAACAGGAGGATTTCAAAATCCTATGTCGATACTGAAGCAGGCTGAAGCCTGTACTCAGAACGAGTTTCGAGTACAGGCTTCAGCCTGCTCCTGAATCCGCTTCGTCCCTACAGGTCGAACGACTCTGAAATGTCCCTGGGACGAGAAAGAAAAAGTCGCGGTGTTCCGTTGCGCTCGAGGGGGCTTTCTTGAGAGAATGAAGGGTCTGCGCAAGAACCGGTTCTCGCGAATCGGTTCGCTCCCTGCCTGCGGCAGATGCGACTTCCTCGGCGGTACGGTCTGAGTGGCTCCCTTCCTTCCCTTTTCCAGAAGATCGCTCGGAGTGAGCTTGGCGCTTCTGCTCGCGTGGGGCGCGTGCGTCGCCGCCGCGGCGCAACCGAGCTCGACTCCCGAGCCCCTCGAGCGCCGGGCGTGGGACGAAGCGCGCGACCGCTTTCGCGAGAGCGGACCGGTTCTCTGGATCGGCATTCCGCGCCGGAGCCTGACGTTCTGGCACGACGCGATCCGCTATGCCGGGTGCGTCGATCCGGGAACGACGGTCACCCTGAACGGTTCGGCGGTCCGCGTCTATCCGACCGGCGCGTTCGCGGGCTTGGCCCACCTCAAGCCTGGAATCAACCGGCTCGAATTCCGCGCCCATCGCGACGGACGGGTCACGAGGATCGTGCGACGGATCGAGCGTCCGGCTCCGGCTCGCGCTCTACCGGCCGAACCGCTTTCGATCGCGGGCCGAAGCTACATGCTTCCCAAGGACGACGCGGATTTGCTTCCAGGCGACGCGGTTCGCATTCGTTTTCGGGGAAGCCCGGGGGCGATGGCGTGGTTTCGGATCGGACGCTCTCTCAAGAGCTATCCGATGCGCGAGCTGTCGGTCGCGCGAGGCGAGGCCGCTCAGGCGGGAATCTACGAAGGCTCGCACACGGTCCGGCCCGAGGACGCCTTAAATAACGACCTCGTCCGGGTCTCGCTCGAACAAACCCGACGAGGAAAGACTCACCGGGTTGACGGCGAAGTCCCCGGTCGTCTGACGGTTCTCGATCCTTCGAATCTCCGGCGCGTTCGCGTTTCGGAGGAGGGTGTTGGGATCTTCGACGATGTTCGCTTCTCGACGCGCGTGGCGACGGCCCCGGCGGGCGCGGCGCTCGCCGTGACCGGACGCGAGGGCGAACGGCTGCGCGTGCGGCTGGCGAAGGGAGTGGATGGGTGGATCGCGACGGATGCGGTGCGGGCGAACCTCCGGCGCGAGTCCTCGGAATCGGCCGGGCCCGTGTTGGGCAAGGTCGCGCTCACGTGCGACGCCGCGAGCGCCGCTACGGCGGCGGTGCTGTCGCTAGGATTGGACTCCCCTCGAAAGGGCGGCATCTGGTCGCGTCCGTTGCCCTACCACGTCGAGGTCTCGGAATCGGGCGCCACGCTGACTCTCACCGTGTGGGGACTGCGGGCCGACCGGGGCGATGCGCGAAACACGGGGAGCGAGGGGGCGACCTCTCGAACGCTGACCGGAGAAGTTGGCTCCGACTCGATCGTTTCGACAGCGGTGCGTCTCGATCCCGGCGGTGTGCCCGACAAGACGGTCTTGTCGGTGAATCTGGGAAACGACCCGCTCTGGGGCTACAAAACGGAATTCGCCGCGGGAGAAATGCGGCTGCAAGTCCGGCGTCTCCCCGATCGCGACACGAGTAGAGAACATCCTCTACGCGGGCTCCGAATCTGTCTCGATCCCGGTCACGGGGGCGCGGACGTGGGCGCGATCGGGGCGGCCGGACTGTGCGAGTCGGACGTGAACCTCGAGATCGCCCGACGACTGGCTCGCCTTCTCGAAACTGCGGGAGCCGAAACGACGATGACGCGCGACGAAGACCGCTTCGTCAGCGTCGAGGATCGTCTGGCCGACGCCCGCGCGAAACGGGCGGATCTCTTCGTCTCGATTCACAACAACGCCGTCTCGCTCGAAGAAGATCCGTTGCGATCGCGCGGCGCGCGCCTTTTCTACTACCACGGTCAGGGGGCGACGTTGGCCGGGGCGCTTGCCGAGGCGTGTCGCGGCGTGGACCCGCGGGCGACCGAACAGGTCGGCGCGCGACGCCGTTCGTACCGCCTGACGCGCACGTTGACCGAGATGCCGTCGGTCCTCGTCGAGTGCGCGTTTCTCTCGAATCCCGAGGACGAAGCGCGGTTGCTCGATTCGGCTTTCCTTGACACGGTTTCGGCGGCACTCTATAACGGGATCGTCGCGTTTCTCAATCCGCCACGCGCCGCCCACGGCGAGCCCGGTTCGTCGGGCCCATCCAACTAGGGCGAGAGAGAGGGCGTCGCGGATGCGAAGGTGGTCCATGGATACCGGATTCTCGTTGCGCCACAGAATCGGATGGATCGCGGCGTGCGCGCCGGTCGCCCTCGCCGCGTTCGCCCCGCTCGGCGCGGACGCTCAGACCACGCCCGTCGATGTCGAGGTGATCTCGTCGGAAGACGGAACCACCAGCCGCGTGCGCCTCTCGGTCCAGCCTCAGGAAATGTCCGTCTCCTCGTATCTGCTTTCCGTACCGGACATGGAAAGCCCCGAAACGGCGCAACCGGACGCAACAAAGCCACGATCCGACCTGAGTCGCTTTCTCATGGAAGAAATGGAGCAGATGGCTCTGGAAGAGCGAACCTCTTCGCCGGTCTTGATCCCCGTCGCCCCGGAGCCTTCCGTCGTTCCCGTCGCACCCGAACCTTCCGAGATTCCAATGGCGGAAGAGGCGGCGCCACCGACTCCCGAACCCGTCGTTCCCGCCGCGACCCCCGTAGTCGCGCCGAAACCGACCCCCGCGGCCACACCGAGACCGACTCCCGAGGCGACCCCCAAGGCCGCGCCGGAGGCGACTCCCCAGTCCACGCCCGAGCCTCTATCCGAGCCGTCGCCGACTGCATCCCCGACTCCGATGCCGACGCCTAGGCGGACCCCAAGGCCGACACCCGAGCCAACGGCGACGGCCAAACCGACGGCAACCCCCGAACCGACGCCCGAGCCGGTTCCTGCCGCAGACTGGGAGGTCGTGACTCCGGTGGAGGCGCCGGAACCGCCCGTGGAACCGCCCTCGCCCGAAATCCAGAGGACCTTCGAGGAATCTCCGACCCCCGAGCCGTCCGCCGAAGAGGTCCCGATGGTTGAGGAGGAGGAATTCCTCACTCCCGCCCCGGTCCTCCTCGACGACGCGGAAGTCTGGCCGCGCCCGGAGCGGGAGGAAGAACCGCCTGCCGTCTCGATCCCGGCCGCCGCCGAGCCCAAAGCCGCGGTCTCGATCGAGGCGCAACCGCGAATCGTCCGCCCTTCGCTGACTCAGATGTTTACCGAGCAGTCGCGAATGCTCGGCTCGCTCGGAGAGTTCGAGCCGGTCGGACCCCGGCGCGCCCTCTCGCCCGCGGACGAGACGCTTCGCGAGCGACTGAGTTCGATCGCGGACAAGATCGCCCGCGGTCGCAGGGACGAAGGACGGCGCGATTTGCTCGAGCTGGCCGACTCGTTTCCCGAGTCCTCCATCGCGCCTGAGGCGCTGTACAAGGCCGCCGTACTCGAGGTCTCGGACGTCAATCGCCGCATCGAGGAGTTTTATCGCATAGTCGAGCTCTACCCGTTCTCGCCGTGGGCCACGCATAGCGTTCTGGAAATCGCCAACGCCAGCTTCCTCCAAAGCAGCTTCTCCCAAGCCCTCGACGCCTTGCGCGCCTACCAGATCGCGCGCGGCGAAGGTCACGATCAGCCCCCCCTACGCATGAACATCGTGCGTTGTCTGCTCGAGTTGCGCGCCTATGAGGACGCCTTGAGCGAGATCGAACAACTCGAAAGCGATTTCCCCGCTCTCAAGACGGACCAACACGTCCTCGATCTCAAGGCCGAATGCTTGATGGCGCTCGAACGCTACGATGAGGCAGCCGAAGCGCTTCGCTCGCTGGCGGCGGAGTATCCCAACTATCCGCAGACCCCGAAGGTCCTCCTGACTCTCGGACTTTGCTACGAGCATCTTGGCCAGAGATACGACGCCCGTCTGGCCTACCAGCGCCTGCTCGAATCGTACCCGGCTGAACGCCGCGACACTCCGTTCGAGACGAACCAGGCGAAGAGCCGACTCGATGCGTTCGACCGGCCTCTCTTCCCTTCGACCCCCTCGCCGACCCCCTCTCCATCGCCGGACCTACCCGACCTGCCCTAGAATCGCGCCGCCCCGCCACTGGCCACCGGTCCCCAGGCCAGGTCTCAGGGTCGGGTTATCGATCTCTTCCCGCAACAGTTAACTCACGGCGGCAATCCCGCGCAGTAGCGACGCGGTTCTACCCAAGAATCGTCCCCTCTTTCGGAGACAGGTGGCCCCCGCTGGCCTATGCTGGCTCCGGAAGTCGCCCCCATCCGCCTTTCTTCTTATTTCGCCGGGGCGAACGGTCGATAGACACGTTAGAGCACAGTGTGCGCCAACCGCGCCGGCCTCCCCCGCCTAAACACGAGGGAGACTTACTTGGGGGGATCGAGCGGTGATCCAGCACGACTTTCCACACTTCTTCACCCCGACTCTTCCTGCAATCGAGACTTGCGTCTCCGACGCGCGCGGAACGGCGCTAGCGGACGAAAAGGCGACCGTCCCGGGTCCGCCCGGGCGTGTCGCCCGAGACGAGCATGTCTCGATTCGATCACGCCCCGAGAGTCCGACCCCCGGGGCCCGAAACTCGCCGTCCCGCATCGGAAGGAAACGCCGTTCCGCTCTCAGAGTGGAATGCCCGCTTTCCGGTCCGGTTCGCCGAGTTCGAGGAGGAAGTGCCATGCGAACCCTATGCGCCATCGCGCTGCTTTCATACCTGGCCGCGGCCCCGGCCGCGGCGAAAGACCTGTACGTGGCCCAGGACGGCACGGCTCCGTTCAGAACGATCCAGGACGCCGTTGCGGCGCTCCCCGACAATAGCCCCGAACGCACCACCGTGTATATCGGATCGGGAACGTATCAAGGTCCGATCGTTCTGCCCGAGTCCAAGCGGAACGTCACGTTTCTGGGACAGAACACGAAGACGACCGTCATCACCTACGGCTTCGGCGCGAAAGATCGGTTCCCGCGCGGCCAGTCGGACATCTACAACGGCGCCTGCGTGGTCGTGCTGGCCAATGGTTTCCGCGCCGAGAAGTTGACCTTCTGTAACACTGCCGTCGACCGCGGGGCGGCGCCCGCCTTGCGGATCGAGGCCGACCGGGCGATGATCCGCCATTGCCGCGTCCTGGGGTTGCAGGACACGTTGGTCGTCAACAAGGGGCGAATGTACTTCCGCGATTGCTATGTCGAGGGGCAAATCGACTGCATCTCGGGAAGCGCCACGGTCGTGTTCGAACTCTGCACGATCCACAGCAAGGACGGCGGCTATATCACGGCGTCCGCCACCCCCCGAGGCCAACGTTTCGGTTTCGTCTTCCTTCGCTGTCGTCTGAGCGGTGTCGGGGAGTCGGCGTATCTGGGCCGACCGGGCGGATTGTATTCCAACGTGGTGTTCCTCAACTGCGTGATGGGTTCTCACATCGAACCCCACGGCTGGGACGACAGCGGGGACCTGGACAGCGTCGATACCGCCTACTATGGCGAGTACAACAGCACCGGTCCGGGCGCCAACCGAACGAAGCGCGTGATGTGGTCGCGCCAGCTGTCGCGCAGAGACGCGCAAGAAATCACCGTCTTCGCCGTTCTGCGAGGCTCGGACGGCTGGGACCCCGACAAGATCCCCTACGAAGGCGGACAGGCCTGGTAGCGAACAAGCCGCCTTCACTCATCCCGACTCTGCGCTTGTCGTTCCAACTTCAGTTGGCCGGCAGATTCGCCTTTCTCCAAGAATCCCGGGAGGACCGTCTTCGCTCGCAGTCCGGGTTCATTTGAGTTGACGTTTGTGTCGGCCCTCCTTATCCTTTCCCCACTATGCCACGACCGATTCACGCCGAAGCTGCCCGCAGTCAGGGCTATCCTAAGTCATTCGCGGCGAGTTGCAGCGGCCAGCCGGTTGGGCTGCGTTGTCCTCGTGGCAGCGCAATCTCGTTATCTTCCGTCGGGTACGGACGCCATGGTTGACGTTCTGTCGAAGAAGAAGCGCTCGGAGGTAATGGCTGCAATCCGCTCCAGCGCCAATCGAGGTACGGAACTGAGGTTGGTTGGGATCATGCGATCACACGGGATCACCGGATGGCGACGTCATCAGCCGCTGCCTGGGAAACCTGATTTTGTGTTCAGGCGTGAACGGCTAGCAGTGTTTGTGGATGGCTGCTTCTGGCATGGATGCCGTTGGCACTGCAGAATGCCCAAGTCCCGCATTGAGTACTGGGAACCGAAGATAGCGCGCAACAAGATGAGAGACAAGGAGGTCCGAAGAATACTGAGAGAGAAGGGGTGGAGGATCTATCGAATATGGGAGCACTCACTGACGAATCCGGACAAGGTTGCGCTCAGGCTGAGTGCTCTTTTGTCTTCACAGCATCGGAGCACGTGAATCACTCATCGAGCCTTTAGTACGTGAACTCCGCGTTCACAGTCGAGAAGAGCAACCGCAATGAAAAACCTAACCGTTGAGTCATTCGAACACATCTTGGATGAATTGTGTAACCGCCTAACTAACGAGTGCAGAGCAAGTGCGCCATTCGATAAGTCGGCCAAGTTCGAGGCCCGTGTTCGTGAGGCGATGAAAGATCTAGTGACCGGGTATTCCAGCGACGTCGATTTCGATCCGCATCCGTACGTTTTTCCAGACATCGTTCTCGGCGAGTTTGGCGTGGAGGTCAAATTCACGGCCAACGACACGTGGCGGAGCGTGGCAAACAGCGTTTTTGAGAGTACGCGAAGCGAAGAGGTGAAGTACGTATACGTGGTGTTCGGGAAGATGGGGGGCCAGCCAACGGTGGACTGGGATACATATGACAACTGCGTGATCCACGTCAGAACCTCCCATGTCCCGAGGTTTGAGGTTCAGATCCACCCAAAAGAGTCGTTGTTTCAGAAGATGGGGATTACGTATTTCGATTTTCGCAGGCTTCCGATTCATGAACGAATGCAGCACATACGGAAATATGCACGTGGCCGTCTCAAGAAAGGAGAAAGGCTTTGGTGGCTGGAAGAGAAACCCGGCGAGGAGCACACGCTCCCGATCCAAGCCCGGCTCTACATGACACTCGATCAGTCCGAGAAGCGAAGGTTCCGCGCTGAAGCAGCCCTGCTCTGTCCTCAGATAGTCAAACCCTCTCGTTCGAAGCACAAATACGATGACGCCACCCTCTTTCTGCTCACGTACCACGGCGTGCTCTGCCCTCAGGCACGAGATCTATTCTCAGCAGGCAGCGTGGCTATGCGTAGCGATCCGACAAGAGGAGGCAACTAGCCCGCATTTCTCACAGCCCCTCGCATTGGATTGTTCGAAAGGGGTTTTTGGCGTTCGCTGGGCCGTGTGTGCGGATTTGTCG
>JAFGFN010000112.1 GCA_016931035.1 Candidatus Sumerlaeota bacterium
AGCCACGTTGTTTATGTCCGCGGTCGAGTCGGGTCTTTTCCGAATCGAGACCCGTCAACCGATACGGAATCCTGAGAAGCGCTATAACAAGCAATCCGGTTAAAGACGGTTCGCGACGAAAGCGGGTGGAAAAGGGACGACGGGAACAGTATCCTCCCTCCCGCTTCTTCTTTCTTCCCGCACTTCAGCGCCCCGAGCGCCCGCCACACGATCTCCTCCAAACGCGCCACGAACGGGTCCGACCTTCGGCCAATCCGTTGCCCGCAGCCGCACGAGGGAACGACACGCGCGGACTTTATCTGTTGCGAAACCGGGGGGCGCGACGCTAGATTGAGAACAGGGCGTCCGGCAACGGCATACAGGAAAGGAAACGCGATCATGTCCATTCGGTTCGACTATAACGGCGCAACGACGCAGGCGGTGGGGCGCAGTCACGGCGTCACCGTGAAGGAACTCGAAGGTCTGCGGAAACGAGCGAAGGGAATTCACGAGGACCTGATGCGGCGGCGCCGGAAGAAGGAACTCGGATTCTACGATCTTCCGTTCGACGACGTTCTCGTCCGGGCGATTCAGGAATACGCGCGGGGTCTGCGCTGGGCCGAGAACTTCGTAGTTCTCGGGATCGGCGGGTCGGCGCTGGGCCCGATCTGCCTCCACACGGCGCTGGCGCACAACTATCACAACCTGCTCCCGGCGGCGAAGCGCCGCGGTCGGCCGAGGCTGTTCGTTCTCGACAATTCCGATCCCGAGATCGTGACGCGACTTTTGGACGCGGTGGACCTGAAGAAGACGGTCTTCAACGTCGTGACCAAGTCGGGCGCCACACCCGAGACAATGTCGCAGCTCGTCGTGGCCGTCGAGCTGATCCGGCGCAAGATCGGTCCCAAGGCGCTCAAGAAACACATCGTGGCGACGACCGACGTGTCCAAGGGACTTTTGCGTCCGTTCTGCGACGCTCACGAGCTGGCTTCGTTCGTCGTGCCCGACAACGTGGGGGGGCGCTTCTCGGTTTTCACGGCGGTGGGGCTTCTTCCGGCGGCGGTCGAGGGGATCGCGATTCATCGTCTTCTGGCCGGCGCCCGAGACATGGCCAAGCGATGCACGCGGTCCGATCTGATGCGGAACCCGGCGTACCTGAACGCGGCGATCCACTATCTTCTCGACACGCGGCGCGGCAAAACGATGTCGGTCATGATGCCGTACTCCAACGCGCTGCGCGACGTGGCCGATTGGTATCGTCAGCTGTGGGCCGAGAGCCTCGGCAAGGCCCACGACGTCCACGGGCGCAAGGCGTACGTCGGTCAGACGCCGATCAAGGCGCTCGGAGCGACCGACCAGCATTCGCAGGTTCAGCTCTACGTGGAAGGCCCGAACAACAAGGTCTTCAATCTCGTCCAGACCGAGCGTTTCCGCGCGCGCTGCCCGATCCCGAAGTCGTTTCGCGACATTCCCGAGCTGGCCTATCTCCAAGGCCACGACATGGGCGCGCTGATCAACGCCGAGCTCGACGCGACGGAGTTCGCTCTGGCCAAGGCGAAGCGCCCGACCGTGCGTTTCGTTCTCGACTCGATCACGCCGGAGAACGTCGGCGGGCTTCTCTATCTGCTCGAGGTGCAGACGGCCTTCGCGGGCGGGCTCTACGAGATCGACGCGTTCGATCAGCCCGGAGTCGAGGAAGGCAAGAAGGCGACGGCGGCGCTGATGGGGCGTTCGAAGGCCGCGGACCTGGCCAAGGCGGCGGAAATCGCGAGTGTTTGGAGGAAGAAGAAAAGCCTGCGCTCGCTCTAGAGCGGGGCGCAGGCTCCGTTTCAATCTCCCGCACGGGCGAGAATGCCCGCATCTCTCATTTCCAGACGACTTGGGCTTCCTCGAGCATCTCCGCGATCTGGGCCTTGGGGAAATCCCTGAGGTGGAGCGCGTGGATGAGATCGGGCAGATTCGCCTTCGCTTCTTCGTACGTGGGCACCCCGGCTTCGGTCCGGCTCACAAGCCAAGCGGTCATGACCGAGCCCTCGGTCGCGATCGGCCGGGCGATCGTTCCCGGCGCGGCGCTCTCGAGCTCCTTGAGCAAGTCTTTGGGGACGTCCTTTTCGGGCGTGTTGGAGAAGAGCGCGTCGTTCTCGGCCGCGCCGGGAATGTCCGAATGTTCCCGGACGATGGCTTTGAACGTTTCGACGTTGTCCACGCCGCGAATCAGGTTCGAGACGGTCAGGAGCGTGTCTTCGGGCGATTGAAGGGCCGTCTGGCTCTGGGTGGTTGTTTCCTCGTCCGTTTCTCCGCCGGTCGCCGGCGCCTCTTTCGTTCTGATCGCCAGAAGGTGGTAGGTGTAAGTGGGCGGCTTCGTGAACTCCGAGGGGTTCGCGGCGAAAAAGACTTTGGCCTCGGCTTCGCCGATCTCCTCGGTCTCGATCTGTTTTCTCAGATGCTCCAGATATACCTGGCGCTTCTCCTGGTTGACTCGCGCCTCGGAGGCGATCTGGAAATGGGGCGCGCGGTCGAGTTTGTCGGCCCTGGCGCGGAGGGCGAGGATTTCGTTGCGGAGGATCGCGTTGGCTTTCAGGTAGGTCTTGACGTCGTCGTCGGTCATCTTCTTCGACGCCTTATCGAACGAGGGGATGCGGAGCGTCTCCCACGAGTATGTCGTGTCGCCGAGGGTCACGAGGGGGACCGTGGAGGGCGTATCGGGATCCTTGAAAAGATCGTAGTCGACTTTCAGCGGCGCCGAGTCGAACGCTTCCTCCAAAAACGCGGTGATTCTCCGGTCGCGCTTCTGACGAGTCACGACGTCTCGGATCTGTCGGGTCATCTTCTCGTCCAACGGCGGAGCGCGGTCGTCGGTCTTCGCTTCGACGAGAATGAGATTGTACCCGTGCTTGGTCTCGAAGACGTCGGTCGTCTTTCCGACGTCGGTTTTGCGAACTTGCTCGACGATTTCGGGCAGGGGGGGGCGTCCGGAGAGCCCGATCCTGCGCTGGATCTCGCCCTTCTGCGCGGCGTCGGAGACCTCCTTCGCGACGTTCATGAAATCTTCGCCCGCCTCGATGCGGCGTTTGGCCTCCTCGATCTTCTCCAGGTTCTTCTTCTTGACCTCGGGTCCCGCGGGCACGAGAAGGAGCTCGCCGGGCTCGAGCGGCTTGATCGTGGCGCGATCTCCGGTCGAGTAGCCGGGCGCGCGGGGCGATTTGGCGTCGCTGTCGATCAGGACGCGATCGACCATGGCGACGTCGCCCGAGATTTCTTGAGCGAGTTTCTCGAGCGTATCGCCTTCCTTGGTTTCCACGCTCACGTAGTTGCTCGCGAAGATGTGGCGCATATCGAACGAGAAGGGAGGGATGAACAATCGCGAATTGGCGCCGTAATAGTCCTGGATCTCTTGTTCGGTGGCCTCGGACGTCTTGTCCAGGATTTCCGTGCGAAAGAGGATCGAACGCAGCATCCTCTTGTCGGCGGCTTCGTCTGAGCGCAGGGTTTCGCTCGAGAGCGTCAATCCCAGTTCATCGAACCGGCGCGCGGCCACACGCGCCACGGCGCAGTCTTCGACCAGATTGCGCAGCCCGTCTTTCGGTCGGGTCAGCGTTTCTCCCGGCGCAAAGCCGGGCGCCTGAGCTCCCTCGACAAACCAATCGAGCATTTCGCGCGTCAGCGGTTGGCCGCTTACGGTCGCGACCACTTCTTGAGGCGCCGCCGACGGGGCCTGTTGCGATTCGGCCGCGGACTGGGATTGACTTTGCGGCGCCGTGGGAGTCGGCGGCGCGCCGCAGGCAGCCAGCACGATCGACAGTGCGGCCGCACAACAGGCGAGACGCAACAAAGCCGTGCGACCGACAAGCCGGCTCGCGCGGCGGTTCAGAAGTTCTGCAGCAGTGGCAATCGACGTCCTCGACATGGTGTTCTCTCTCCTAGCGTTTGCTGTCGCGATCCGACATCGAAAGAATACCGAGACTTTCGAGCCGATCGACACATCCTCTTTCCATCCGGCGCATCCGGCGCGCACGCGCCGCCGCTTTGCCGGCGTCTTGGCGGCTGGCTTCGTGGTCGTAGCCGAGCAGATGCAACACGCCGTGGACGAGCAGGATCGCGATCTCGCGTCGCACCGAGTGTTTTCTCTCGCCGGCCTGACGCTCGGCGGTTTCGAGCGAGACGACCACGTCGCCCAACAGGCGCGTTCCCTCGCGGGGAAACGCCTCCCCTTCGCTCATCGCAAAGGCCAGGACGTCGGTCGTTCGGTCGAGGCCGCGATACCGGGCGTTGAGCCCGCGCATCTCTTCGTCGCCGACGAAGAGGACGCTGACCTCCGAATCTTCGTCGACGTTCGACTGCTCAAGGACCTCTCGAACCACTCGCCGCGTCAGAGCGGTCAATCCTCGGCTCTCGCGCGGTCCGAGACGCCATGCGTGCCGGATCAGTACGTCCATCTTTCGTCAGGTCGGACGGCCCGGGTTCCGAACCGCGGTCTCGAGGCCGCCGGTCCGGGCTCGCCCGCAAGATCAGTTTTCGTCCTCTACGGCCCGCGCGGTCTGCGACGTAGCGGCCGTCTCGGCCGATGTCGAGAGGCCCTCACTCGACTCGAGCGAGGTCGTGGTGGCCTCCTCGGCGGCTTTGCGCTCGGCCTCCATCCGCTTGGTCTGGTCGATCAGCGCAATCGTGTCGTGCGCCTGCACGGCGATCGAGCTGTCGGGATACTCGGTCGCTATTTGGCGACAGAGCTCGAGCGCCTTATCGTAATCGCCCCTCTCGAAACAGACGTTTTGGGCTAGGAAGAGCATCATCTTCGAACGGGCGGAGGGACTTGCCACGGAGGCGATGTGTTTCTGCAAAAGGGCTTCAGCCTTCTCGCTGTCCCGCAGTTCCTGGTAGACAATCGCCTTCTGCATGACGGCGTCGGCCTTCTTGTCCTCGTCCACTTCGGCTTCGATCTTCTCTTCAAACAATCGGAGACTCTCGTTCAGGGCTTCGAGAGCGGCCTTGCGGTGGGCTTCCTTCGCGGTCTCGTCGGTGTCCTCGCGCGACATGAGGTTGTAGAAATACCCGATGCCGTACATGATCATCGGCTTCATTTCCGATTCCGGCCGGTTCTCGAGGTAGCCGCTATAGATGGCGATGGCTTCCTCGACCTTCCTGTCGTTGACGAGTTTTCCGACAAGGTGGTCCATGGCCTGGATCGCAACGGATTCGTCGGCGCACGTATCGCGAATGCTCTCGAACTGGGCCACGGCTTTGGCTTCGTCGCCGGCGGAGCGGTACATCTCGCCCAGCATGAGGGCGAGTCTGGTTGCGAACTCGGGGCTGGCGACTTGCGCCCCGGGTTTCTCGGCCAGGATTTTGGCCGCTTCCTCGGGACTCTGGGCGACGACCAGGGTCGAGGAAGTGGCGAGCAGTTCGCCGATCGCTTCGTCGAATTGCTTGGCGTTCTCCAGAATGAGCATGGAACGAACGAAGGCGATCTGTCCGAGGTCGCTGGCCAGTCCGTTTCTCTTACTCACGACGCGCAGCAGATCGTAGGCGCCTCGCGAGTCCTGATTCTTGAGCAGAAGGTCGGCCAGGAGAAAGCGGGCGCGGTCCGCCTCGGGGGTGTCGGGAGCGAGTTCGATGACCCTGCGGTACTTGACCGTGGCCCCCATGAAATCGCTGTTTTGGTGCGCGATGCGGCCTTCCTCGAGCAAGTCCTCGGGGGTTTTCTTGCGGCACCCGGTCCAGCTCAGGGCCAGACAGAGGGCAAGAACCCAGATCGTCGTCGTGCGAAATCTCGTCATGATTAAGTTCCTTGTGGCCACTTGGAATCCGTTTCCTTCTTTCGAGCCGCGGCGGGTCGAAGGCGATTTCTACCAGATTCCGGCGAGAAATCAAAGGAAATCCTTGAGTTGTCTCCATCCGCAGCGGACATAGTTGGCGAACTCGCGCGCGGAACGGGCGCGCCGGAGCGTGCGCAGGACAAAGCGGGGTCGCGTGTAGAATTGCCTCATGGCGCGGGTCCGGGCCCGAGCCAGTTCCTCGCGGCTGAGGGCGAGGCTGGGCATCGCCGGGCCGTCGTAAGCCTGGCGGGGTATCTCGCCGTCTTCGAGCAGGCCGAGCGACACGGCTTGGCGGTAGAGGCTCGTGCCGGGGAAGGGATAGACGTAGAAGATCTCCAAGACGTCGGGGTCGATTTCTCGGGCGAACCGCTCGTTGGCGGCGAGGGTCTCGCGCGTTTCCCACGGCAGACCGATCAGGAAATACACACTCGAGAGGATTCCCGCGCGGCGGGTCACGGCCAGGGCTTCGCGCGCGGCATCGAGATCGGTCTTCTTCCCCATCCGGTCGAGCATCGCCTGGTCTCCGCTCTCGATTCCGAAAGCGACGATCCAACAACCGGCGCGCTTCATTTCTTCGAGGAGCGGGAGATCGATGGAGTCCACGCGGCTGTTGCACGACCATTCGATGGGAAGACGACGCGTGCGGATCTCGCGACACAGATCGAGGACCCACGCGCGGTCGGCCGTAAAGAGGTCGGACCGGAAGAGGAAACTGCGAATGCCGAACCGCCCGACGCATTCCTCGATCTCCGCGAGGATGTTGCCGACCGAGCGGACGCGGTTGCGCCGTCCGGCGACCTGGTTGGAGAGGCAGAAAATGCAGTCGTAGGGACAGCCGCGGTTGGTGACGACGGTGGTTTGCAGCGCGCCCGTGTCGGGTCGGAAATAGAGCGAGTTGTTGGCCAGGTGGCGCGCGGGAAACGGAAGCGAATCGAGGTCCTCGATGAACGGCCGGTCGGCCGTGCGGACGATCTCTCCGTTCGGCGCCGAGCGGAAAGTGAGACCGGCGATCTGTTCCCACGGTCTGCCCTCGGCGAGCTCGCGACACGCCGGTTCGAACTCGCCACGCAGGGCCAGGTCCAGGTCGGCGCACCGCTCGAGCGCCGCGCGGTCGAGCGTGTTGAAGTGCGCCCCTTTCGCCGCGACGACGGCGTCGGGGGCGACGCGCTTGATGCGGGTGGCGACGCGCATGTCGTCGTCGAAACCGGGAGTGGTGATGCTGAGGACGACCATGTCGGGCGCGAACTCCCTCAGGTCGTTCTCCAGATCGGTCTCGCCGCGTCGCTCGCCCGGGTAATCGACCAGACGGCACGTGGCGCCTCCGCGCTCAAACGCCGCGCCGGCGTAGAGCAAGTCGATCGGCGGGCGCAGAGCGACCGTTTTCAGATTCTCGATCGGGGTCTGGCACCGGTCCTCGCGGATATAGAGACCGGTCGGCGGCACGGCCAGGAGGACTTTCTTGACGTTTCGACTCATTGCTTCCTCATTGCGACACGCGAGATACTGATCGCTCTTTGTCTTGTTCTTCTCGCCGCGAAATCGCTCTGTCGCGGTTCCAGCGGCGTCCGGAGACGCGCGTCGGCGCCGCAATCTCAATCGACGATTCTGTAGTCGTCGAATCGGGGCACTTCGGACTGGAACCATGCCTCGACCGGCGCGGCTTCCTGGCTCCAGCGCCGGACGGCGCGCAGTCCCATGTGGATCGAATGATCCATGTTGTTGTGATGAAACAGCCCTTGGCGGCCGAGCGAAATGAGGTTCGAGATTCCTCTCAGAGATTCCCAGATTCGTCCCAGATCGTCCCGGTACCCGAGCCGGTACAGCGGGTAGGCGTATGCGAGCCGGTGGACGTGGGTCGAGACGACGTCCGAAGGGTGGAACAAGCCCGTTGCGGCCACCTCGGCCACGGCGCGCCGGCCGATCTCCTCGTCCGAAGCCTGCCACAGACCGCTGCCGGGAGCGGCGGTCATCTCCATGCAAAGAACCGTTTGGTCGGGGGGCGCCATCGAGGGATCGAAATTCTTCGGTTCGTAGGCGCGGTTGACCGACGGAGAGGATTCGGGGAAGTAGAGCCAATGGTCGGCGCTCAGACTGGGGCGCTGGAGAATGACGTAAACGAGAAAGATGTTCAGGAACTCGAGATTGCGCGCGGCGGCGCGGGCGCCGTCGTCGGGTGCGCCGGTCCCCTCGGAAATCTCGACTAGGCGAGGGAGGGGGATGGTGGAGAAGAAGAAATCGCCCGCGAGAACGTGCTCGGCTCCCCGCGGATTGGTGTAGACGATCTTCTCTATGCGGCCGTTCGAGAAGACAACGCGACGCACGTCGGCCCCGCACACGATCCGTCCTCCCATCGCGCCGATATCGCAGGCCATCCGGACCGGGAGGCTTTCGATTCCCCCCTTGAGATAGTGGAACCGCTGGAGCGACGTTTCGTTTCCCTCGGGTTCCGCGCCGGGCAGGAGCATGCGCCGCGCGACGCTCCCGAGCGAGCCCCCGGTGGCGCGCACGCGGGCCGCATCGACGGAGACTTCGCGCGGGTCCGCCTTCCACGTCTTGCGGATATAGGGGAACACGAGGGCCTCGCACAGGGGACGTCCGTAGGCGCGCACCATGGCGGCGGCGAACGAATCGTCGCGCGACCTGGGGAACAGCGAGCGGCATCGCTCGACGGCGAAGCCCAGGGCGAACCGCGCGAGTCGGGCAAAGCCGAAGGCGCGCAGGAGCTGCGCGACGCGGGGCGGATAGTCCACGAATCTCCCCCGCACGTACATGCGGCTCAGACGGCGGACCACGAAGATCCGGTCGCTCATCACGTCCTGGAACCATTTGTTCATCTCGGGGAGGGAGCTGAAAATCCGATGCGGTCCCAGGTCGGCCCTCACGCCCTCGGTCAGTTGGAGCGATACGGCCATGCCACCCGGACGGTCTTGCTTCTCGACGAGGGTGACGCGGCACTCTGCGGTCTGAAGCGCCGCGCGGGCCACGCTCAGGCCCGCCAATCCGCCGCCCAGAATCACCAGGTGCGGTTTTTCGCCGTTGGGAGAGTTCTGCATAGTCCTCGTCCGTCCGTCGCCGGAATTCGGCTTTCAGCGGGTCACATGTATCCAGCATAGCAAAGCTCGGGGAAATGGCAATGCGCAAAGTCCTTGCCACACTCGCCCCGATTCGTGTAGGAATGAGGAAAGGCTTTGCATCACTGCGTTCCCCGCCTCCCGAATTCGGCGGGGTCGATGGACTAAACCCGAGTTGGAGGAACCCCCGATGTCTTCCACGTATCTTTCCGCAAGCGCCGCCTGGGCCGCCCAGATAGACCCGACGGTGGCGTTAGGTATCGGCATTGTCGCGTTCATCGTCATCTTCCTGTGGCTTTTCGTCTGGCTGATCCCGATCAAGTTGTGGATCGCGGCTCTGATGACGCGCACCCCCGTCGGTCTTCTCGACATGATCGGGATGCGCCTGCGGCGAGTTTCCCCGGCGCTGATCGTCAATCCCTTGATCGCCGCCGTGCAGGCGCGGGTCGAGGCGTCGCGCGTGCAGCTCGAGAGCCACTACCTGGCGCAAGGCAATGTCTGGATGGTCGTTCAGGCCATGATTTCGGCTTCGAAGGCGAAGTTGGACCTGACGCTCGACCAGGCCTGCGCCATCGATCTGGCCGGGCGCAACGTCCTCGACGCCGTCAGGATGAGCGTCGAGCCGCGGGTGATCGACTGTCCGAACCCGCAGTCGGGCCGCCAAACCATCGACGCCGTGGCCAAGGACGGCATCCAGCTGCGGGCCAAGGCTCGCGTCACGGTGCGCGCCAACCTCGAGCGTCTGATCGGCGGTGCCACGGAGGAAACCATCATCGCCCGCGTGGGCGAAGGCATCGTCAGCTCGATCGGCTCGGCCAACAGCCATAAGGACGTTCTGGAGAATCCCGATTCGATTTCGAAGAAGGTGTTGGCCAAGGGGCTGGACTCGGGGACGGCGTTCAGCATTCTGTCGATCGACATCGCCGACGTGGACGTGGGTCAGAACATCGGAGCCAAACTCCAGATCGACCAGGCCGAGGCCGACAAGCAGATCGCCCAAGCCCGGGCCGAGCAACGCCGCGCCATGGCCGTCGCCGCCGAACAGGAGTTCCGCGCCCGCGAACAGGAGATGCGGGCGAAGCTGGTCGAGTCGGAGTCCCAGGTGCCGCTTGCCATCGCCGACGCGTTCCGCCAGGGACGCCTGGGCATCATGGACTACTACAACATGCGCAACATCATGGCCGACACCGAGATGCGTTCGTCTATCAGCAAGGGTTACGAAGAAGGCCCCAAACCGGGCGATCCGAACCGTCGTACGTAAGTAGACGTCCGCAATGCGCATCCTTTTCGTCACTCACCGTTTCGGGAAGAGCATTCTCGGAGGAGCGGAGCGCCATCTCTGGAGCCTCGCTCGCGAGTTGGTGCGCGCCCAATGCCGCGTGGACGTGGCGACGACCGCCCAATCGGGTTTCTCTCCGTTCCTGCGATTCGGCCTTCGATGGTCGGCCGAGGCCGACAGCCGCTATGAGGAGATCCACGACGGCGAAACGCCGATTCCGATCCGGGTCTTCCGCTTCCCGGTTCGCAACGTGCCCAAGCCTCTGGCCGCGTTCTACCAGAAACACCTCCAGCATCGCTGGGAGGCCGAAGAGTTGGCGATGGAGCCGAGCGAGCCGCTCCCTCACGCGCATCGTCAGGGCATGCCGTTGCTTCTCACGGGGTGGCACCTGCCCGAGGAGTCGGAGGAGGGACGTCTGCTTCGCTGGACGATGGGTCGCGCGGCGATTCAGATTCCGCCCACGTCGGAGGCGACCCTTCACGTCGATGGCGTGGCGCCCCAGGAGGTGGAGATTTCGCTCGAGCATCGAGGAGAGAAGATTCTGATGCACCGGGGCGACGGACGGTTCGAGGCGTCGGCCCCGATTCCGGCGTCGAGCGCCGCGTCGGTCGCCGCGCTCTGCGTCTCGCCCACATGGCGCCCGTGGCGAGACGCGCGGACCCTCGGGGTTCAAGTGTCGCGGATTCTTCTCGCCTCGGAGAGTCAGCTGCGCATGGCGCCGCTCCAGATCGACCACCGCGTCCTGCGGGCGCACAACACCGAACGGTTCATCCGGATTCAGCTCGAGCGCGCGGCGCGCCGGCCGCCGCGCTATTCGTGGGTTTTCGACCAGCTGCGGGGCCCCCGCTGTCGCGGCCTGACGCGCTTTCTGGGCAAACACGCGCGCGAGTACGACTGGGTCGTCGCCGGCTGCTTGCCCTTTTGCGTCCTTCCCGAGGTGGTCAAAGTCCGGCGGTCGATCCCCTTTCTCCTGGCCGTGCTCCCCCTCTTCCACGTCGACGACGACTATTACTACTGGCGGCACTACGTGGACGCGATGCGCGAGGCCGACGTGTGTTTGGCCAATTCCGCGTTTTCGCACCGGACATTCTTCCCGGCGATCCAGGCCCGCTCGATCTCGGCCGGCGCGGGCGTGAGCGAAGAGATTTTCCGCTCGGAGGAGGTCGATGGAAAGCGCTTCCGGAAACGATTCGGCTTCGCTCCCGACGAGAAGATCGTCCTTTCGGTCGGACGCAAGAGCGGACCGAAACTCTACCGGATCCTCCTTCGCGCGGTGGACAGCATCCAAAACACGGTGCGGTGCCGCTTGGTTCTCGTCGGTCCCGACGAAGACCAGCTTCCGATCAACTCGCCGAACTGCTCGTACCTGGGCGCCCTATCGCAACGCGATCTGATCGACGCCTACGACGCGTGCAACGTCTTCTGTCTCATGTCGGAGTCCGAGAGCTTCGGCATGGTGTTTCTCGAAGCGTGGATGCGGTCGAAACCCGTGATCGGCAACCGGACCTGCGCGCCGGTCGCCTCTCTGATCCAGGAGGACGAGACGGGACTCTTGGCTTCGAACCAGGAGGAACTCGAGGAGTGTCTTGTGGCGCTGCTGCGCGACCCGCAACGATCGCAGCGCCTGGGCGAGGCCGGTCTCGAGCAGACCTTGAAGGAACATACCTGGAGCGTGATTACCCGCCGCATACTCGACTATTTCGAATCCGCCCACAAACCGAAATCCTGAAAAACGCAACCACCGCCTCGAGAGGAGGCGGTGGTTTGAACGGCTGGCCCATACTGCTGAAGGAGGAAGCACACGTCCGCCAGGGTCAAGCGGGCGTGGGGGCGGGAGGGATTATCTCCTGTCTACTCGGACCACCATAGTCAACTGCCAGTTCAAACCACCGCCGAGTCGTCCGAAGTCAAAACCCGAGAGACATCGCAAGCGACCACGAGAGTCTGGGAAAGCCACACGGGCTATCGGAACGGGAACTGGAGCACTCTCTGGCTTTGTCCCCCCAAAACGACCCCCCTCATCGGGTTCCTTGAAAGCACACCCCCAACATCTTGTACTGCAAGGAACAACCGAAGCACAACATATATACTTTTCCACAAGCGCGTCAAGTGAAAACGACGATCTTTTTCGCTTTCCGGAAAACGGCGGGCCCGGGTGAAAATCGGGGTGGGTTCCGAGGGGGGGGGCTAGTGCTCCGTCATCTTTGTTGTGATAGGCTGCGCGCCGTTCTGAGTACAGGCTTCAGCCTGCTTTTTTTGGGCTCAAGAGCAACCTGAAGGTTGGACTCAAAACTCCTCACTCCGAAGTTGACGGACCACTATCCTTCTCCGAGCATCCGGAGAAGGCGGGTCTCGTCGATCGTTTCGATCTTCAGTTGGCGGGCCTTGTCGAGTTTCGAGCCGGCCTTCTCGCCCGCGACCACGTAGTCGGTTTTCTTCGACACCGAGCCGCTCACCTTGCCTCCGCGCGATTCGATCCTCTCGCTCGCTTCTTCGCGCGTGAGAGTGGGCAACGTGCCGGTGAGGACGAAGGTCTTCCCCGCGACGGGGTTCGAGGCGTCCGACGCGGCGCGCTCGCGTAGGCGGATCGCGCGCATTTCTTCCTTGCCCAACGCCATCGGCAATCCCGCGTGGCGCAGGCGCTCGATCTCCTCGCGGTTCTCTGCGTTGGCGAAGAACGCGACGACGCTTTCGGCCAAGGTCGCGCCAATGCCTTCGACGGCGTCGATTTCAGCGGCTTGCGCCTTCATCAGATCGTCGATCGTCGGGAACGCGGCGGTCAGGAGCGCGGCGACGCTTTCTCCGATGTGGCGGATGCCGAGAGCGAAGACGAAGGCGGGGAAGGGGCGCTTTTTGCTTCCCTCGATGGCGTCGATCAGGTTGCGCGCCGACTTTTCTCCCATCCGTTCGAGAGAGGCGAGCTGCTCGACGGTCAATGCATAGAGATCGGAGAATCGATGGACGAGACCCTTCTCGACGATCCGATCCACGAGCTTGTCGCCCAGTCCCTCGATGTCCATGGCATTGCGCGTGGCGAAGTGGAGGATGCGTTCCTTGATCTGCGCCGGACACGAGGCGTTCTCGCACCGGACGGCGACCTCTTCTTCGCTGAAGGCGAGGGAGGAATCGCACGCAGGGCAGCGCGTCGGGAAATCGTAGATGCGTTCGGCGCCCGTGCGCAGGTTCTCCAGAACGCGCACGACTTTCGGGATCACGTCGCCCGCCTTTTCGATCACGACCTGATCGCCGACGCGGATATCCTTTCGCGCGATCTCGTCGCGGTTGTGGAGCGTGGCGCGGCTTACGGTCGATCCGGCGACGAGGACGGGATCGAGATTGGCGACCGGGGTCACGGCGCCCGTGCGGCCGACCTGGACCTCGATCGAGAGGATGCGGGTCGTGGCCTGCTCGGCCGAGAACTTGTAGGCGCAGAGCCAGCGGGGAGACTTCGAGGTCGCGCCGAGAGGGGCGTGGAGACGCCGCTCGTCGACTTTGACCACGAGGCCGTCGGTGTCGTAGGGGAGGTCTTTGCGCTTGGTTTCCCACTCGGCGACGATGTCGAGAATCGCCTCGACGTCCGGGCATCGCCATCGCTGCGGGTTCACGGGAAAGCCGAGTTCCTCGAAATGCTCGAGAATCTCCCCCTGCGAATCGGGCAGAGGATAGTCCTCGACGAGGCCGACGGCGTAGGCGAAAAAGCGGAGCGGACGACGCGCCACCTCGCGCGGATCGAGGCGTTTGAGCGTGCCCGCGGTGGCGTTGCGCGGATTGGCGAAGAGTTCGAGCCCGGCCTCGCGGCGCTCCTCGTTGATCTTGGCGAGTCCGGCGCGTTCCATATAGACCTCGCCTCGGACTTCGAGGGCCGAGGCGTTCTCGGCGCCGCGCCAGCGCTTCAGTCGGCGCGGGATCTGAGGCAGCGTCGCGAGATTGTTCGTAATCACGTCGCCCTCGACCCCGTTGCCGCGCGTCGCGCCGTATTCGAGGGCGCCCGAACGATACATGAGGGTGGCCGAAACGCCGTCGATCTTGAGTTCGACTAGGTAGGCGACCGGGTCGGTCGTTTCGAGTAAGCGCTTCACTCGCTTGTCGAACTCGCGCAGTTCGTCGGGCGAGTAGGTGTTCGAGATCGACAACATCGGCACGGCGTGGCGAATCGTCTCGAACCCTTCGGCGGGCGCGCCGCCGACGCGCCGGGTCGGGGAATCGGGCGACGCGAGATCGGGATGGCGACGCTCGAGTTCTTCGAGTTCGTGGACGAGCGCGTCGTACTCGCGGTCGGAGATCTCGGGCTGCGCCTGTTCGTAGTAGAGACGATTGTGGCGCTCGATCTCGCGTTCGAGTCCGCGCATTCGCTTTTCGGCGCGGGACCGTTCCTCTCCGAAGAGATCGGTCTGTTTCGTCATGACGATCTCTCCTTCCGGGCCTTCGCCTCATATTGCAGGACGAGCATCGTGTAAACGACCAGGACAAGGGCGACGAACGCGACCCACGCCCACCAAACGACCCGGTCGGGGACGCCGGCGGCTTCCGCTATGGATTCGCCGCCCGGGGTCTGGACGGTCAAGGCCGTGTAGAACCATGCGGCGAAACCGGTCAGGAGATAGAACGGAAGATGGAAGGCGAGAAGCCGAGCGTGACTCCAACCCGTCGCGATCAGGAGCCGCTGGTAGAGGTGCGAACGGTGAGCTTGGAGGAGGTTCTCGCGCCGCCCGGCGCGGCGCACGAGGGTGTAGAGGACGTCGTAGATGAACACGCTGAGCGGCATGACGTAGACGACGACCTCGTGCTCGCCGAATCCCGTGGGCACGATTGCCAGAAACGCGAGCGCCGCGCCGAGGGGCAAAGCGCCCGAGTCGCCCATGAACGTGGCGGGTCGCGGGAAGTTCCAGAACAAGAATCCGAGAACGGCGCCGCCCAAGGCGCAGTAGACCGCCAGGAGATCGCGCTCCGGTCCCGGGACGAGAACGGCTTGATTCCCGTTCAGAAACAGGATCGCCCCCCACCAGAAGACTGCGTTGAGGGCGAAGACGCCCGATTGGCCGTTGACGCCGTCCATGAAATTGAACGCGTTGGCGAAAAACACGATCCAACCGAAGACGACCAGGCATTGGATCCAAAAACGGACGGGATGGTGTTCAAAACCGAGCTGCGCTGCGCGCGCCGCGTCGAACCAGATTTCGGCCAGGAACGGGACAGTCGCAAGGAAAACCAGCCCCGCCAGCTTGACGAGCGCCCGGAGATGGAGAACGTCGTCGATTAGCCCGAGGAGCATCCCCAGAACGACATAGGAGAGTAGCGCCCAGTGGGGATCGAGCATCAGGGCATAATGGGGAAAGCGAAACTGGAAGCCGAAGAAGCCGCTGAACTCCCCGGTCGCGAGACCCGAGCAGCCGAAGGCGAGAGCCGCGCCCAGGGCGAGACAGATCCCGACACCGCCAACCTGCGGCGTCGGAACCGAGTGCGAGCTGCGGTCGACCGGATGCGCATAGAGGCGGAAACGGCGAGCGACGAAGACCGCGAGTCCCGTCAGGACCGCCGAAGCGACCGCCGTTCCGAGAAAGAAGACAAGCGGATACAAGAATGCGGCTGGATTCGCGAAAACCGACCAATCCTCCATGCGGCCCTTCCTCCTCGCGATGGTTGTAGGACGCGCCCGCGCTCGCGGCCCTATCGTATCTCGCACCCCGGGCAAAGAACAATGGTAAGTGCGAGACTTGGAGAGAGGCTGACGGACTGCGCGTACTCTGGAAAGCGTCCGTCAGTCTCTTTGTTCTGCCGTTTCGGTCGAGGCTATGTTGCGCCGCGTTCCTTTCCTGCTTCTCCCCGTGCCTTGGCCGGCGACGTATCGTCGAACGAACTCCTCTTGGTTCTTGTGGAGGCGGATGCCGGGACGCGCCTCGGCGACGAGAGCCATTCCCTCCTCGAAGGACCCGATGCGGCCGCGCCGCGCGAGCAGAACCAGCGCGAACAGTCCCGTGCGGCCGTGTCCCTGCGCGCAGTGCACGAAGGTCGGCCCCGGACGCAGACGATCGATCGCCGAGTCGATCGCGTCGCGCGAGGGGACGCCCGCGTCGAGGGTCGGCAAACAAATGTAGTTCGTGCCGTCTCGGATACGTTTCGGGTCTTCGAACTCGCACGTCAGATCGACGCAGTTGACCGCGCCTTCGGGCAACTCTTTCGGTCGAACGCGCCGTCCGACGAAGAGATCGTCCGAGACTCGGTCCGCGGCGCTTTCGCGCCCGACCAGGCATATCAGGTTCCACATGGCTCCGGCGTAGACCCGGTAGGGGAAGTGCACGATCTTCGACCAGATGGGCAACGTGCCGTCCGCGCGCTTGCCGAAGACGACCGGTCCGATCCCCGCGTAGGCGGCGGAAAGCGCGAAGAAGCTGAGCGAGAGCCAGTGGAAGGCGTGCCAGACTCCGCCGAGCGAGACGGCCAGGTAGCTGACCCCGGCTCCCAGAACGAGAAACGCGAGCGTGAACCTCATTTTCCCACTAGGTCTCCGATTCCATCGTCTTGGATTTGTGTTCGGCCCGCGGCGGCGCGGCGGCTCTCAGTCCGAGGGGGCCGCGTGACTCAGCTCTTCCAGACGCCGCGCGGCGGACTCGCGCACAGGCGCCAGCGCCGCCGATTCGCTGAGTTCGACAAGCAGCGCCCGCGCTTGGTCCTCCATTCCCAGACTGAGCAACGGCTCGACGCTGCGCATGCGGATCGCGTCTTCGAGAAACGGCTCTCGGACAATCTTAAGGAGATCTTGACAGGCTTGGTACTCGCCCCACACGTCTCCCGTAATGTGGGCCAGAGACGCGCGGTACCAGTGGACGGCGGCGCGCAGAGCCGGGGGCGGATCGAGGGCGAGCGACTGGTCGAGGCATCGCGCGGCTTGATGGAATCGTCCCGCCTGCATGAGTCCGGCGCCCATGTGGAACAGCAGAAACGGTTCGAGCATCGCGCCGTCGGGTTGGGTCGCGAGTTGCCGCAGGTTTCGAGCGACCGTCAGAAGCTGTTCGTCGTCGATTGTCGGGTTGAGCAGCGGATCGCCCATCCCGCGAAGGATGGCTTGCATGCGTTTGCGCGCGTCGTCCGGCGCGAGTTTGAGAGTCACCTCGGACAGCGCCAGATCCAAATCGAGACAGAGTTTCGTGCGATCGGGAACGTGGCGGTGGGCTAGCGCGAGAGCATGGAGATAGGACTTGGCGGCGGCGTCCCACAACGACTGGCCTTCGTAGTACTTGGCCTCGAACAGGTACAGATAGACCTGCAGGTCCGCGATCTCGGAGCGGAACTCCTCGGAATAGAAGTCCTCGAAGGAAGCGAGGGCCTTGTCCAGACTTCGGCGCGACGATTCGAAATCCCCCTCGAGCAGGGCGGACTTGGTGTGGGCCAGCGACAGCATCGTCCGCGCGACCGTGTCGTCCTGGAATCGTTCCTCAAGCGCGGGAGCCACCTCGGGGGAGGCCAGCACTTTGGCCAGAAGAGCGTGTTCGATGCGGGTGTGGCCCTCGGGGTCGAGATAGCGATCCAGAAAATCCTTCGCGGCGAACGCGTCGGGGCCTTTCGAGGCGAGCAGGCGCAGGGCGACCGCGCGCGCCTCGGCCAAGCGCCGAGTGTCCAACAGGATCTGGAGTAGGGACTCGCGCAGTCGATCGATCTCCGGGTCCCCGACGCTCGGCGATCCCGCGCCGGTCTGGGCGGCGCGATCCAACAGGATCAGAATCTCGGCGATCCGTTCTCGATACTTCCGCCGGTCGAAACGTTCCGCTTCTTCCGGATTCAAGATTTCGTCTCGATAGGGGTCGTTCAGGAGCGATAGAACGGCGTCGCGGACCCGGGGGCTTGCGGGTTCTTCTTGGGCGAAGGTCCGCGCGGCATCGAGACAGGCCTCGATATCGTCCCGGCGCAGGGCTCGGTGCGCCTCGACATAGGATTCGATGAGGGAAGGCTTGCCGGTTTCGAGAATCGCAAGCGCCTCCTCGGCGGCGGGGAGTCCGTCAGTGGACTCGCGAATCGCGGCGCCGAGCGTTGCGCTTGCGAGGGCGGTGTCGCCCACCTCGAAGAGAAGAATCTCGCCCTGGAGGGCCAGAATCTCTCCAGGGGCGATCGTCGCTTCGGTCGACTTCGCGACCTGGCGGAGCTCTTCCAGAGCGTCGTCGTATCGACCCGCCTTTCGGAATGCCGCGGCGCGGCGGACGTGGATCGCGGCGATCTCGTCGGCGTCGGAGGCGAGTTTCATCGAATCGCGGTAGATGCGAAGGGCCGACCCGAGCCGGCCGATGTCGGACCATTCCTCGGCCAACAACATGCGGTCCGTCATGTTCTCGCCCAGAGGGAAGAAGGGGCCGTCCGGAGCGCGACCGAGCGCCGCGATCCGTCCTTGGGCGAGCGTGACGGCGAGGAGCGGTCTTCGACCCTGACAACCGAGAGTCGGGCGCGAGAGCGCGAGTCCGTCGAACGTGAGAATCTCGCGTCCCGACCGGCCCTGAAAGGGGCGCCCTTTCCATCGATGCCGGATGAGGCCCTCGGGCGAATCGTAGAACAGCCGGCCGCGCTTTTCGTCAAGGGCGGGACGACGGATCTCCGCGGATTCGGACAACAGCCGGTCGCGTCGCTCCCCGAAGTCGAAGGCGTGAAGCCGGTTCGGATTCGACGCGTCGTCCACGTAGAGAAGCGACTTCCCTTGGCGGTCCCAGGCGAAATCGACCGATTCCAGGAATCGGCCGAGCGGGTCGAAATCGGCGATTCGGAACGGCGGTTGGTCCGGGTCGCAGATCCAGAGCGATACTCGTTCGGTCTCGAGGCTCAGGTAGGCGACGGCATTGCCGCCGGGTTGGGCCAGCGGCTGCCATTGGTCGTATTCCTTCTCGACCAGCGGGACCGCGACCCGGTCCGTCATATTCATTTGAAAGAGATCGGCCGAGCCGCTGCGATAGGTGACGAAAACCAGAGTGTCGCCGCCGTCGATCCACTGCGGCGACGCATCGAGCGCCGGATGCCGGGTCAGACGTTCTTCTTTCTCGGTATCGACATCGAGGAGCCAGATGTCCCATCCCTGGCCGCGATCCAGGGCGAGGGCCAACTCGTGCGTGCCCGGACGCCAAGCCACGTTCTCTCCGCGGATCCGGTTGGTAAGAAGGAGGGCCGTCTTGCGCGAACGGGTGTGAAAGACCGAAAGCGTCCCGTCGGAATCGAGCGAGGCAAGGAATCGACCATCCGACGAGAATTCGAGGTGCACGATTTCGGACGACACCTCGTCGGCGGCGATCGGCGCGACCGCGTAGCAAAGGCCCGCGACGAGGATCGCGAACAACGCAACTCCCTTCGGGCTCGGAATCGTTCCGGCGCGGGCGGGGGAGAGGGGGCGGCTGTTGGGACTCATGGATCTCGGCGTATGGCGCACAAGTCGGACCGGGAACGTCGCGCTCCGAAGAGATGCGGCGGGAATCGTCCTCGTCCTAGCGAATATCCTTTACGTGGAAACGGATGTACACAGGAAAATGGCCCGGTGCGGAGAGCGGATCGCCCTGTGGCGGGCGAGACGTTTTCCGAGAACCGCGAGAGACCGATTTCATTCGGCGCGCGGACTCGCCTCGTTGTAGAGCGCTTCGTACTCGGCGATGAGACGTTCCCAACGATGCGACTCGCCCGTCTCGCGCGCCGTGGCGCTTATTCGCGCGCGCAGCGCCGGATCGTTGAGGAGTTGCTTTGTTTTGTGCGCCAAGTCGTCGGCGTCGTCGCGACGGAAAAGCAAACCGTTTGTCTCGTCGTAGACCCCCTCGCGCACTCCCGGGGCGTCGTTATAGACGCCGGGCAGACCGAAAGACATAGCCTCGAACTTGGTGAGCCCGAACGATTCCCTACGCGACGTGAGCCAGAAGATTCCCGCCGAGGCGTAGGTGCGCCAAAGCGCCTCGCCCGAACGATGCGGCGAGACTTCGACCCAGTTGGTCAGGCCTAGGCCGCGCGCCTCGTCGGCCAAGCGGTCCGTTCCTTCGCCGACGATCGTCAACCGCACCTCCGCCCCCTGGGATCGGAGACGGCCCAACGCGCGCAGAGCGACGTCGTAACCCTTGACCGGGTGGTTTCGGCCGACCATTACGATCCGCATCGAATCGCGGATCGTGGAGGACTCGATGGCGACGATCTTCTCGGGGGAAGGCAAGGCGATTCCGTTCGGGAGGACGCGAGAGAAATCCTCGCCCGTTCTGGCCGGTCGTTCGGCCATGAGAAGATCGAAGGCGTCGCGTCCCGGCGCCGTGAGGACCGGGGCCTCGCGGACCGTCCAGAGCGTCTTGCGCTGCACGGCCGGGGGGGCGTGGACCGTGCGGTCGATGCAAACCTGGGCGAACATGCCGTGCTCGGTGACGACCAAGGGATATCCCCATTGAAGGCGTCCGAGCACGGCGCAGTAGCCTGGGTAGTAGAGCATGTGGGCGTGAACGACGTCGAACTTCCATTCTTGGCGCAGCGAACCGATGGCGCGCAGGATCGAGCGGCGGTTGCGGCCGAGAACTTCGCCGAAGCGCCGTCCGAAATCGTAGGTGCGGACCGAGTAGCGCGGCGGGTAGGCTCTGGCGATTTCCTTCGACTTCTTGGTCTCGGGTGGATGGGCGGCGAGAACCGTTACGTCGTGTCCGCGCGCGACCAGGGCGTTCGACAGGTGGTGGACGACGAGTTCCATCCCGCCGACGGTGGGGAGAAAGGACTGGGCCAGCTGCAGGATCTTCATGGCAACGCTAGCGCTTCTTCAGACAGGATTGCAGCACGAGCCGGGTTTTATGGAACGAATAGAGAACCAGGCGAATTGCCGGGAATCGGTATCGCCGACCCGCCCGAAGGGCCGAGCGAACCCACAGCCGGGCGCACGCGCGCGCTTCTCCGCGGCCGTTCATCTTGTGCATGCGCCAGAAGAGACTGTTCGCCACGTACGCCCAGACCTGGCGTCGATCGCAAACGGGCAAACCGGCGCGTTCGCAATACCGGCCAACGAAAACCTCGACCCGATCGAGACCTTCGCGTTGAGACTCGGCGGCCGGTTCCGCCCACTCTCCCCACAGGAGCCACCGAAGCGATCGCGCCTGAGTGTCGGTGAGTTCGGGCAGGACGCGGCGCATGGCGCGGAAGCTGACCTTCTCGGTGTTTTCGAGTTGAATGCTTCGGAGTCGCGT
Organism: Candidatus Sumerlaeota bacterium; assembly: GCA_016931035.1. Classification (GTDB taxonomy): domain Bacteria; phylum Sumerlaeota; class Sumerlaeia; order UBA8349; family UBA8349; genus JAFGFN01. Next base: position 21,311 of record JAFGFN010000112.1, read on the forward strand.
CGTGACGCTCTCGTCGTGGCGGCGATGCCGCATCGCGACTCGAGGCAGATAGCCGAAACGCGCGCCCTGGGCCCGACACCGATCCCAGAGATCGTAGTCCTCGACGACGTAGTAATCCAGGTCGTACGCCCCGGCGTCCAAGACCGTCTGTCGCTTGTAGCACACGGACGGGTGTGCGCCGTAGGCGTTGCTGAACAGAGCGCGCCATGCCGTCTCGGTCTGGGAACGCGCGGAATCGCGAACCGTTTCTTCTTTGTCGCCGTGGCCGAACCGGATCCAGTCCGCGAAACAGAGATCGAGGTCGTGTTCTTCCGCCCATTCGATCTGTTTCTCGATCCGGTCGGGTTCGTTCACGTCGTCGGCATCCGCGCGCACGATCCACCGGCCGCGCGCCTGTTCGATCCCCCGGTTGAGGGAGCGGATCAGCCCCATGTTCTCCGCATTGTCCAAGAGCCGAATGCGCGGGTCGTCGAAGGAGAGCGCGATATCGCGCGAGCCGTCGGTCGAGCCGTCGTTGACGATCAGGAACTCGAAATCCGCGTAGCTCTGGTCGAGAACGCTGCGGATGGCTTCGCGCAAGTACCGCTCGCCGTTGTGGACGGCCATCAGGACCGTGACCGCAGGCCTGGACGAAGGGGTGATCGGCGGTTCGGTCGCCACGGTCGCAACGCCTCCAGGCCTTACTCCGAGAAGAAGAAACGCGAGAGATCGTCGGGCGAGGCGCCCTCGGGAATCCGAAGCCGCTCGCATTTCTTCCGTGATACCCCGGCGCGCATGATGTCGGCGACCCGGTGGAAGTAAGCCTCCAAATCGACGATTTCCAGGGCGCCCAAGGCGAAGAATCGACGCATGCTGTCGACCCACTCATGATGCACGATGGCAAACATCCGCCGACAGACCGCTTCCTCCCTCATGGTCTCGCGTTCGAACGTCTCTCCCGCGTATCGTTCGAGGAAGACAACGCGATCGACCGGCCCGCGATCGGCTACCGCGTCCGGTCCGAAAATCTCCTCGACGGGGACGGCCGCCACGTAATCGTGGCATACACGATGACTCGGAGGGGGGACGGTCCGGGCCACCGTGTCGTAGAACCCGATTGCCCGAACGAGACTCTTGACGAGCCCCATGAAGGGAGCGTTGTCGCGGACAAACCAGAGCGCTCGAAGTCCCCCCTCTTTCAGAGAAAAGGAGCGGCGCCTGCCCTTGTCGAGTCCGAGTCGTTCAAAGAGTTCCGGGTAGACCGACCCGTGGTATTCTTTCAGAACGAACGAGCGCGGGAACGATAGGCACTCTCCGCAGTCGGTCAGCGCGACAATGTCGTCTCCCAGAAGGCGATAGCCGCGGCGACCGACCATTTCGCCGAGGAGAGCGGTCTTGCCCACCCCACCGGGTCCGGCGAGCAACGTGGCTCGACCCTGCGGATCGACCACCGCCGCGGCATGAACCAGGGTGATGTTTTCTTCGACCAGCAAGAGCTGAATGAAAAGATTGACCAGGAAATCGGGACTGTCGGCATAGATCTCATAGCCGTCTGGGGTCCGGAGAAAGGCGACGCGCGACGCCGTGTCGCGGTAGCACCGCGCCGTCACCCCCTGAACCGTGTGAAATGTCTCCATGGCCTCGCCCGACTCCTCGCGGAAAGCGTTGAAAGGTCGGACGCGTACCTGATGAGGAGCGGGCTCCGGGCCGGGGGAACACCGGAAGTGTCGAATCTGGAAGTCGACCGACTCGACGATCGCGTCGCACACGTCGGCGTCGATCGAGACGTCGATCAGTCCGTGGATGCGGTAGTGGATATCACTCATTCTCGGCGTGCCCCGTGCGGTGGGAGGATCATGAGTTGCCGCCGACACTCTCCCGCGGGAGAAAGAAGAAGTTGTAGTCCGGCAGAGCGCCGCTCCAGTCGGTTATCTCGACCAGCGCACCCGAATCCGTCACGTAATGCGAACGATAGCCCATCTCCGCGAGCCATCCGAACAGGTCGGACGGTTTGTATCCGAACAACGTGGTCGATCTCTCCTGGACTTCGAGGAAAAGGATCGGCCGGTGTCGTCGCAGGGTCTCGGTTGCTCCTTTGAGCATGGGCCATTCCGCGCCCTCGATGTCGGCCTTGATGAAGTCGACCCGGTCAACGCCTCGCTCGCTGCAGTAATCGTCCAGCCTCAGGCAGGGACATTGGATGGTGTCGAACGTCTCTCGGTATTCATGGAGATGGAACGATCCGGACACCCCGATGTCGGGCAGGTAGATGTCCCTCTCTCCTGGCATCTCGTCCAGGGCGGCCTGCGTCACGGTGACATTGCGGCAACCGTTCAACTCGATGTTTCGCTCGAGAACCTCCAGTGTGGACGGGAGAGGTTCGAATGCATGGACCGCGCCCGCGGGCCCGACGTTTCTGCTCAGCAAGACCGTGTACCAACCGAAGTTGGCCCCGACGTCGAGGCAGACCTGACCCGGCTTGACTAGGCCGCGGACGAACTCGGTTTCCTTGGACTCAAACGTTCCCGTGTATGGCACGGAATACATGCGGGCCACACGATGCGTGGCGTCGTAGTAGTACTTACGGCCGTCGGAGAGCGTCAGGATCGCTCTGCCGTCTCGAAAGGACACCTCGGAGACGTTCTCCCGGCAACTCAGATCTCGAAACAGCAGATAGGCGCTTTCCAGGGCGCGCTGTTTCTCTTCCTGCGCATGGCGACCCGGACTGGGAGGGTACACAATCCGGTAGTACGCGTGCACAAGAGGCCTCAGGGGAGCTTTCGCCAGGTCGATCAGTCCCATAGTCTCTCCTTGTGCTTTCCTCTCATCCCGGACTTGCGCACTCGCGCAGAATTAGATCCCGATGTTGCCTTCGGCGCCCGCGCGCGGCTTTGCTATTGGGCGGCAACCCGACGATTCAGCGCACGGGCCGGTTGGGGAAGCGAACCATCTTCTCCCAATTCGCATTGTGTTGCATCTCGATGCCGCCGAATTGCATGTTGATGTAGCCCAGCTTCCCGGAAAACTCGCGCAGCGCCAGCCGCCAGTTCCGAGATTTCATGAAGTATCGCTCTACGTCGGCCAGTGTGCCGCGAGCCAGGGCGCGGCGATATGTGAGCACGCGCTCCAGGAAGTCCACGCGGTAAATCGCGGACCATAGAACGATCGGATACGATCGGTCTCCCTTCATGTCTTCCGACAAGTCGGCCCACCAGAGCGTGAAATCCTCGTAGCGTGTCGGTTGAAGCACGATACGGTCGAACGATACGGAGTCCTTCTGGATCGAGAGACAAGTCTGGTTGCCGAGTTCCGGCGTGCACTCTCCCCAGAGAATCGGGTAACCGGCCACCCGCACCTTGACCAAGTCGGCATCGCGCTCGAAGGCCCGGATCGCGCGGTCCACGAGTCTTCCGAGAATCGGAACATAGACGTTGTCGTCGAGGTGGATGAAAACGTACCGTGCGCCTCGCGCGCGCGCCTCGCGCAGCGCGCGCAAGACGGCCGAGGCGCTTCCTCCGCCCCGGCGGCGGATGAGAGTCGTGCGGGGCCGATCATAGATTCTCTCGGCTTCGTCGCGGAATTCCGGATCGATCCTCCATTTCGAGAAGAATCCTCTCGGGCGGGGATAGTCGTCCACCACGATGTGTTCATAGTCCGGCCCGATGGCTTCGCGCAGCGATTCGATCGACTTGCGGGCAAACGCGGCGCGAGCGGGAGAGTCGATATAGCTAGGCGTGACGATGAACAGAGTCATCTTTCTTGTCGCTCGCGCGTTCGGCCGGTTTCCCCAATCCGAGCCGGTCGAGAACCACGCGAGCGCGATCCTCATACGTATGGCGATTCGTGACCGCCCGAAGACCGCGCTGCGCCTGCTCCTCTCGAAGAACCGGATCGCGCAGCAGTTCGCGCGCCATTTCGACGAACTCGCGCTCATCCTGCGGGATCGGCAACTCCTCCTCGGTGAAGAGTTCCCGGTACGCCGGCACGGCATCGACCACCGTGGCGCCGCCGCAGCCCAGGACCTTGAAGACCCGTTCGTTGATCTGGCCGTGCAGCAGTCGCACCGTCGGTTCGTTGATGGTGGGAGACAGCCGCGCCTGACGGTAGAGCGACGGCTCGGCGTCTCTCGGCAACATCCCCCGGTAACCCCGATAGGGCCACGGACTGTAACCGTAGATCGTCAGTTCGGCTTCGAACGGACGAAGGTACTTGTCGATCTGGCGCCCTTTCGATTCCCAGTATCCCCCCACGAACGCCATGCGCACACCCTCGAACTCCGGGCGCATGGGAGCCGACGGGCTGTAAAGCGTCGCGTCGCACGCGAGCGGAAGCGATACCACCTTCAGTCCGCGATTGCCCCATTCCTCGAAGAAACCGAGCCCCTTCGATACGGTCGCAGTGTAAACGAACCCCGGCTCGGAATCCAGAATCTTCCTCAAGTGTTGATCGGTCCACGTCCAAATCGTCGGGTCCAGATTGTGTTGCGCGAAGAATGCGTCGCTCCCCTTGAACCACGGGTTGACCCATACGAACAACGGATGGCGCTTGAGCAGACGAACCGTCCGGCGATCGATGACGTCGAAATCCGACCCGAAGATGCACACAAAGGGATTGGGGACCGTCGGCAAAACGCGAACCAGGTCGCGCACGTCCACGATGAGATAGGGGATCCCCATCTCTTCGAACGCCCGGCAGAACCCCATCCGACACGTCATCATGGCGTTCGGGACGTTCTGATCGAACCGGGGACCTACGCCGACCACAAACGTCAGCGGCCCTTCGCCCGGTCGGAGTCTGCCGTTCGGTTCGGTGATGACCGCGCGTTGCCGTTCAGGAGGGTTTCGAAATGCTCGAAGGAGAGGCCTGACGCCCCTCTTGATCGGTTCCGGAATCCGGGTGCTTGCGACTTGACGGAGCGACACGTCTGTCTCTTCCTGCCCTGCGGCGAGACTACCAGCGCGCGGTGAACAAAACACCCGCACGACGAAAGGTCTCATCAGCAGTATCAGGAGTGGGAAGAAATCGCAAGACCTTGCGAAACGCACACAGATTCTCGGAGGACGCGAGTGGGGAATCCTCTGCAAGTCACGCAGTCGTTCGCGCGCACAACAACCGGGGTCAGCGTTGCGCTGACCCTCGGTGTTCGGCCCAGGACCGTCTCACCGCATCAGTGGTAGAATACAGCCCCCGTGGCCGCGTCGGTGTCGGTTCCGCAGCCGGAGAAGACCACATAGTCGTTTGCGCCGTCCACGACGGAGTTCGTTGTCCCACGAACACCGTAAGTGCAGTTGGTCGCGTGGTTGTTCCCCGTGCCGGAAATGAAATTGACATAGCCAAGGGCGCCGGCCGAGAAACCAGAGTAGGCGTTGGTGGCGGTTGTGTCCTTGACGTACAGCTCGGAAAGATAGGTAACGGTCGCGCCACACGTGGAGTAATCGGAAATGGTGCATGAGTCGAGGCGCGCCGACGAGCTGCGTGTGACCCGCACACCCCACTGCCATGTCCAGATGGCGCGCGCGATCGTGAGCCGCGTCGCTTCGGCGCTCGACATCTCGGAGACGTAGAGGCCGTACGATCCGCAATCGGTCATGTTGCAGTCGCTCACGACCAAAGTGGAGCCCTTCTCGGCTTTGATGGCCGCGCCGCAATACTCGAAGTCGATGTCGCTGACCGCCACGTTCTTCTGACCCACAAGGGTGAAGCCGCTTCGGACAATCGTGGTTGTGGCGGGCTCGTCCGCGCCGGAGACGAGGACGTCGCTCGCCGACGCCGGGTCTTTGGTGATCGTGATGGTCGCGTTGTCGAGAAGAGTCTTGCCGGTAAGCCACGCGTCCTCACGATAGGTCCCGCCGTACACGTAAATGATCGCGTCCCTGCGAATGAGCGGGGGCAGAGCGTCCCACGCGGCCTGGATGGTCTTCTTGGCTTTGTTGGATTGCAGACCCGAATAACGGTCGTCTCCCGATGTCGTGTTGACGTACAGCGTGATCTCGTGGAAACTCTGCGAGCCCAGGAGCGCGGGGTTGGCGACTTTGCGGTCGGGGCTCAGAACCTCGAATCCGTGCGTGCCGTCGTTGAACCAGGTTCGCAGGTAAACCTTCTCGTCGCCGTTGAAAAGGCTCGCGTCGAGCGACGCCATGCCGTCGAGATCCGTGTCGCCGATGTCGACGCTGAAGAACCCGTTCTGGACCGCGACCAGAACGTGGGTGGTGGGTTCCGAGCCGTCGAGCGACGTGCCGTCGTTGGCCCAGAAGGTGAGGTCGGCGGTCTTCGACACGAGCGAGAACTTGAACATCCCGGTGCCGTCGAACGGCTGTCCCTGGGTCTTGACCCGGCCGTTGTAGTTGAACTCGACTTCCTGGGCCCAGCCGCCGCCCGCCATGGCGAGCGCCAGGATGAGAATGAGTCCGACATGAGTCTTTTTCATGATGTCCCCCTTGCGAAATGAACGCGCTCTTGGCGTCTTTATCTAGACCGGTTTCATAGCCTCGAGGTCGGCGCTGTCACGCTTCTTGCCGGGCAAGAAGACGCGCCAGCGTATTCAGAACGCCCCGGAAACCTGGGGCGGCGCTCGCTCTGCTCGCTCTGCCCCAGGCTGTAGTATTGCGCGCTTTCAGCGCGCAAGAGGTTATGAAACCGGTTCTGATCTTGTCTCGACAATCTCCTTTGACCCGCGGCGTGGAACCGGCCGGCGGGTCGCGAGTTCTCTCATTCGTACAACATCCATTGGGCCCGGGCCCCGGCGGCGGTGTCCGCGACGCTCCCGGAGAAGGACCCGGTCCATTGCTCGGGACGATCGTAGGCGTCGACGAGGTAGACGATGTAGTAGTACGTTCCCACCGGTAGACTCGAGTCGTCGTAGGAGGCGGGAGCGACGCATTCGCCGTTGACCCTCGCGTAGGAATCGGGCAGCCCGGTTGCGCTGCGGTAGACGTCGTATCCCAGGGCGCCGGTGGGTTTGTCCAATTCGGTCCACGCCAGCTGCAGGGTGGACCCTTCGCAGACGGCCACGCCGCTGTTCGCGGGCTGACCCGACGCCATCGGATTCGTGAGCGAATAGGTCGCGCTGTGTTGCGGCACCGTTTCCGAGACGCCGACCGCGAGCACGTCGTCGACCGCGTAGTGAGCCGAGGAGCCCGACGACGCGCCGATCGCGAGCTGAGAGAAGGTCAGGGAGTAGGTATCCTCGGCGCTCGCACGGGTGGCGCCGGCGACGCACAGAATCGCTAGCAGAAGAATCGGAACGACGGTTGGAGTCAGTCGATGTTTGTCCATAAGTATCTCGCTCCTCAGGGAATCTCTCGATCGATCCGTCAAAAAGAGGGAACGACTCCGCTTCTTCTCTCGGAAACATGTGAACTTTCATCAGACTTCAAGGTTCTTCAGGGGCGTTGCATCTTTTCGCATGTTTCCCGCGAGGCGGTCAAGGAAAAAGCGCCTCCCTTTCCCGGTCTTGTGCCTTTCCGACTTCGGGCGGCCAGGCCCGAATCTTCCACCCCTCCCGGACGTGAGGCTTCGGAAGGGCCAGGGCCTTTGCGCGACCCGTTTTGCGGTTGACAACGCCTCGCCCCGCCCCTAGGCTCGTCAGTTGCCGGGTTGTGACGATTCGGTCGCTCTTCTTTCGCGCGGGCGGGGTCGCTTGGGGTCGCCCCGCCGCCTTCGAGGGGATGCAGAACACTCGAAAACGTCGTGTTCCATGAGTTTCCGCCGCGTACGGGCCCAGTTCTCGAAATGCTGGGACTCCGCCCGAGTCCCTGAGAACGCCGCTCTCGATCTCTCGCGCGATCTGGGCCTGACGCCCCTGGCCGCCCGTCTCCTGGCCGCGCGCGATCTTTCCGATCCGGCGAGCGTCCAGGCCTTCCTCCATCCGGCTCTCGCCTCGCTCCACGACCCGTTTCTCATGCGCGACATGGACCGCGCCGTCGATCGGATCGCCCGGGCGCTCTCGGCGAGAGAGACGATCGGCGTCTACGGCGACTACGACGTGGACGGGATGACCAGCACCTCGCTCTTGGTGCGCTTCTTCCGCTGGCTCGGGGTCGAGGTGCTCCCGTATATTCCCCATCGCCTCAACGAGGGGTACGGCATGAGCCGCAAGGGGGTCGATCAACTCCACTCGGCCGGCGTGCGTCTCATCGTCACGGTGGACAACGGCATCGGCTGCGTGGATGAGGTCGCCCACGCCGCTTCGCTTGGGATCGACGTGGTCGTAACCGACCACCACCAGCCGGGCGACACGATTCCGGCCGCCGTCGCCGTGGTCGATCCCAACCGTCGGGATTGTCCCTATCCGTTCAAGGGGTTGAGCGGCGTCGGGGTGGCGTTCAAGCTCGCGCACGCCCTAAGCCGGCATCTGGGGAAAGATCCGGAGGAATCGCGCGAGTTTCTCAAGTCGCACTTCGATCTCGTCGCTCTGGGCACGATCGCCGATATCGTCCCGCTCCAGGGCGAGAACCGCGTTCTGGCGTGGTACGGTCTTCAGACCCTGGCCAACACGCGCAAACAAGGTCTCCAGGCGATGATCCAGATGCTCGGTATCGACGGGCGCGCGATGGACGGCGAAACCGTCGGTTTCCTCCTCGGTCCGCGTCTCAACGCCGCCGGTCGCACGGGCGAGGCGCAGGCGGGCCTCGAGCTCCTCTTGACCGAAGACGAAACGCGTTCCTGGGACCTGGCCCGTTTCCTGGACGAGCTCAACGACCATCGCCGCAAGATGGAGAACGAGGTCTTCTTCGAAGTCATGGAGACGATCGAGGGCTCGACCCTGCTCGACGATCCCGTCCTCGTGGTCTCGGGACCCAATTGGCACGCGGGCATCGTCGGTATCGTCGCCTCGCGCCTCGTCGAGCGGTTCGGACATCCCGCGTTCGTCTTGAGCATCGAGAGCGGCATCGCCAAGGGATCGGCTCGCTCGATCGGCCGTTTCGACCTCCACGGCGCTTTGAGCGGCTGCGCGGAGCTTCTCAACACGTTTGGGGGACACAAGATGGCCGCGGGCCTCTCGCTCCCCGCGGACCGCATCCCCGCCCTGCGCCGCGCGCTGATCGACCACGTCGAGTCGGAATACTCGCCCGAAGACATGGAGCCGCGCCTGGCGGTCGACACGGACGCGCGCGTCGAAGAACTCACCCTCGAAGCGCTCGAAGAAATCGGGCGGATGCACCCCTTCGGCGAAGGCAATCCGACGCCCGTCGTCGTTCTGCGCGGTTGCCGTCTGGTCGAAGCGCCGCGAATCGTCAAGGACCGCCACCTGCGACTGCGTCTGGCTCAAGACGATGGGACGAATCGCTCGGCGGGTTGGATCGGCGCCATCGGTTTCAGCTTCGCCCATCGCTACGACGAGATCGTCGAGCACGCCGACCGGCTCGACATCGCCGCGACCCCCAAGATCAACGTATGGCAAGGCAACCGCTCGGTCGAGCTCAACCTCGTCGATTTCCGCCCGGCGCAGACCGCGTGACGCCGCAACGCACGTCTTCTCGACGTTTGAGACCGGTCGGGCTCACAAGTCGACCTCCGCCGTCGGGGCTTCGGGGAGGCTGGGCGGAACGATTCCCGGCGCGGGGATCTCGACGACGCGCATCGAGCGCCACTTGCCGCCGAGGAATCGCACAAGGAATCCCAAACCCATGACGTTGATGTAGAGCGTCATGACGCCCCACGCGGCGTAAATCCCGCCGCCCAGGACGGTGCACAGAAAGTAGGTGGGCGTAACGAAGAGGGTCCAACTGAGACCGAGAGAGTAGAACATGACGAAGCGCGTGTCACCCGCCCCTTTGAGGGCGGAAGAGAAGACGATGTTCATCGTGTCGAGAAGAGAATAGGCCGCGACGAAGTACAGCATCGTCGTGGCGAGGCGGCGCGTGGCCTCGAACGCTTCGGGATCGGCCTTCGCGGCGAAAGGGTCGATGAAGATCGACGGCGCGACGACGTAGGCCGCCGCGACCGTCGCCATGTATCCGAACGTGAGGTGGAACGCCGACCAGGTGGCGCGCGCGGCCAGGTCGGGGCGATTCTCGCCCAGGCGTTGACCCACCAGGGTCGAGCACGCGATGCCGAACCCGATCATCGGCATGAACGCCAGGGTGTTGATCTGGAACGCGACGTTCGAGGCCGCGAGTTCGAGGGTGCCGATGCGGCCGACCAGGAAGATGAACACGGTGAACGCGAGGATGTCGAGAACGAACTGCGCGCCGCTCGGCGCGCCGTAGCGCATCAGACGGGCGAACAGCCCTCGGTCGAACCTCCACCCGCTTCGGGTGGCGAACCGGCGTTCGTTGGCCGGGGAGAACGCGGCAACGGTGAAGGCGAGCGAGCCGAGGCCGTTGGCGACGACCGTGGCCCAGGCCGCGCCCTCGATCCCCATTTCGGGCATTCCCCAGTGGCCGAAGATCAGGGCGTAGTCGAGCGTCAGGTTGACGACGGTGATCCCGATGTTGACCCACATGACCGGCCAGTTGCGTCCGAGGCCGGTGAAGAAGCTCGATACGCCCGCGGTGTAGACCGTGAAGAACGATCCGAGGATGAGAATCCGGAAATAGCGGAATTCGAGATCCTGGATCGCGGGGGCGTGTCCCGCGAAGGCGAACACGGCGCGCGCCGGCGAAATCGCAAGAGGGAGGATCAGTCCCGCGGCGATCGCGAAGTAGATCGACTGCCAGACGGCGGGGCCGACTCGGCGCGGTTGACCCGATCCGTGGTACTGGGCGACGAACGTGTTGGCATAACTCGCCGTGCCCATGAAGAAGCAGATCAGGGTGAAGCAGAAAAGCCCCGCAGGCAGAGAGGCCGCCATCGCGTCGGGGGAATACCAGCACAGGAACATTCGGTCCACGAAGTGCTGGATGCTCCAGGACCCGGTGCTCAACACGAGCGGCACGGCCATCGCCAACACCTGACGATAACCCGCCGGTTCCTCCCACCGCCGGGCGAGAGACGCTGTCCAGCCCGAACCTTGCGTCATGCGTTTCGACTCGCAATCACGTTCTGAACTCGTTGACGATCTCGACGGCGCGGCGCAGGTCTTTCTCGACGTCGCCGCGGAGATTGATGTTGCGCAGGACCGCGGCGGGGTGAATCGTCGGGACGAGCTTGATTCCCTGGTACAAGTAGACCTGGCCGCGGAGCTTGCCGATCGGGGTCTGGACCTTGAGAAGCGTGTGCGCGGCGAAACGCCCCAGGGTGACGATCACGCGGGGTTGGATGAGCTCGAGCTGAGCGATGAGATAGGGTTCGCACGACTCGATCTCGTCGGTCTCCGGGTCGCGATTGCCCGGGGGGCGACACTTGATGACGTTGCAGATGAAAACGTCTTCGCGCCTCAAACCGGCATCCACGATCATCTGGTCGAGCAGCTTGCCCGCCCGCCCGACGAAGGGGCGGCCCTGGACGTCTTCTTCGCCTCCGGGGGCTTCGCCCACGAAAACGAGATCGGCGTCGGGGTTCCCCTCGCCGAAGACGACGTGGCGGCGACTCGGGGCGAGCTTGCAGCGTGTGCATTGACTCGTGAGCGCGCGCAGTTCCTCGAGTTTCGCCGCGCGCTGGCGGGCCGACGCGGCGGCTTTCTCGGCTTTCTCGGACGGGACGAGATAGAGGAACCCCGCGTCGCGCAGGAATTTGAGATAGTTGCGGACCTTGTCCGTGGTTTCCATACCGTCTGTGGTTTCGATACCGGGCGATGACGACATCTGCGGGTCCTCTCTTCTCGTCGAGTCTCGCTCTTTCACGACGACCTACCATAGCGCTTCTCGAAGGAGTTGTCCAAGACAAGGCGCCACGGGTCCCCAAGACTTCGGCTGTCCCCGGAGTCTCAGAGGGCGTGTGAGAAGCACCGATGCCGCGCTGTCACGTTTCCTGCGAAAAGCGGCGGGAAACGCGCCAGCGCGATAGAAAGAAACCCGATAAACCCAGGGCGGCGCTCGCTACGCTCGCTTGCCCTGGACTCTAATATGTCGCGCTTTCAGCGCTCAGAGCCTTCTCACACACGCTCCAAGGTGTGGGAGGGGCATGAAGGAGGGACAGGCTTACCGATTCCGATTTCGGGAGCGTGAACCGGAATCGGAGAGAGAGGCGACGCCCGGAAGCGGTCAACAGTCATCGGTGAGCAGTTATCGCCGGGAACGGAGGGGCACCGTCCTTTCTTCGACTGGGTATCGGCGTTCATCCGTGTTCATCCGCGGCCAAAAAGAGGATTGAGAAGAATCTTCGCCGCAGATGAACACGGATGGACGCGGATGAAGAAGAAGGCGAAGGGTGGCACGGGCGTCTCGCCCGTGAGTTCCGCGGCGCAAGGCGCCGCGCATCATGAGCAAGATGCTCATGCCACTTCGGACCATGGGCAGGATGCCCATGCCACTTTCCGCATTTCTCGACTTGCCGAAAGTGCCCTCGTGTGTTCATAATCCAAACTACGGGGAGACCGTGCAGAACGTCTTCCCGGCTGGAAAGCGCTCCGAATCATGAAACGCTCGAAACCGACCGGCCCGACGGACCGTCTGGTGACGGATCTGTGGTCGTGCCACGCGCCGCCTTCGACGGCCGGCGACACGCACGGGCCCGCCTCGCGCCCGGCCGTGCCGGAAGTTCCGTTCTGCGATGGAAGCGAGCTGTTTTTCCCCACGTTCGAGCCGCCGACCGACGCCTCTCGGTCGGTTGAGTCAGTACCCTGTTGGGTCCCTTCGTCCGAAGGAGAGTGGAGAATCGCGGGAGAGCCCGGCCGCAAAGTCTCGGCCGACCCGGCGCGCGGCTCTTTCGAGTATGGCTGAGGCCCGGGTTCATCGGCCACATGGGATGGCCACACCCAGAAGGCTGAATGCCAGGCCGCGGACCTCGGGCGGAATCTCCACCCAGACAGATTGATCCGCCGACGGATCCCGGGCGAGCCCGGAACCGACTTCCCGATCTGCTAGATCTCTTCCGCTCCACGAACCGGTTCCCCCTCTTCCCCACGACCGCTCCTGGAATTCAGACCGCGTCTTGCGCTCGCACGGCGAACGATGCGAGCCGCGGGACGCCGGCCCTTCGGCAACCGATGTGTTGACCGGGGCGCCGGCGCCCGAATCCCGATTCTGAGAATCCAGAATTCCAGGAGGTTCACGTTCATGACGAGCTCTTCTCAACCGAGTTGTGGCGGCAAGAAGCCCGCGGCTGCCTCGTGCGGCTCGGCCGCGACTCCCCCGCCCGCCGCGACAGGCTGTTGCGGGTCGTCGAAGCCCGCTTTGGGGCCGCCCGCTTCGGGCCCCGACCCGGCGGCGTGTCCGCTCACGTGGTTTGGCCGGATGATTCCGCATTGTCTCGAGTATGCCGAAAAGGCTAAATCCGAAGGCCGCCCGATTGTCGGCATCATGTGCGAATACACGCCGCGCGAGCTCATTATGGCCGCGGGCGCCGTCCCGATCTGCTTGTGCGGCGGCTCGGACAAGACGATTTCCGCCGCCGAGGAGATCTTGCCGACGAACCTTTGCCCGCTCATCAAGTCCACTTACGGCTACATGGTCCAGGGTTCCAATCCGTTTCTCGAAATGGCCGATCTCCTCGTGGCCGAAACCACCTGCGACGGCAAGAAGAAGATGTACGAGCTGATGGCCGAACGCAAACCGATGTACGTTCTGGAACTCCCTCAGAAGGAGGACGGATCGGCGGCGCTGGAACGATGGGCGCTCGAAATGCAGGGCCTCAAGACCGAGCTCGAAACGCGGTTCGGCGTCGCGATCTCGAACGAGAAGATCGAGCGGGCCATCGTCGAAATGAACCGGGAACGCCGACTGCGGCGCGAGATCGCCTCGCTCATGAAGTCCGACGGACCGCCCCTCACGGGGCGGCAACTTCTCGATCTCAAGAGCAGCATCTCGTGCATCGCCGCCGATATCGAGCAGTATGAAAAGGCTCTGGCGATGTTCGCCCCGGCCAAACCCGCCACCGGCGCCGAGAAGCGAGTGCGCGTCCTGATGACGGGGGTTCCGCTGCCCCACGGCGCGGAGCGCGTGCTCGACCTCGTCGAGGGCCACGGAGGGCTCGTCGTCTGCATGGAGAATTGCACGGGACTCAAACCGATCGTCGACGACGTGGCCGAAGGAACGGACGACCCGCTCCGCGCGCTCGCCGAGAAGTATCTGCGCCTGCCTTGCTCGGTGATGACCCCAAACAGCGCGCGGCGCGACCTGCTGCGTCGTCTGGCGGACGAGTACCGTCCGCAGTGCGTCGTCGATCTCGTCTGGCAGGCGTGTCTGACCTACGACGTCGAGTCGCACTACATCAGACGACTCGCGCAAGAGGAGTTGGGGATTCCGTATCTGCGGATCGAGACCGACTACTCGCCGTCGGATTCGGCGCGTATCGCCGTCCGGGTCGAGGCCCTGTTCGAGACCGTTCGGCAACGGGGGGCGTCATGAGTCTCTACGCGGGCGTCGACGCCGGGTCGCGCTCGATCAAGATCGTCTTGTGGGACGCCGAGGCGGACTGCGTCGTCGCCCGCGCTATTGCCGACCAGGGCGTGCAACAGAACGAACTCGCCCGCGATCTCTTCGCTCGGCTCTTGGAAGAAAACGCTCTCGCGCCCGGCGACGTCGCTCGAACGGTGGCCACGGGCTACGGACGCAACCGGATCGACTTCGCCCGGACGACGGTGACCGAAATCACGTGTCAGGCGCAAGGCGTCGCGCACCTGCGACCCGACTCGCACACCGTCATCGACGTCGGCGGGCAGGACAGCAAACTGATCCGTCTCGACGGCGCTGGGCGCGTGCGGGACTTCGCGATGAACGATCGCTGCGCCGCGGGAACCGGCCGCTTTCTCGAAGTGGTGGCTCAGCGGCTGGGTGTGGGGATCGACGACCTGGGCGAGTTCGCCTCGCGGAGCGAAAAGCCCGCCTCGATCAGCAGCGTGTGCGTCGTTTTCGCCGAAAGCGAGATTGTCGGTCTTCTCGCGTCGGGGACGTCGTCCTGCGACATTGTGGCGGGGGTCCAGGACTCGATCGCGCGCCGCGTCGCGGGGATGGCGGGGCGGAACGTCGCCGAACCGGTCGTTTTCACGGGCGGCGTCGCGCTCGTCCCGGGGATGAAAGACGCGCTTGAACGCGCCCTCGGGCGTCCGGTCGAAGTTTCGCCCGATCCTCAGTTCACGGGGGCCCTGGGCGCGGCCTTGGTGGCGGGGCAACGCACGGAGTGAGAGGCGCGCGACGGGCGCGACGGCCTCAGGAGAACGGTCTCCATCTGCCGTCTCCGACGGGATCGCTGTCGGGATCGAAATCGGAATCGGTTCTTTTTGGCTCTTCGACAGCGATTCCGATCCCGATGGCGCTTTCGATGAATGACGTTTGCGAGCTGTATTGCCAGACATTCCTCCCGATCCCACCAACACCGGCAAGACCAGCGATGAATCCTCGTCACATCCTGTCTTCGTGAGAAACCCGGGCTCGTGCGGTTCAGATTTCCAGGACGCACCCGGCCGCTTGTCCCGGACACTTTGCCTGTTGACCGTTGTGGGGGGCTGTGTTAGAAGAGACTACGTGCTGGGGCGTCGGGCTTTTCGTTTTGGATGGATCTCGTCCTCGTGGGGCGGACCGGCGCATCGACCATGGGCGGTGGAGGGTCGGTTCGTGGGAGGACGGCCGCAGGTCGTCGATTCGCACGGCGAAGCAAGACGCGCTTCCGACTAAGGGAGGGATTGACGAGATGATCGATCCGAAACTGAACTTCCGCCTGGAGAGCTGTCAGAAGCTGCTCCATCTCTGGCAGCGATTTCACGGCTACATGCGCGAGATGAGCAAGGGGGGGAATCCGACTCCCGAGGACGAAGCGGAGTTCCTCAAACTCAAGAGCGAAGTCGCTATTCTTCACGACACTTTCTTCGATTCCATTCCCTCCCGCGGTCGCGAGGAGACCGCCACGGCGCAGTCGGTCATCAACGTGATCGAGCGTTGCATCCTGTTGCGGACGATCAAGAAGATGAGTCCCGCCGAGGTCAAGCGGATGGAGATCGAATGGCACGAAGCCTATCTCCTCATCAACGACACGATCGGCGTGTTGCAGGACGACGTGGACAAGCTGGCCAAGGTCAGTCAGTTCAACCATAGCGTGAAGGTCTTCCAGGACAAAGGGGTCGCGTTTGTCCGCCACAGCGTCGGGAGCCCGAAGTTCCAATGGGCCGTGGGCGCGGCGGTCGTCCTCGCCGTCATGGTGATCGGACCGATGATGGGGTTGTGGAGCTACGACGCTCTGAACAACAACCCGTCGACGAGGAAGGTGTACCAGCTCGTGCGCTCCATCCTGCGCCGGACCGTGGCCGGAGGCTTGGACTACCAGGAGTGGGATCAGTTTATCAGGGAGAGAAACGACGGCGCGACGGACCGCATCGTCGCCATGCCGATCGGCTATAACAAGGTGCAAGACTATCCTCTCGAGGACAAGCAGGAAGTCGAGCGGGAGTTCGTTTACAAGAAATACACCAATATCGAGGCGTTCGATTTCGGGAACCAAATCCGAAGCAACCCGCACACGATGAGCTTCAAGTACCTGAAGGGTCACGGCCCCATATACGTTTTTATCACCATGTTCCCGAACACGGCGCAAGCGCAGGATATGATCCGCGTCTGGGAGGAGTGGACGAGGGCACTCCCTTCAGGAAGCGATGCGATCAGGCAGGAGGGCGTCTTCTCCTATGCGCGTCACAACAACATCGTTTTTGGCGTCAAATGCGAGGATGCGGGCGAGCGCGCCATGGTGATGGAGGTCGGTTTGCTGCAAACGCGCAAGGAGTAACGGCGACACCCCCCTGCGAAGACGAAGGGGCGGGCGGGCGGAACGCCCGAACCTCGTGAACATGGTGCCCATGCCGCGTATGACGCGCCTCGACGCCTACCGAAGCTGGCTGATCCTGCACCGTCTCCCCGACATCGGCCGAGGGCGTCTCAACGCCCTCGTGCGGCGGTTCGGTTCTCCAGACAATGTTCTTAGCGTGTCGCGCGAGACGCTTCTCGAGGTCGAGGGCATCGGGACGATGGCCGCCGATTCGATCCTGAACTGGCGCGAGTACGCCGACGTCGACGCGGAACTCGAACGGATCGAGGCGCACGGCGTTTCTCTCGTATCCATCCTTGACGAAACGTATCCCGCGAATCTGGCGCGGATGGCCTGTCCGCCGCCTCTTCTCTATTACCAAGGCGCGCTCTCGCCCGTCGACGAAGCGGCCGTCGCCGTGATCGGGGCGCGCAAGATGTCGCGCTACGGACGAGAAGCGGCCGAAACGATCGCGCGCGAACTCGCCCAGGCCGGCGTCACCGTCGTCAGCGGCCTGGCCATCGGCATCGACAGCGTGGCGCACCGCGCCGCTCTGGACGCGGGCGGACGCACCTTTGCCGTGATGGGTTGCGGGCTCGCGAGCGTGTATCCGGCGCAGCATCGGGCGCTGGCCGACGAGATCGTCGCCCACGGCGCGGTGATCAGCGAGATGCCGATGGACGCGTTGCCCGACGCGGGCAGCTTTCCTCAGCGCAACGCGATCATCGCGGGCTTGAGTCTCGGCGTCCTCGTCGTGGAAGCGGGGGCGACGAGCGGGACGCAAATCACCGTCGGCCACGCCCTGGACGAAGGCCGCTCGGTGTTCGCCGTTCCGGGAGACATCGGCCGAGCGAACAGCGTCGGCACGAACCGACTGATTCAAGAGGGGGCGCGGCTCGCGACCTCGGGTCGCGACGTTCTCCTCGATCTGCACGCCGAGCTCCGCGGGCTGTTGACAAACCTGCCCGCGCTCGAAGACCCCTCCCCGGGAGCGCTGCCCGAAGTGCCGAAGGACCTGAGCGACGCCGAACGGGCGGTCTACGAGGCGCTCCAGCTCGATCCATTGACGATCGACGCGATAACCGAAACGTTGGGCGCGGCCGCTCCGGCGATAGGCGAGACGATGTCGAGCCTGCTGAGTCTCGAATTGCGCGGCCTCATTCGGCAGGAACCCGGCAAGACCTTTCGACGACTGCGCTAGACCCCTTCTCTCCGGGAGAACCGAAACGTTGCGCGATGGACCGTGTCGCGTTTCCGGAATCGTAGGAGACCCTAGGACGGACATCGGCGCCCGACTCCAAGGCGGACACTAGATGAACAGACGCGGCGGCCTGCTCCTATCCATCGCCTTGATCGCCCTTGCGGTCCGTGCGGCGGGGCTCGGGAGCCATGGGCTCTGGCTCGACGAAGCGATGCAAGTGCGGGCGTCGCTCCACCCGAGCCTCGGCGACGTCCTTCGCTCCGTCCCCCTGGACAAGCCTCCGCTTGGATACATTGAAACGCATTTCATGTCGCGCCTCGGCCTGAACGAATGGTGGTTGAGATCGTTGTCCGCTTTCTGGGGCGTCGTTTCGGTAGAAACTCTGGCGTTTTTCGCCAGAACGCTCTCGGTCGACGATGCGCGCGGCTCGAGCTGGGTGTGGCCGGTCTTCGCGGCGTTCCTCGTTGTCGGAATCGCCGCGGTCCTTCGCGACCGGCGCCGGGCTGTCTTGCCTCTCCTGCTCGCGGTGTGGCTCGTCGGAGGGATCGGCGTCCTCTATGTTTCCGCCCGAATGCAGCATCATTGGATCGCGGCCCGCTATCTCGTCTTCTTTGTGGCGCCGTTCGCCGTTCTCGTCGCCGGAGGATGCGTACGCGTCGCGTCGTGGATACCCCAGAAGAGCGGGCGAACGGCCGTTTTGGTTGCGGCGGCGTGCGTTCTGGCCTCGCCCGGCGTCCCCTTCTTGTGGCGCAACGTTGATACCGGATACGATTTCCGCGATTTGGCGAAAAGGCTGGCCGACAGGGTCGAGCCCGGCGACCGCGTCTTGTTCCAGCACGCTTATCACGAGTACTGCTACGATTATTATCGCGCGTGCGTGTTCGCCCGAGCGCCGGTCTCGACTTTCTACCAACGCACGACACCCGACGACGTCAATCCCGATTGGGAGTCCTTGGCTCGAGGGGCGACGCGCCTTTGGGCGCCCGAGATCGTTTACGATTCCTACCCGGTCGCTCCCGAGGCAAGGACCTTCTTTCTCGGAGTCGGCGGGAATCCTTCCACCCAGGATCCCGTTCCCGTTCGATGTCTCTCTTCTTCGGCTTTTGCGGGTCCAAAGGGAGTCTCTTTTCCCCGCGAGTAAACCCCCGCCACGCGGTTCTTTTCTTTCCCTTTCCCGTCGCCTTGGGCTAAGCTGGGAGAAAATACTTCTTGACGGTCCCGCATGTTTTTCACTATAGGGCTAAGCCCATGACGAAACGAACCGCCCCCCCCCCAACCGAGAAGGCTGCCGCGCGAAAGGCGGTCAAACCCCCTCCCGACCAATCGAAAAAGCCGCGCGCCACCGATTCCCGGAAGTCCGCCAAGTCCCCTTCCTCCAGCGTCGCGCGCGGAACGACGAACCTTGTGATCGTCGAATCTCCGGCCAAGGCGCGGACAATCGAGAAGTATCTAGGCAAGGGGTTCAAGGTCCAGGCCTCGGTGGGTCATATCATGGACCTGCCGGAAAAAGGTCTCGGCGTCGATATCGAGAACGATTTCGAGCCCGAGTACGTGGCGACGGGGAGAAAAGACGTTCTCCGCGCCCTCAAGACCGCCGCCGCCAAGGCCGACGCCATCTATCTGTGCACCGACCCCGACCGCGAGGGCGAGGCGATCGCCTGGCACATTGTCCGGTATCTCGATCCGCCTAGAGAGAAGATCCATCGCGCCACCTTCAACGAGATCACCCAAAAGGCCGTTCGCGCCGCCATCGAGAATCCTCGTCAAATCGACGACAATCTCTGCATGGCGCAGCAGACGCGACGGATTCTCGACCGTTTGGTCGGGTACAAGATCAGCCCGCTCCTTATTCGCAAGGTCCGGCAAGGTCTGAGCGCCGGGCGCGTCCAGTCGGTCGCCGTACGGCTCCTGTGCGACCGCGAGGCCGAGATCGAGGCCTTCCAGCCCGAGGAATACTGGTCGGTCGAGATCGACGTCGAGGCCGACACGCCGCCGCCGTTCCGTCTGAAACTCGCGAAGATCGACGACAAGAAGGCGAACGTTCCCGACAAGGACCAGGCCGACGCCATCGTGAGGGCCGTCCGGACCGAGCGCCTCGCGGTCGGCGCGGTGGTCAAGGAGCCCCACAAGCGCTCGCCCCAGCCTCCGTTCATCACGAGCTCGCTCCAACAAGAAGCGGCGCGCAAACTGCGCTTCGCTCCTTCTCACACGAGCAGGGTCGCTCAGGCGCTCTACGAGGGGGTCGAGCTCGGGGCCGAAGGGAGCGTGGGCCTGATCACCTATATGCGGACCGATTCGACCCGCATCGCCGATTCGGCCGTCGAGGCGGTGCGCGAGTTTATCGGCTCGCGCTACGGGGCCGAGTATCTTCCGGCGCAGCGCCGAACGTATCCTTCGAAGAAGGGGGCGCAGGACGCCCACGAAGCGATTCGCCCCACCCTTCTGGATCGTCCGCCCGAGAGCGTCGCGGCGTTTTTGAGCGCCGACCAGAAGGCGCTCTACGAACTGATTTGGAACCGTTTCGTCGCGTGTCAGATGCGGCCCGCCGAACTTGAACGGACGCGAATCGAGGCGCCCGTGCGCGACGGCAAGTACCTTTTCGCGGCGACGGGTTCGGTCGTCACGTTTCCCGGGTTCCTGGCGGTCTATGAGGAAGGGCACGAGAAGGAAGACGAAGAGAAAACGGTGGCCGAGGAAACATCCTCGCAACTCCCGTCGGTGTCGGAAGGCGAAACGCTCAAACCCATCGCCTATATTCCCGAGCAGCATTTCACTCAGCCGCCGCCGCGCTTTTCCATGAGCTCGCTCATCCGCGAGCTCGAGCGGCGCGGCATCGGGCGGCCCTCGACCTACGTGTCGATTCTCTCCACCATCCAGAACCGCGAATACGTGGCGCGCGTCAAGGGCTACTTCCGCCCGACGGACCTCGGGCGGATGGTGACGTCGATCCTGATCGAGAGCTTTCCCGAGATCCTCGATATCGACTTCACCGCCAACATGGAGAAGGAACTCGACGATATCGAGGAAGGACAGCGGGCCTGGCTCGACGTTCTCGGGGGGTTCTACCGCGATTTCGAGAAGCGGCTCGACGAAGCCTCGCGCTCGATGCGCAGTCCGCGCGGCGAGGAACAGGAAACCGACATCGAGTGCGAGAAGTGCGGCTCGCGGATGGTGGTCAAGTGGGGACGCAACGGGCATTTCCTTGCCTGCTCGAAGTATCCCGAGTGCCGCAACACGCGGCCCTACGAAACCGACGAGGAGGGCAACATTGTCTCCGAGCCGATGCCCTCGACCGACGAGACGTGCGACCGATGCGGCGCGCCGATGACGGCGAGAAGCGGTCCGCACGGGCCTTTCCTTTCCTGCACGAACTACCCCGACTGCAAGCACGTGCGCCAGATCGCCGAAGTGACCGACGGCAAGGCGATCGCCGCGGAGGCGCCGCCCGAAACGGACGAAGTGTGCGAGAAATGCGGCGCGAAGATGGTCGTGAAAACCGGGCGCAACGGGCCGTTCCTCGCTTGCTCGGCGTTCCCCAAGTGTCGCAACGCCAAGAATATCGGCGAAGTGCGAGACGGCAAAGCGGTCGCCGAGGCGGTGGTCGATACCGGAGAGGTGTGCGACAAGTGCAACTCCCCGATGATCGTCAAGACGGGGAAGCGCGGGGCCTTTCTGGCCTGCTCGGCTTATCCGAAATGCCGCAATACGCGTCCCCTCGAAGGCGGGAAGGCCGAGGCGCTCGGCGTCGCGGCTTCGAAAGCGCCGGCACGCCCCAAGCCGGTCGAGACCGACGAGAAATGTCCCAACTGCGGCAAGCCCATGGTCCTTCGACGGGGGCGTCACGGACCGTTCCTGGGATGCTCGGGCTATCCCAAGTGTAAGACCGTCCAGAAGGCGAGTCCGGATATCGTCGAGAAGCACTCGAAGGAAGAAGGATGAAAGCGACGATCAGGTCTTGAACGTGTTCACGGCTCTCTGGACGACAAAGCCCAGGGCCACGCCCGCGACAATGAAGATGGCCAGGTTGACCAGAAGCGCGGCCACGCTGTCGAGTCCGAGCCACCCCACGACGGCGTTGAACACGAACCACATACCGACGATGAACGGCCCCAGGACCGTGAGGAACAGAAGAACCGTCTGGATCACGCGCGCGTGAGGAGAGGGGCGCCGGTGCCAATACCAGAGGGCGAACAGGCCGCCCAACGGCCAGATGAAGCCGAGAAACCACCCCGCCACGTCGGCGAATCTTGGGCTAACCAGTAAATCGATCATTCGTTTTCTTCCAGAAACCGTTCGGCGTCGATCGCCGCCATGCATCCGCTCCCGGCCGCGGTGACGGCTTGTTTGTAGCGCGGGTCCGCGACGTCTCCCGCGGCAAAGACGCCGGGGATGGAGGTCATGGACGTACGGCCCTTACATAGGATGAAGCCGCCCGCGTCGGTCTCGACGGCGCCCTTGAGGAATCCCGTGTTGGGATCGTGGCCGATCGCCATGAAAACGCCGTCGCAGCGCATCTCCGACGTCTCGTCCGTTTGGACGTTTCTCAGTCGAACGCCAGTGACCTTTCCCGCCTCGGGATCGAGGACTTCCTCGACCACCGAATTCCACGCGAACGCGATCTTCGGGTTCTTCGTCGCGCGGTCGGCCATGATCTTCGACGCGCGCAGCTCGTCGCGCCGATGCACCACGGTCACCTTGGCGCAGAAACGGGTCAGGAACGTCGCTTCTTCCATCGCCGTGTCGCCCCCGCCCACCACGACCACGTCCTTGTCTCGAAAGAAGAACCCGTCGCACGTCGCGCAGGCCGACACGCCGCGACCGATCAGTTTCCGTTCGCTCTCGAGCCCGAGCCAGCGGGCCGACGCGCCCGTGGCGACGATCAGCGCCTCGGCCTCGTGAGTGGCCGATTCGGTCGCGACGCGGAACGGACGACTCGACACGTCCACTTCGCTCACGGTTTCCGAGACCACGCGCGCGCCGAAACGCTCGGCTTGTTGACGCATGAGGTCGATGAGTTCGGGACCGGTCCTCGCCTCGGGGAAACCGGGGAAGTTCTCCACGTCGTTGGTGACGGCGAGCTGTCCGCCCGTCTGGGGGCCGATGAAGCAAAGCGGATTCAGGTCGGCGCGCGCCGTATAGATCGCCGCCGTCAAGCCCGCCGCTCCCGCTCCGATGATGATGACCTTCTCGCTCATATCGCCAGTCGAGACCTTCTCGTTCTATGAACGCACGATTTCGATTGCATGATGCCGCCGCCGGAACCGGCCGCCGAGGGGCGGTGGGCCCACGCCACGCTCCGGAGCCTGCAGAATACCGGAAGGCCGGGGCATTTCAAACAAAAAACCCGTTCACGTCGTCGAACGGGGTGCAACCCACCATTTTGAGAACGCCACCACCGACTTTATGTCGGCGGGGCGCTGATTATGCTCCAGAACGGCGCGAATTACCCCCCTTTCCTCCCCCTCCTCTTCCTCCCTGCCGGCGGCCAGAGCCGCCGGCAGGGAGGAAGAGGAGGGGGAGAAGGAAAAAGAACCCTCCACAACTTGAGCAGAACCATCGCTCCACCGGTGTAAAACCGGTGGGGGCGAGGAAT
>JAFGFN010000010.1 GCA_016931035.1 Candidatus Sumerlaeota bacterium
ATCCCCGTCCTCCCTCTGAAATGGTTGGCAGGAAGAAGAGGAGAAAACTCTCACTCGGGGTGGTACGAAGAATGGGGTGCGGTCAGATGCAGGATAGTCTTTGGAGCATGCCGCGTCCCGTTGGAATCGAATACCCAGGCGCTATTTGCCACGTGACCTCGCGAGGCAACGGCCGCAAGGATGTTTCTCATTCGGTCGACGATCGGGACGCCGATCGCAATAGGTTTCTCGAGCGACTCGGTTCGGAAGTATCGATTCAGTCGGAACGGAGCGATCCGAACTAAACTGTAATCTGTAAGTCTGACCCCGATTTTGTGACCCCGATTTTGTGCGATTTTGTACGATTTTGCGCCAATAAAGGGCCAAATAGCAAAACGCCCCCTCGGGCCGATTGCCCGAGAGAGCGTGGTTGCATTCAAGTTAATGGTGGAGGGAGCGTCGCTCAGAACGGACTCGCTCTCTTTTTGGAAAAACCGCGAATGCCCCCATGAATAAAGGCGATTGTGCGTCGAAGAGAATTCTCCGGTAGCCTTTAAAAAGGAAGCGAAATTGACTCGGATTTCCTTTTTCGCTTCAGGCATCGCCATGGTTCACCGAATCAGCCCAGAATCGAACGGGCAGACATCGTGAACATAAACCTCCACGGGTATCGTGCAGTGGGCCAAATATGACTCCATGATCTCCCACGAGCGTTGTGGGGCAAGGCCGCCGAGCTGCGCCCCCAGGAGCGGAAAAGCAATGGATTCGATTGTCTCAAGACGATAGATCTCCATAAAGACCTTCAGACCGGAATGAAGATACTCCTCCCGGCTGCGCTGTCTCCAATGCTGCTTCGTGGGGAAGTTCAGCACCCATCGGTCATTCGCCCGGAAAATCCAAAGGGTTCCGATCTCCAACTTCCCCATGCTGCAAAGCTGCCGGTATTCCCGGAACATGCCGGGATAACGCCGCTTGAATTCATGCGCCAGGCCTGCCCCCATGACACCCACACAATTGACCGTGTTGACGAGGGTCTGACATTGAGATGAGAAGATGTCGCCACGGACGACTTTGAGACCCATGGAATCATGCCTCGGGAAAATAGAAAGTCTGATCGACAGATGCCGTTCTGCCCGTCATTACGCGCGCAATGTCCGCGACCAGCTGATTCTGACAGATCACATGGTGAATATACTCGGGTTCGACCTTGGGAAAGACGAGCACTTCCGCGCATCGTCTGCGTTTGCCATCCGGATAGGCCCGCCAATCATCAGCCGCGAGGACCTCCCGAGAGTCCTTGAGTACGCTTTCATCGATCGAAAACGCCGTTTCTTTCGATGCCGCATTGCCGTCAGTCAGTACGTATTGATGGTTCTTGAGGACTTCCGACGTTACACAGAGAATGACCACGGCATGCTGAACATACTGTCTTACATACAACATCGGGTTCCTTGGATTCAGGTAAAATGGCGCGTAGTCATGGATCACGCGATTGTAGACGGGCTCTCGTTTCTTCTGTCGCCATGCTTGTACCACTCGACTCGATACATCGGCCGCCGTCAGCTGGAGTTTGTGCGCCAGCGTGTGAGAGAGAATTCCCTCCTGCATTATTCGCGTTAGATTGCGATAATGAGTCATATGGTACAGATACTTGAAGTGACTTATCATGGCATCGTCCCTTGGGCTATACTCGCGTTGGCGGCAATACTGTAAACTGCCGGTGCGAACACTACCCCAGGTAGATGAAGCCTGTCACTTCCCTCAGCGGCGCTAAATCCCTCTTCCCACCCCGAATTCAGGTGTGGCCGCGCTGATGTACCGATTCATCCCGCATTTTCTGTCGGCTTCCAATAGGAATCATTCGGAATCTTTGCGCAACTGCGCGGCCATGAGGCGTTAATCGGCTCGGAAAACCACTCTCTGTACGAGTCTCCAAGTGGAGGCGGCGGGAGTCGAACCCGCGTCCGAAGATGTCGCAGAAAGCGCGTCTACAGGCGTAGTCGGTCTATTCTTCAGCTCGGTTCGCCTTGGGAAATGCCGATCGACAGGCGTCGCCCGCGGCTAACCCGGTTGCTTCTCGCCCTAGGCCACCGGGTGGGGGCGGTCGGGCCAGCTCGTCGGTTGTCGCCCTTTGCACGACCACGAGCATGTCGCGCAAGGACGGGTTGCCTGGTTAGGCAGCCATAGCGAGTTGTGTTTCGCCGTTTATATAAGGTGCCACCACTTGATAACGGGGCCCGCGGTGACCGTCCCCGGCCTGCAACGCCTCCTTCAATCACCCCCGTCGAAACCGGTACGCCCCCACACAAGGTCGCGGGTGGAACCGCTCGAGACGAGACCTGGGTCACTCCCAGGGATCTCCATGAGGCAAGAATCATCCTACAACACTTCGCGCCGTTTGGCAAGACTTCCGCGAGGACTTCGCAAGATCGGGCCCTCCGAGGCGCGCCCTACTCGATCCGCTCGCCGAGCGGAATGCCCAGGACCCGCCAACGAACCTGGTCCCCCGCCCTCTGGCGGCTCACGACCGGACCCAGGAACGAGAATCGGCCGGTGTCCGTCGCCCGATCGGCGTCGATCGCGACAAAGGGGAACGCATCCACCGAGGTGCGCGACCCGACCCGCTCATAGTCGAACGCTTTTCGGAGAAGTCGGTGGCGGACCGTCGCGACAGGGCCTCCCGGCGCTTCGCCCGTCGTTTCGCGCCGACTGTTCCAGAGAAGGAAAAGCACGTTGGATTCGTGCGTGCGCCTGGAGTTACCCACGAATTCGTAATGGCTCAACAGCGGGAAGAACATGAAGTGGCTTCTCACGACCGGCGCCCCGCCGTCGGTTCCGGCCAGCCGACGGCCCCAGTTCAGCGCCATGAGGATGTGAGTCCAGCGTTTCGGGTTGCGAATGCTCCTCGCACCCGCCTCGCGTCCCGCGCGCGCCGCTCCGCGCATCGCCTCGACGCTCCCGTCGCCCGGCAAGGTGTTGCGGTGGCCGATCGCGGGAGACGCGAACCCATATCGGTCGGCCCAAATCAGTTTAATGACCGACGCGCCGAAAGAGACCTTCGGCCCCTCGGTCTTGTCGCGCCGGACGTGGAGCGAGTCGGCCAGAAACGAGTAGTCGGAGCGTTTCGGGGTCTTCGAGAAGTTGGCGAGGAGAATCGCCCAGTTGGTCCATTCCTCGTCGCCCGATTTGCCCCGACTCCAGAGCGGCGAGAGGAAGAGCCGTTGACTTTCGTCCGCTTTCCATCTGCGCAAGAACAAAGGACTCGCGATCGTCCGCGTTGCGTCGTTCCTCCAATCGGCGAACAGGGGGATCAGCAGTCGCCCGGACGAGGTCGGCGAAACCCAATCCATATAGAACGGCCAGAGAAAGGCCCGATAGCGGCTCTCGTTGTCTCGGCTCGTGAAGTAGAGGGGTCCGCCGAAGTTGAGGAGTTCCTTGTTTTCGCTCCGGCGCCGGTTGAAGAGGAGACTGTTAAACATGGTGCCGCCTTGGGCGTAATGCTTCCAGGAGTAGAGGGGCAGCAACATGTGGCCTCGACTCCGGGGCGAATGCCAGAAGTGAGAAAACGGCCAGAGTATCGACCGCGAAACCCACTCTCCTCCGCGATTCGAAACGTACACGGGTCCGAAGACCGACCGCCATTCCTCGTCCGGACCCGACACGGAACTGTAGGGAATCGAGTAGAAGCGACGCAGGGCGTTGTCGGTCGCGTAGAACCAGAATGGCAAGAGATAGTTCCCGTGCCCCTTCTTGTTGGAAAACTTGCCCGAGAGAAGAAGCAGGTTCAGGGCGCGCGCCTCCTTCTCACGGTGGCGAAAGAACAGACCCGGAATCGCGAAGGTGGATTCGCGGGGAGAGGTCGCGAAAAAGAAGAGGGGAAGAAGAGCCGCCCGGCGGCACGAGCGTTCCGCGTCGTTCTTGTAGAACCAGACGGGAAACGCGTGGTTCGCGCGATACGCCTCGCCCCATTCCGCTCCGAGGACCTCCATCGCCAGAAAGAGCTGGGACCGACCGTTCGTTCGTCTGATGGATTCGTAGAGCGGGAAAAGGGCGTTCGCTCCCTCGCGTTTGACGAACATCGGCCAGAGGATGCTCATGGCGTCGGGGCTAGTGTAGAACAAGGGCCAGCCGTTGACTCGATCGCTCTGCTTGGCCGGCTCCGCCCCCGAGGTTTCGGGCCCGCGTCCGAAAGGCGTGGTTTTCCGCAGAGTGTCGGGGTCCATCAGGACGCGCCAACAACCGGTCAGAAGCAGAACGGTCGCGACGAGGGGTACGATCCGGAACGTGGCTCGAAGGGTATGCGGCGGGTTGAACCTGCGGTGCGAAAACATGGGAGGTCTCCTTTGGGAGGGAGGGGTGGGCGGCGTTCGCCGTGATCGGTGCCCGACCGCCCGTTCGTTACTCTACGCAATTCGGCAATGCGATTCCCATGCCAAACGCCGAGGATGACGTAGATGGCTGATTATAAACACTTTGAGCGGTAAGTGGAAGGGGGCTCTTGCTCCGGCGCGGCGTGAGGACGGCACCGAGTGTATGCCGGACATACATTCGGCGCATGACGGTCATCGACAGGATGATTCTTCGGACGCACCGCAGGGGTGGCACCGCAGGATCAGATCGACGCCATGTCGCGCAAGTCGACGACGCCGCCGGCGACGCTCCACGCCGCGCCGAGTTCGCTCGGGAGTTTGCCCGACTCGAAGCACTGCTCGAGCGTCTCGGCCAGGCCCTCGACCCAGGCCTGAGAATCGTCCGGACGGCGGCCGGGCGCCGTGCGAATCAGATCTTTGGGAAATGGAATCGCATCGGACATCGACTTCTCGACGCCGTTGACACAGACCACTTGCGGATAGGCGGCCTCGGGCGGACAACAGATCGTCGTCTCGCCGCGCGCGGCCCGGATCGCCTCTTCGATCTTGCGCAGGTTGTCGCTCTGCGGCGCGCCGTAGTTCTTCTCCGTGCCGTCCTTGGCGCGAAAGACGAGATCGGACGCCTCACCCGAAATCTCGACCGTTCCGTTCTCGAATTCGTAGGCGAACACCGGCCCGCGCGAGCGCGGCGTGACGTGCGACACGATGTAGACGATCTCGACTCCGTCGGCGGTGAACATGCGAAGGGTCGCGGTGTCGAAGGTGTCGATGTCGTAGGCGCGGTAGACCTCGGCCTGAATCTCGACGGGCACGACGCTCGACTCGCGCCGCGCGCCCAACACGTAGAACGCATTGTGAATGAAATGGGCCGTCGCGTTCGACACGGGATTGTCGAGCACCCATCGCCCCTCGGAGTCGCGTTTGCGACCCGCCCACCCGTTGCGCGAGTAGTAGCTCTGCTTGCGCGGCCAAAGAACCGACGTTCGGAACCGCAAGGGCCGCCCCAGCGCGCCCGACATGATGTCGTTCTTGAGCCCTTGGATCGCGCGGCTGTAAGACCACTGATACCCGATTCCCACCCATCGCTCGGAGCGGTCACGCGCCGCGACGATTTCGCGCGCGTCTTCGAGGGTCAGACACAGCGGCTTCTCGCACAAGACGTGACTCGCGCCGGAAAGCGCCGAACAGGTGTGTTGGGAATGAAGATGAATCGGCGTGGAAACAACGGTCAGATCGGCGCTCTCGCGGTCGAAAAACTCCCCCATGTCGTCGAAGACGGGAATCCCGATCTCGCGGATTCGGTCGATGTTCTCCGCTTTGTCCACGTAGGGATCGACGATCCCCGCGATTCGAAAGCCGCCGTCGTCGAGATGAGACGCCAGATAGCGAAAATAGTATCTGCCGTACCCTCCCGCTCCAACGAGTAGAATAGACAAAGGCTGACTCATAAAGGCACCTGACGTGAAGAGATGAAGGACGGTCTCCGGCAACGGCGCGGGAACGCTCCCGGCCGCGTGGCCCGCGTCGCTCAGACCTCAGTTCTCGAGCTGATCCTTGTGGCGGTTCGGCCCGGCGTGACACCAGAGACTGACACACGGCTCCTCGGCGTCGGAGATGAGATGGTGGTCTTCGCCGGGCTCGACCACGAAGATGTCGCCCGTCTTGAGCGGATACATCGCGCCGTTGAGTTCCATCCGGGCCTTGCCCTGAAGGATGATAAAGACCTCGCTGTCCTCGTGCACGTGGTAGTCGGCGTCGCCCGGTTTCGTGTGGGTTCGCTCGTTGGGCTTCTTGTAGGTGATAGCGCCGCGATACAGGAACTCGCCGGGAACCACCCCTGCGAGAAAATGACCCGACTCATTGTCGGGCAGATCTTTAAGTCTGAGAATTCGCATGGTTTGGACCTCGCTCCCGCGGTTTGGATTCAGAACTTGACGAGCGAATCGATTTCGACCGGCAAGCCGGTGACGAAGCTCTGGTTGGCCGCCACCCCGGTGAGGATCGAGTACGCCCCGTCGATGTGCGAAGCGGCGTGGCGCAACGGGTCGTCTCCCTCGCGGAATCCGAACGCGTCGACGAGCAGCGGCGCGTCGCCGCCGCCGTGTCCCCCCTTGCCCTCGGGATAATCCACATAGTAGGGAGTCCCGTGAAGCGGGAGCACCATGAGGCTCGACCGGTCCTTGAGAAGCGCGCCTTGGATCGTGCCGTCGCCGCTGATGTACGAGGTCTCGCCGACGTTGAGTTCGATCCGGCCCAACGTCCCGTTGATGGCGAGTCGGTAGCCTTCCCAGGGCATGAAGGAATGGAGCGAGTACGACATCTGAGCGCCGTTTTCGTAGCGGACGACCAGGGACATCTGGTCCTCGATATCGATGTCGTCGGCAAACACGCACTGGTCGCGGTAGTATCCGTCTTCTTTCTCGCCTTCGAGATACAAGCGGGTGTGCTCCTCCTTGCGGCGCAGATCGAGATAATACCGACACTTGTAAGCCACCATGCATTCCTGACAACGGGCCGCGTGGTTTTCGAGCCCGAGCCGGCGCGCCATCTCGGGCAGGGCGTAGGTGCGCGCGCCCAGGGCGAACACGGTTTTGGGACGCGAGCCGATCCACCAGTTCACCAGGTCGAAATGGTGCGTCGCCTTGTGGACCATGAGGCCCCCGCTGTTCTCCTTCCTGCGATGCCAACGGCGGAAATAGTCGGCCCCGTGACGAACGTCGAGGAGCCAGTTGAAATCGACCGACCGCACGTCGCCGATCGCGCCGTCCTGAATCAGCTCGCGACACTTCGAGCGAATGGGCGAATAGCGGTAGTTGAAAGTGACCCGGACCTGTTTGCCGGTGCGTTTCTGAGTATCGACGATCTGTTGGCATTTCTCGGCGTCGGTCGTCATGGGCTTTTCGCCGATGACGTCGCACCCGAGTTCCATGGCGCGAACGATGTACTTGTGGTGCCAGCAGTCGCGAGTGGTGACGATGACCGTGTCGGGCTTCTGCTCCTCGATCATCTTGTCGAAATCGTCGGCCAGGTAGGTCGCGACCTTGCGCCCGGTCGCGTTCTCGATGGTCTCGTTGTGAAAGGCCATTCGGGTCCGGTTCGTATCGCACAGACCGACCATCTCGCACCGGTCCTTGAACTGCCCGACAACGGCGCGGACAAACATCTTCGACCGGCTTCCCGTCCCGACGACGGCGTAACGCTTCTTGCGGCCAGAATCCATTCGTGTGTTTCTCCTTCTCCGATTGTCGAGGCAAGTTCGTTTCGCGGCGGTCTTTCGACACGCCTCGAAACCAGGACTCTACGCCCCGCGGACTTTTTGTTCAAGCCTGGGATTCGCGAATTCTCGGCCCCGCACGCGGGCTCCGCTTTCCCCATTCTTCCATTCTTCCATTCTTCTTCCCGACGAAAGTCCCCTTGTTCTTTCCGCGGCGCTGAGGTAGAAGGGGTGGACGCATACGACTTTCCCCCCGAAGGGAGACAAAGGAACGTGCGCGAAGGAAGCGGGATTCCGGCCGAGGCGTGCGGCGTGGTGGGAGTGTTCAACCATCCCGAGGCCTCGAAACTCGCCTATTTGGCGCTCTATGCCCTCCAGCACCGGGGACAGGAGAGCGCGGGTATCGTCTCGACCGACGGCAAACGCCTTTTCGTCCACAAGGCCCACGGCCTCGTGGCCGACGTGTTCGACGAGACGATTCTCGACCGCCTGACCGGTTCGATGGCCATCGGCCACGTCCGGTACTCGACGACGGGGTCGAACCGGGTCGAAAACGCCCAGCCCCTCGTGGCCAACTACCACGCCGGCGTCATGGCGATCGCCCACAACGGCAATCTGACCAACTCCGAGGAACTGCGCTCGACGTTCGAGCGGCGCGGCGCCATCTTCCAGACCTCGACCGATAGCGAAGTGCTTCTGCATCTGATCGCCCACTCCTCGGCGACGGATTTCGACGAGGCCCTCCGCCTCGCCCTGATGCGGATCAAGGGCGCCTACTCGTTCGTGATGCTCACGCGCGACCGTCTCGTGGCCATGCGCGATCCGCGCGGCCTGCGCCCCCTGTGCGTCGGGCGATTGGGCGACGCTTGGGTGGTCGCGTCCGAGACGTGCGCCATGGACATTATCGAGGCCGAATACGTTCGCGAGGTGGGTGCGGGCGAGATTCTCACCCTCGACGCGTCGGGGATGCGAAGCGAGAGCCCGTACGCCCATCTCAAAGAGACGTTCTGCGTGTTCGAGAACATCTACTACTCGCGCCCCGACAGCGTGAGCGCCTCGAGCAAGAGCATTTACGAAATCCGCGTCGATCTCGGGCGCGAACTCGCCCGCGAGCACCCGGTCGAGGCCGACGTCGTGATCGGCGTCCCCGACTCGGCCATTCCCGCGTCGATCGGGTACGCGCGCGAATCGGGCATCCCGTTCGAGATGGGGCTGATCCGAAACCACTACGTCGGCCGCACGTTCATCGAGCCCGAGCAGCGCATCCGCGACTTCGGCGCCAAAGTCAAATACAACCCGGTCCGAGGCGTCCTGGCCGGAAAACGAGTCGCCGTGGTCGACGACTCGATCGTCCGCGGCACGACGACCGGCAAGATCGTCAAGATGGTGCGCGCCGCCGGAGCGCGCGAGGTCCACGTGCGTTCGAGCGCGCCTCCATGGGTCTACCCCTGTTACTACGGGGTCGACACCCCCTCGCCCGAGGAATTGATCGCCTCGCGCTTGAGCGTGCCCGAGATCTGCGAGCACATCGGGGCCGACTCGTTGGGGTATCTGAGCATCGAGGGGTTGGCCCGCGTCATGCCCCAGGCCGAAGGGTACTGCATGTGTTGCTTCGACGGCGACTACGTCGCGGGAAAACCCGTGCATTTCAGCAAGAGCATTCTCGAAGTCTGACAGAGTGATGCCGGACCAGTTCCGGCGGGAGTACAACAGATGCTCACCGGAATATCGATCGAGAACTTCAAAGCCCTCGGCGACGTCGAATTCGAACTCGGCAAGTCGGTCGT
The DNA here is from genome assembly GCA_016931035.1 of Candidatus Sumerlaeota bacterium. Lineage (GTDB taxonomy): Bacteria > Sumerlaeota > Sumerlaeia > UBA8349 > UBA8349 > JAFGFN01. The sequence goes on from JAFGFN010000010.1 coordinate 9,351, forward strand.
CCTGATTGGACCAAATAACTCAGGGAAAACAACAGCTCTTCAGGCCATATCCCTCTGGGACGTGGGGCTTCGCCGGTGGATTGAGAAGCGAGGAACAGGGCCGATACCGAAAAACCGGGCGGGAGTCGCCGTTAACCGAAACGATTTGTTCAATATCCCCGTCCCCCAAGTGGACTTCCTCTGGAACAACCGTCACATGCGAAGCACCGCCCGCAAAGGCGGCAAGCAAGTCACCGAGCATATCAACATCGAGATAGTCATGAAAGGTATTGCTGAAGATTCGGCTTGGGAATGCGGATTGGAGTTCGATTACGCGAACGACGAGTCTCTGTACGTTCGCCCGCTACGTCTTCAGAAGAACGGCGATTTCATGCCGATTCCTGACGAGTCCGCCGGCACTAGGGTGGCGTACCTGCCACCGATGTCCGGACTTGCCGACAGAGAATTTCTCAAGCAACCCGGCGAGATCGGTTTCTTGCTGGGACAAGGCCAAACCGCCCAGGTGTTACGGAACCTGTGTTGGCGCATTTTCGCGCGGCGCGAGGAGCAGGTCCGTTCCTTGGCGTCGACCAAGGATTCGCGCGCTTCGGAAAATATGGCGAATGCCGATTGGTCCAGGCTGGAAGAGAGGATGAGAGACCTCTTTGGGATTGACCTCCTTGCCCCCAAGTACGTGCCGGAGCGGTCCGAGATCACAATGGCATACAGAGACCGAGGCGGTCCGGAGCTCGATCTGTCCTGTGCTGGACGAGGACTCCAGCAGACATTGTTGTTACTCGCTCATCTCTACGAGAATCCGCGTACGGTTCTTCTTCTGGACGAACCCGACGCGCACCTTGAGGTACTCCGTCAGCAGCAGACCTACCAAGTGCTCTCCGAGGTTGCGGATGCACAGGGTTCGCAGATAGTGGCCGCCAGCCATTCTGAGGTAGTGTTGAGCGAGGCGGCCGAGCGAGGCACCGTCATCGCGTTCGTGGGCAAACCCCACGCGATGGGGGATAAGCCACAGCAAGTGCTCAAGTCTCTCAGAACCATCGGCTTCGATCAGTACTACCTCGCGGAGCAAACCGGCTGGGTTCTCTATCTTGAGGGATCGACCGACCTAGCCATACTTCGGGCTTTCGCCAGGACACTTGGACACGAGAAAGCCCAGGACGCCCTCGCACGTCCCTTCGTGCACTATGTCTCGACAAACCTGCCTCAAATTGCCCGAGACCACTTCTACGGCCTGAGAGAGGCGAAACCGGATCTCGCTGGAATCGCCATCTTCGACAGGCTCGACCAAGACCTCGATGTCGACACTCCCCTCATGGAGCTGATGTGGAGGAAACGGGAGATCGAGAACTATCTCTGTATGGAAGACGTGCTTCTGGCTTGTGCGCGACACGCCCCTTGGCGAGGGCAGATTGACAAGGTCGACATGATCGAAGATGCGGAAAGTCGACGACGTGTCGAGATCATGAAAGAATCCATCGACGAGGTGGGGTACTCCCTCAAGACCCTTCGCCAGGCAGAAATGTGGAGTCCCGACACGAAGACCTCCGATGATGTACTAGAACCCGTCTTCAGAACGTTCTTCCAGAAGATGGGAATCCCTCCCGTCCTTTTCCAGAAGAGAGACTTCAGCGGCCTCGCCTCTTTCGTTCCTCCCGACAAGATAGACCCTGAAGTATCCGCCATGCTTGACAGAATTGTAGAAGTGTCGGGGAGAGCGAAACCAGCAGTTCCCTGAATCCGGCAGACAGAGAGGAGTGTTTCCACTTATGCATAGGATGGCGCGACACCCCCTCACCTACAAACAAGCCGGGCACGACCTGGATCGCAGCGACGCGACCATCGAGCGTCTCAAGAAGCGTCTCCCCAAGATCGGCGGCTTCGGCGGACTGTTCCCCTTCCCGAAAGGGAACTGGAAGAGTCCCGTGCTCGTGTCGAGCACCGACGGCGTCGGGACCAAACTCCTCGTCGCCATCCAGGCCGACAAACACGACACCGTCGGGATCGACCTGGTCGCCATGGTCGTCAACGACTTGATCGTTCCGGGCGCGAAACCGCTCTTTCTTCTCGACTACATCGGAACCGGAGTCATCGATCCGCAAACGATCGAGGACATCGTGGCGGGAGTGATCGAGGGGTGTCGTCAGGCGGGTTGCGAACTCTCAGGAGGCGAGACGGCCGAACTCGCGGGCATGTACGCCAAAGGGCACTACGATCTCGCGGCCTTCGGCGTCGGAGTCGTCGAACGGCGCGCCGTCGTCGACGGGCGGACGATTCGTCCCGGCGACGTCGTGATCGGCCTGGAATCCAGCGGACTCCACTCGAACGGCTACACGTTGGCACGGGCGGTGTTCGACCGCAACAAGATCGGCCTGCGTCGCCGCGTCGCCGCGCTCGGAATGACGGCGGGCGAAGCGCTCCTCGAACCCACGCGCATCTATGTCCCGGCGGTTCTGGATCTCCTGAAACGCTTCCGGATCAAGGGCATGGCCAACATCACCGGCGGCGGACTCGGAGGCAATCTCAACCGCACGCTCCCGGCCGATTGCAATGCCGAGATCGACACGCATTCCTGGCCTCGACCCGCGATCTTCGACTTCATGCAAGAGGCGGGACCGGTCGAGGAGCCCGAAATGTTCCGCACCTTCAACATGGGGATCGGCTACACGCTGGTCGTCTCGCCTCGCGACGTTCCTCCCCTTCTGCGCCGCGCCGCGCGACTCGGTTTCCCCGCCCACCCGATCGGCAAGATCGTCCAGGGCAGAGGCGTCGTGAGACTGAAATGAGATGAGAGAGTGGACCCTAGCGCCGAATGAACTGGACCGGAGCGGTCTCGGCGTTGCCATCTCGTCCACTCGGTCCACCCAGTCCACTCAGTCCACTCAGTCCACTCAAATCGGATGTTCCTGGTCGAGACCCCAATCGGGCCGCTCGGACTTGATCCCGACGATCGTCAGCGAGCGCGCTTCGTGACGCTTCGAGTCGTTCTCGACGAGTTCGAGACGCGAGTGGCGCTCGTCGATCTCGAATCCCGCGCCCTCGGCGTACTTGCGCAGCTCGGGCGCGGTGTGGAATCGCGCGCGCCCCACGGCGTGGCGTCCCGTGCGGTCCGCGGACGAGGCGATGCGGAGGAAATGACGGAACCCCGAGGGGTTGAGAAGGTTGTGGAACGAGGCGTAAACGCGCCCGCGCGGTTTGAGAACGCGGTGGGCCTCGCACAGATAGTTGAAGGCGTCTTCGCGCGCGACGTGCATGAGGACCGCCTCGAAGAAGACGGCGTCGAACGTTTCGTCGGCGAAGTCGCCGAGATCGCTGCGCTTGAGAGTGCGGAACTCCAGATGATCGCCCAACTCGCGCGTGAAGAGGCGCGAGCGCTCGACCATGTTGGGCGAGATGTCCACGCCGACGTAGCGGCCGCACTCGTGGCCGACCAAACAGGCGAAGATGCCCATTCCGCACCCGACTTCGAGGACCGTTTTCGTCTTGTCGATCTCGAGGGCGTCGACGATGTAGCGCGCCATGTACTCGCACGTGATCAGCCCTTGGTCCTCGGGCTCGACTTTGCCGCGCGTCGCGATCAGCGCCTCCTCTTTCGTCGTCGACATGCTGGTCCAGAACTCCGAGTAGTCCTCGCCCCGGCTCGGGTGCCAAAGCGGTGGCGGCTCGGGAGCGCGCCCCAGAAGACGGTTCGCCAGTTTCTTCAAGATCCGCATGGGTCCTCGCCGTCCCTTCGCGCCTGCAAATCACCGCACCCCGAACAGCATTTTGAGCGTCTCGCGGACCGTTTTCAACAACGGGAGTTTGCTTTCTCCCATTTTCCGGTCGTAGCGCAACACAAACGGCACCTCGGCAATGAGCGGACGAGGCGCCATCCGGGCCAAGTTCACGAGAATGTCGTCCGTACAGGCGAACCCCTCGCGCGTGATCAACCGGTCCCCGTACGTCTCGAAGGCGCGTCGGATCGTGCGGGCGTGATAGGCCCGGAACCCGCACGTATAATCTCGCACCCCCGGAAGCCGCAGACGCCAGGCGAAGAGCCAACGCGCGCCCCAACTCAGAAGACGCCTCTTCAAGGGCACCCCCACTTGGCGCGAGCCCTTGCGGTATCGCGAGGCGATGACGACGTCCACGCCTCGATCGAGCTCGGCCAACATGGCGGGAATCGTCTCGACCGGGTGGGTGTAGTCCGAGTCCATGTTGACGATCACGTCGAGCGGGTCGGCGCTTCGTTCGAGCGCCGCGTGGAGGCTGGTGATGATGGCCGCGCCGAGTCCCCGGTTCTCCGGATGTTGGACCACGTCGATCGGGATCGTCGATGGAAACGCGCGCGCCACGTCCGCCGTGCCGTCGGTCGATCCGTCGTCCACGACCACGATCCGGGCCGAGAACTCCGAGAGAGGCGCAAGGACCCGATTCGCCGCTTCGAGAAGAAGCGGCAGGCACTGCGCCTCGTTGAAGGCGGGAAGGGCCAGAATCACCTGGGGCATGGGACAAGGGCTTCCGTGTCGCGGAATTGCGTTCTCGAAACGGTTCTCACACCGTCGCCGGGACTCTCTGCAATACCAGACCCCCCGGCGGCAGTCAAGGCGAACGCACCCAGGAGTTTCCCCAGTTTTCGGGCGTCAGGTCAGGACGAAGCCGAAAAGATCGGGTTGCGATGAAGGGGGAGGCGGTTTGAGCCG
>JAFGFN010000113.1 GCA_016931035.1 Candidatus Sumerlaeota bacterium
CCTGGCGGTATTCAACGGCGAGTGGGACGAATACTGGAAAACCGCAAAAGCGGCCTGAGCCTTTTCGAGATGGTGGGTTGCACCCGGCCCCTCTCATGCCATGCATTTTGGATTGACACAACTGAGGGGGGTTGGTAGGGTGCCAATTCTGTCCGTCTTACCCGTGGGAATAACACGGGGCATCCGGTTGCGCTCCGAGGACTTGGAACATGTCGCACTTTCTTGCCGGAATCGTCTGGCTCGCCCAGTCGGGAGACAAGCCGCGAGGTTCGTCCGACACGACCAGCCTCATCTTCATGCTCGTCGCGATCTTCTTTTTCCTCTACCTGATCGTTCTTCGTCCCCAGAAACGCGAGCGCGAGGAGCGTCAGAAGCGGCTCGGCGGGATCAAGAAAGGCGACCGGATCGTCAGCATCGGGGGGATTCACGGCAAGGTGATCGAGGCCGCCGACGGCCAGCCGGTCCTGACCGTCGAGATCGCACCCAAGATCGCCATCAAGATCAATCGCTCGGCGGTCGCCACGGTCGACGCCAAATCCTCGGCCAAACCCGAGGGCAAGGAACCGGCGGATTCGCACTAGGTGCAGGTTTCGGCGCAAGGCTCGCCCCGCCGTTCTTGCGGGATAGACGCCGTGCGTCACGATATACGGCAACGAAAGGACTCCTCCAGAAATGCAGCGCGAGAGCAATTGGCGCAATTGGACCACACTGATCGTCACCCTGCTGTGCTTCCTCTTCATGTCCCCCACGCTGCGGTACGTGACGTTCGTGTTCAACGAACAGCCGCCGGTCGAGGCGGATTACTCGACGAAGGAAGAGTTCGAGGAAAAGACCAAGGCGTACGAAGACAAGCGCGCGGCGCTTCAGCGCAAGTCGATCAAGCTTGGTCTGGACCTGATCGGCGGGGTGGACGTCCTGCTCCAGATCGACGAGGACCAGGCGCGCACTCGCCTTCTCGAAAAGATGAAGGACGACCTCCTCTATCGCATGAGGAACGACGTCAATCCGATCAGCGCCGTGGTCGACCTCACCCCGGACAAGCGAGAGCTGAGCGTCTCCCTGAGAGAACCGCGCGACGCCCGCCGCGCGTCCGTCATTCTCAATAGGTACGTCGAGGGAGGGACGCTGAGCGAGTTCGACCAGGCGGGATTCGAGCGCACGGGGAAGACCGAGATCGCCCTGGCGGAACCGATGCTGCGCAGGGAGCTCTCCGACGCGATCGCAAACGCCGAGAAGACGATCCGCAACCGGGTCGACGAATTCGGCGTGACTCAGCCTTCCGTCTCTCTCCAGCCCGAGACCTTCAGTATCCGCGTCCAGGTGCCGGGCGAAAAAGACCCGGAGTACGTGATTTCTCAGATCATCAAGCCCGCCCAGCTCGCTTTCTACATGCTCTACGAGGACCCGGACGGCATGAGCAACGAGTCGCTCGCCGACCAGCTCTACGAGAAGGTCGAGACCGAGGACCGTTTCGGCAAGACCGTCGAAGTCTTCCGGCTGCGCGAGGGGAGCCAATTGCCCCAGGGCTGCATCGGGATGGAGGGGGTGGACACGGACACGGGCCCCGGCGGACAGGTCACCTCGGTCGATCGGATGTACATCGTGAAGCGTCAGGTGGCGATGGACGGATCGAACCTGCGCAACGCCGGCGTTCGGACCAATCCGGCCTCGCTCGACAGCCCGATCTACGTCTCCTTCGAGTTCAACGCCGAGGGCGCCCGCGCCTTGCGCAAGCTGACCAAGGAAAACCAGGGCAAGCGCATGGCGGTCGCCCTGGACAAGAAAATCTACTCCGCGCCCGTCATCGAGGAAGTCATCCCCGACGGAGCGGGCATCATCCGGGGGAGCTTCTCGTACGACGAGGCGAACGATCTGGCCCTGGTGCTCAAGGCGGGCGCTTTGCCGGCGGACCTCAAGCCGGTCGAGAAACGCGCCGTCGGCGCCACGCTGGGCGCCACCTCCATCCGAGAAAGCGTCCGGGCGCTCGGGATCGCCTCGGCGTGCATCACGGTCTTCATGATTCTCTATTACGGGACGGCGGGCCTCATCTCGATCGTGGCGCTCGTTCTCAACATGCTCTTGATCGTCGCGTGCCTCGACCTGTTCAACGCCACCCTTACCCTCTCGGGCATCGGCGGTATGATTCTCACCATCGGTATGGCCGTCGACGCCAACGTCCTGATCTACGAACGCATGCGCGAGGAGCTGGCGCGCGGTCGCGAGTTGCGCGCCGCGATTCGGGCCGGCTTCCGCCGGGCGTTCTCGGTCATTTTCGACTCGAACCTCACGACGCTGCTCGCGGCCTTCGTCTTGCTGCAATTCGGCGAAGGAACGGTCAAGGGTTTCGCCCTGACTATGGTGTTCGGCCTCATCGCCAACCTGTTCACCGGACTCACGGTCACTTACGCGATCTGCAGTCTCTGGTTCCGTTGGCGCGGCAAACTCAGCCTCGGCTTTCTCCGCTTCTTCCAGAACACGAAGTGGGACTTCATCGGTATGCGATACGTGTCGTGGAGCGCCTCGGGCCTGGCGATCCTGATCTCGCTTTCCGTTCTTCTGTTCAGGGGCCCCCAGTACGCCGTGGACTTCGAGGGAGGCGTCCTCACCGAAGTGCGCCTCAACAACGTCGCCTCTTCCGATGATCGGTCGAACGAGATTCGCGACGCGTTGCGCGCGGTCGGCGTGAGCGGCGAGCAATCGAGAGTGCAGAAGATTTCTCGCGAGGGATTCAGCGACTATCTGTTGCGCATCCCGCTCCTGACGCCCGAAGGGCAGACGGAGGGCGACGTGAGCTACACCGAGGAACGCGTGACGAACGACGGATTGCGCGGTGTCTTCGGCCAGGAGGGAGTGACGGTCCTGAGTACGTCGAGCGTCGGGACGGAGGTGGGCCAGACGTTCCGGGAGATCGCGATCCTGGTGATCATCGGCGCGTCGATCTGCATCCTCGCATATCTCTGGTTCCGTTTCGAACTCGTGTTCGGCATCGCCGCCGTGATCGCGCTGGTCCACGACATCACGATTGTCACGGGACTCATCACGATCCTGAATCTGCAGATCAGTTTGGACGTCGTTTCCGCGCTTCTGATTCTCCTCGGTTTCTCGGTCAACGACACGATTGTGATCTTCGACCGAATACGCGAGAACAGCCACATGATGTTCGGCAAGCCGTTCAAGCAGATCTGTAACGATGCGATGAACGTGAGCTTAAGCCGAACCGTTATCACCTCGGGAACGGTCCTCGTCGTAATGACTATCATGTACTTCTTCGGCGGACGCAGCCTGCAGCCGTTCGCCCTCGTGATGATCATCGGCGGAGTCGTGGGAACGTACTCCTCGGATTTCATCGCCGCGCCGTTCGTCTTCTGGTGGAACCAACGCCAGCACGGACGGCTGGTCGAGCAACTGGGTCGCAAGCCCGCCACGCCGAAGGCCGTCGAAGAAGAGATGGGTATCGAGACGGCCCCGGCGACCGCCTCGGCCTCGACCTCCACGTCGTCCCAAGCGCCCCGACGCAGGGGGAGACGGTGAGACGGGTGCGGAATTCGAATCGAGAGTCGCGCGGGTGACGTGTGCCATGCGCGAAGGGCGGGATGTTCATGTCAGGGCCGAGCTCTCCATCTTCTTTCAGGAGGGCCAGACCCATGAAGGCGAACGCCTTGTTCAGAATTCTTGCCGTTCTCATATTCTCATGTGCGCTTCTATCGCCCGATCTGTCGAGGGCGCAAGGCGAGTTCCCGTACCCGCCTCCCGAGGGGCAGATTCGACTGGTTTGCTGGAATATCGAGTTCCTCGGAACACGGGACCCGTCGCGAACTCCCGACCAACTGACCTCGCTGTCCGAGAGAATCCGTTCTTTCGATTCGCCCGTGATCGTTCTGCAGGAGATCTACAAGGGCGAGACGCTCGAGGAAGTCCGGAGTCGGTTGGGCGACACTTGGAAGACCACCCATTGTGAAGGGATGGAGAACGCCTTGCTGTACGACGAGAGCCGGGTCGAAGCGCTCTGCACGGCAATCATGAGCGAATTGGCCCACTCCCCGTCCACTCCGTATCCCCATGGATTTGCCACGCCCGTCACGGGCGTGTTCCGCCCGCGCGGCGGCGATGCCAAGCCGTTCCGCGTGATCGGCATCCACTGCCACTACAAGGACAGGGTCCTGCGCGCGGCCGAAGGCGCCTGGCTCAATGACCGAGTTCGCGAGATGCTCGACGATCCGGAGGAAACCGACCGGATCGTCATCATGGGCGACTGCAATGGCACGCCGGAGAAGTCGCCGAACGTGGAGATGGAGAAGGACGGGTTGCTAGTCAATCTGCCGAAGGAGAATGGCGAGATCACGCACGTCAATGGCCGGTCGAGAATCGACCACGTCCACGCGACCGCGGCGGCGATGGGGAGGATTCCCAAGCGATCGGCTTTCGTGATCCGTCTCGAGCACTACGGCGATACAGAGGAACAGTTCCGGGCGGCGTACAGCGACCACCTGCCGGTGTTCGTCGACTACGTCGCGCGACAACCATAGAAACCGAATCCATGCCTGAGAGAAGGAGAAAACCGCTTTGAAAGAGTACACGACCGAGAACGTTCGCAACGTGGTCCTGTTGGGCCATTCCGGTTCGGGCAAATCCACCTTCGTCGAGGCGGCGCTCTATGCCCAGAAACATATCGAGCGGATGGGAAAGACCGACGAAGGCAACCTGACGTCGGACTACGATCCCGAGGAGGTCAAGCGGCGGGTTTCGATCAACACGACGCTTCTTCCCGTCGAAGTCGGCAACGTCAAGATCAACCTGCTGGATTGCGCGGGCAGCCGCGACTTCATCGGCGACATCAAGTCGGCGGTTCACGTGGCCGAGGGCGCGCTGATCTTTGTCGACGCCGTGGCCGGAATCGAGGTGGGCACCGAGTTCGCCCTGGAATACTGCGACGAATACGGAATTCCCGTCATGGCGTTCGTCAACAAGATCGACAAGGAGAACGCCGAGTTTGCCAAGACGTGCGACGCCATCACCGAACAGCTGGGGCGCAAGGCCGTGGCCCTGGCTGTCCCGATCGGCTCTCAGTCGAACCTCCAGGGCGTGGTGGACATCGTTCGCATGAAAGCCGTCATGGAAAAGGGCGGCAAGACGACCTACGGCGACGTGCCCGCCGAGATGAAGGACGAAGTGACGGCGATGCGCGAGCAGATCGTCGAAGCCGCGGCCGAGGGCGACGACGCCCTCATGGAGCGGTTCTTCGAGCAGGGCAGTCTGAGCGACGAGGAAGTGGCCCGCGGACTCAAGGCGGCGTTCATCGCCAAGCGCTTCATCCCGGTCTTCTGCGGTTCGGCCACCCTGGGCGTCGGCGTCGAGCCGGTCCTCGAGTTCCTGGTCAATTCGTTCCCCACCCCGTTCGAAATGCCCGGCCTGGCGATCGCCGACGGCGAAACGGAGAAACACCAGCCAGTCAAGACCGACGGCCCTTTCACCGCCTTCGTCTACAAGACCTTCTCCGACGACTTCGCCGGGCGGCTCACCTTCTTCAAGGTCATCACGGGCAAACTCTCGACCGAGACGCCGGTCTACAACTTCTCTCGCGACAAAGGCGAGAAGATTTCCCACATCCTGGTGGCGCGGGGAAAGAAGCACGAGGAAGTCGCCCATATCCAGGCGGGCGACATCGGCATGGTCGCCAAACTCAACGTCACCGGCACCAACGACACCCTGGGCGAAACCAAGACCAAGACCCCGCTTTTCGTCCCGACCCGCATGCCGCAACGTCCCGTTAAGGCCGCGATCCGGGCCAAGTCCAAACAGGACGAAGACAAGATCAGCAGCGGCATTCACGCCTTGATCGAGCAGGATCCGACCCTGGCGCTGACCCGCGACTCGGAGACCCGGCAGACGCTTCTCGAAGGCATGGGCGACCAGCATCTCGACGTCGCCATTCAGCGTCTGCGCTCCAAGTCCAAGGTCGAGATCGAAATGATCGAGCCCAAGACCCGTTATCGCGAAACCGTCACCAAGACGGCCGAGGGGCAGTACCGCCACAAGAAACAGAGCGGCGGGCGCGGCCAGTTCGGCGAGGTCTTCCTTCGCGTTTCTCCGGCCTCCGAGGGCGAGGAATACGAGTTCAAGTGGTCGGTGTTCGGCGGCGCGATCCCCACCAATTACCAAAGCGCCGTGGACAAAGGCGCCCACGCCGCGTGCGACAAGGGCATTCTGGCCGGTTACCGCGTGGTCAACGTTTGCGTGGACTGCTTCGACGGCAAGCACCACCCGGTGGACTCGTCGGACATGGCGTTCCAGATCGCCGCGTCGATGGGATTCCAGCAAATCGCCGCGCAGGCGGGCCCCATCATTCTCGAACCCATCTGCATCGTCACGACCACGGTGCCCGAACAACACATGGGCGACGTGATGGGCGATTTCAGTCAGCGCCGAGGCAAAATCCAGGGCAGCGACAACGTCGGTAAGAAGGTGACCGTCCGCGCTCTCGTCCCCGAGGCCGAACTCCAGAACTACGCCCAGAACCTGCGCTCGATGACGGGCGGACGCGGGGTGTACGAACGCGAGTTCTCGCACTACGAACCCGTCCCGCGCGAGATTCAGGACAAGATCATCGAGGAACACAAACGCGCTAAGGAAGAGGGCGAATAGACCGTCTTCCGCATTCAGGCCTCCTCATCCTCTCGCCCCGGTCGCGCGATGTGACCGGGGCGGTTCTGTTCCGGAGACCTTTTCCTCTTTCCTCTTCTGGAAGGAGAATCTCGCGCGAAGACGCCGATAGAGCCAAGACCGCCAAGAAGAACGATCGAAGACCTCGCCCACAGACCCGCGTGGGCGCGTCACGAGGATCTCGTCCATCCGGAGGGGCCGGACGCGACACGTTCCGGAGGCTTGCTTTGCGCCTTTGCCCCGTTGCGTCTTTGCGCGAGGGTTTTCGTTCCGGTTTCGCCCGAGGACCGACGCACCGCCCAGCCCGCCTTCCTTCCCCGTTGACAGCCGAAAACGGCGGATGTACTTTTCCCCATGTAGTCACGCTGAACGGATTTGTGCCTGAGAAGCGGTATGCCTCCTATCCGTGATATACGCGGCGAGCTTGCTAGGCGGGATAGTCGGAGCACGACTGGGAGCGCGCGACAAGAAGAACCCGTGACACCTGAATTGGAGAGAGGAGAAAACGATGGAGCTGAAGCCGATCGGGATTATTCACACGCCTTTTGCTCGTCCGGAAGGCATGCCGATTCAACCCACGGGCGCCGTGGGGGTGTGCGGCACGGTCGAGGTGTTCGACGAGTACCGGGCCGGTCTCAAGGATCTCGACGGCTTCTCGCACATCGTCCTGATCTATCATTTTCACCGCAGCAGCGGGTTCAATCTCGAGGTTGTCCCCTTCCTCGACACCCAGGCGCGCGGACTCTTTGCCACGCGCGCCCCGAAGCGGCCCAACCCGATCGGCCTGTCGGTCGTCGAGCTGGACCGGATCGAGAACGGCACGCTCCGCGTCCGGAACGTGGATATTCTCGACGGCACGCCTCTCCTCGACATCAAGCCCTACGTGCCCGAGTTCGACAGCCCTACGAACGTCCGGACCGGGTGGCTCGCAGAAGTCCGGAAAGCCGCCCCGACCCAGAGGTCGGACGACCGGTTCAGGTGAAGCGATCCGGAACCCAACGGATCTATCTCTTCTCAGGAAGTGGACCCCGATCCTGGCGTCAAGACCTTCCGAGGCGCGAGCGCAGGAACCCGAGCGCCTTCGACCCGAGCGAGGGGCGAGGCGCCCTTGATGCCGCGCGGCGTTCGTGCGCATACGCGTCGAGGAGGCCGCGCAACCGTTCGTAGTCCACCCCTCGGATCTTGGCTTCGGATGGCGTCCTCTGACCCGCTCGCTGCGGCGCGACATCGTCGGGCATCCAATCGTTCTTCATCGCCCACTCGTAGAACCACGAACCCGGTATCGGACTGAAGAAGGCGGGCGAGAAATGCTTCGGCTCGATCTCGCGCATCGCTTCGAGCGTGGCCAGATCGTCCTCGATGCGCCACCCTCCGTCGCCGCGCGGCATCCCGAGGATCGCGTTGGCGAACAGATCGAGCCCCAGGTCGCGACAAATCTCCGCCGCGCGCAAGTTCTGCTCGCGCGTCGTTCCCTTGCGCATCCATTCGAGCAGGGGATCGCTGAACGACTCGAACCCGATGCTGACCACCTGGAGACCGGCGTCGCGCATCGCGCGGAGCGTCTCGGGGTAGCGACAGATCATGTCGGCGCGACACGCCGCCCACCATCGAATTCCCTTCTCGACGAAGCCGGCCTCGCGGAACGCGTCGCAGAACGTCTCGACCCAACGCCGATTGACGAGAAACTGGTCGTCGTGAAAGACGATGCTTCGGAACGGACGTCGCTTCTCGATCGCCTCGAGCTCGGCTATGACGTTTTCCACCGATCGCGCTCGGAAGTGGGGAACGCGAACTCCCTCCGCCCGCGGCGACGAACGGGTGAACAGGTTCTGCTCGCCCGGTCCGCAGCAGAAGCGACATTGCCAGGGGCACCCGCGCCGTGTCAGCATTCCGACGATCGGGGTCGGCAGGTCCCACAGCGGAAGGTCCGTCGCGTCCGATCCGCCGGGGTACAAATCGCGGTCCTCGAACGGGAGCGCGTCGGGGTCGGGCGTCTCTCCCCAGAAGACGGGGGGAAAGGCGCCCGGGTCTTCCACGAGCCGGGGCAGCGAGATTTCTCCCTCGCCGCGCACCACATAGTCCACGCACCCGGTTTCGATCGCCTCGTACGGAAACATCGTCATGTGGATGCCGCCGCCGACCGTCGGCGCGTCGGGCGCCGCGCTGCGACCGCGCCGAAACGCTTCATACGCCGTTTCGATTTCGACCGTGTTCGCCGTCACGCACACGAACTCGGGATCGAACGCGGCGAGTTGGCGTTCATAGTCCTCCCACCCCTCGAGGAACCGCAGATCGAGAAGACGTACGTCGTGTCCCGCCGCCTCGAGCGCCGCCGCCAACATCCCGAGTCCCATCCGGGGCAGAGCGTCGTCCATCGTCTCGGGCCGCAACCCTCGCCCGAACCCGCTCAAAGCGATCTGGGGATTGACTAGCCCGAATTTCTCACAGTAGGGGTTGCATCAGGCCGCGTTCTGTGGTATAAGTACTTTGTTATCAGCAATGTACAAACCACGGA
>JAFGFN010000114.1 GCA_016931035.1 Candidatus Sumerlaeota bacterium
AGAGGAGGGGGAGAAGGAAAAAGAACCCTCCACAACTTGAGCAGAACCATCGCTCCACCGGTGTAAAACCGGTGGGGGCGAGGAATCGCGGTGCAAAACGCCCTTTCAAAATGACGGGTTGCACCCATTCGTCACCTGAACGCTTTTCAATTGCCGGGTCGCACCCATTCGTCACCGGGAACGGCCTTTTCGCTGGATTGATTCTCTCGCGCATGGCATTCTGATCGTCCGTTGCCTGGGACGGACGTGGAACGCCTCGTGGAGGATGTGTAGCCCGTGACCGAACAAGAGGACAAAAAGCGATTCCGAAGCCTTCTCACCTTGAGCGTGGGTCTGGCCGGCGCCGTTGTGATCTGGGTGACGGTTCCGTACGTCAACTACATCATCGGCCTGCAGAACATGTCGGACAGCTACCTGCCCGCGGCGTCCGTTCTGTCGATCCTTCTCCTGGTCCTTGTCGTCAATCCGCTCATGGCGCTGGTGGCTCCGCGTCGGCGGTTCAGTTTCAGCGAGACGGCCTGGATCGCGGCGATCTGGCTGTGCGCCGGGGTCATTCCGGGAACCGGTCTTCTCCAGACGCTTCCCTACGCGATCTCCGACATTCCTCGACAGACCTCGGGGAATCGGGAGATGGCGGACATCTTCGCCAAGATGAATCTCCCCTCGGTTCTCTTCCCCGACTCGCTCCAGTTCGGCGCCCGACTCCCCGTCGTAGAATCGTTTTCGACAGCCCTGCTACCGGGAGAAACGATTCCGTGGAGCGGCTGGCTGGCGCCGCTTTGCGCGTGGGGCGTTTGGCTGCTGTTTCTCTGGACCATGATGGCGGGGCTCGTGTTGATCCTCACGCCCCAATGGGTCAAGCGCGAACGCCTGAGCTTTCCTCTTCTCAAGTTGCAGCAATCGCTCATCGAGTCTCCCGCTCCCGGCCGCCTTCTTCCCCCTGTGTTCTCCAGGCCTTCGTTCTGGATCGCGGCGATCGTCATCTTCGTGATGCGGGTTCTCGAAGGCTCGAACAACTACTGGCCCGACATGGTTCCGAGCATCCCCCTGAGCTGGAACGTGCAGCGCCTCTTCACCGAGGGCATACTCCAGCATTTGCACGACGCGATCTACTCGGGCCACATCTACTTCATCTTGATCGGCATGGCGTTCTTCATGCCGGCCCGCATCGGTTTCTCGATCTGGTTCTTCACATGGGTCTACGCCCTCTATATCGCCATCGGGACCGCGTACTTTCCTCCCTTCCGAAAAGAGACGATCTACGACCAACGGTTGGGGGCCATGATCGCCATGTCGCTCGGCGTGTTGTGGCTTGGACGGATGCAGTGGGCTCACGTGGTGCGCTGCATGGTCTCGCGCGGATTGGTGAGCGAGGAAGACCGTCGCGATCGGTGGGCGGGGTACGCCTTTTTCCTCGGCTGCGCCGGGATGTTCGCCTGGTTGGTCTGGGCCAAGGTCCAGCCCGGTTGGGCCCTGTTCTACGTCGCGTTCGGGGCGATGGTCATCATGCTGATGGCGCGTTTCGTCGCCGAGACGGGACTGCCGGTCGTCAGTTTCGACCTTCGATATCACATCATGCTGGTCAAGCTGGCCCCGATTTCGTGGCTGACGGCACCGACGCTCTTCTTCTCGGGTGTGATGGCGATGTTCCTTTCGGCACGCGTCATGTTCGCCACGATGGCGATGCACGCACTCGGCCTGGACCCGACGCTCGGGCCCCGTCGCCAAAGGCGGTTTCTCGCGGCCATGGTGGGGATACTGCTCATCGGGGTCGTCGTGAGCGGCGCGGCGCACCTCTACTACGGCTACAACAACAGTATGTCGCTTGACGGGAAATTCATGCCCGTGAATCCCAAAGGACGCGGCCAGGTATTCTCCACGGCCCGCGACGACCTGAAGAGCTACGAACACGGCACGATCATCCGGCCCCTCTACAATCAATGGAAACACCTGGCCATCGGCGCGGGCGGCGCGGGACTCCTCCAGTGGGCGTGCATCGCGATGCCCCGCTGGCCGCTGCACCCGATTGGGCTAGTGATCGTCAAGAGCTCGTACTCCGACTGGGCGTGGCCCAGCCTCTTCATCGGGTGGCTTCTGAAAATTCTGATTTTGCGTTACGGCGGCGCGCGCCTGTACCGCGGCATGATTCCGCTCGTTCTGGGAATCATGATCGGGGAGATCGTCGCCGCGCTCTTCTGGAGCCTCGTGCCGACGACCCTGGCGCTCATGGGCAAACAATACGTCGCCGTCAACGTCCTGCCCACCTGACGCAGTTCGTCCGCCGCGCACAGAGAGAGCGCGCTCAGGGAATCAACGACCCGACCGGAGCGCGTGTTCCTCTCAGAGCTGAATCAGCCGCGCCGTAAGCACGTTCGGCAGTTTGCGCAGGTCGGCGAGGACCGATTCGGGCACGTCGCCGTCGATCTTGATCGCCGTCATCGCCGTGCCGCCCTTCTCGTAGCGCCCCCAACTGATCTCGCCGATGTTGAGGCCCGCGCCGCCCACGAGGGTGCCGACGCTGCCGATGATGCCGGGCACATCCTCGTTTTCGAGAAGGATGATGTTGCCCTCGGGCTTCATCTCGAAGTGCAGCTTGCCGATGCTGACGATCCGCGGACGGTTCGGCGCGAACACGGTGCCGCTGACCGAGACGCTCTTGCCGTTCTCCATCGTGGCGGTGATCGTCTTCAGCCGCAGGTAGTCCTTGGCGGCGGTCGAGCGGTTCTCGACGATTTCGACGCCCTGGGCCTGCATCCGGGCGCGGGCGTTGACGAAGTTCACCGGGATGTCGGAGATGTGTTCCAGGAATCCCTTCATGACCGACATCGTGACCGGTTCCGTCGGATAGTCGAGCAGCTGACCGCTGACGGTGACCTCGAGCTGGACGATGCGGGCGTCGCACATCTGGACGACGAACCGGCCCAGGCGCTCGGCCAATTGGAGCGAGGGCTGCATCGCCTTGAGCAGCTCGGCGTTGAGCGGCGGGGCGTTGAGCGCGGTCGTGACTTCGCCGCCCTTGCAGGCGTTGGCGACCTGCTCGGCCACCTGGAGGGCCACCTTCTCCTGAGCCTCGGTAGTCGACGCGCCCAAGTGCGGCGTCAGGACGATCCGAGGCGCCTTGCGCAACGGATGGTCGTCCGGCAGGGGCTCGGCGGTGAAGACGTCGAGCGCGGCGCCCGCGATTTCTCCCTCTTCGAGCGCCTTGGCCAGCGCTTCTTCGTTCACGAGTCCGCCGCGCGCGCAGTTGACGACAAAGGCGGTCTTCTTCATCTTCTTGAACTGCTCTTCGCCGATCATGTTGAGCGTCTCGGGCGTCTTGGGCGTGTGGATCGTGATGAAATCGGCGCCGGCGACGATCTCGTCCACGCTCTTGAGCGTGATGCCCAGCTTCTCGGCCACGTCGGACGACACATAGGGATCGAACCCCCACACCACCATTCCGAACGCCTGCATCCGCTTGGCGACTTCACGCCCGATCTTACCGAGGCCGATCACGCCGAGGGTCTTGCCGAAGAGCTCGATGCCGGAGAGTTTCTTTTTCTCCCACTTGCCGGCTTTCATCGTCGCGTCGGCGGCCGGAATGTTGCGGGCCAGAGACACGATCAGGCTGACGGCGAGCTCGCACGTCGTGATCGTGTTCCCGTCCGGCGCGTTCGCCACCATGATGCCGCATTCCGTGGCGACCGGGATCTCGACGTTGTCCACGCCGACTCCCGCACGGCCGACGATCTTGAGTTTCTTGCCCGCGCGCAGCACGTCTCCCGGGACCTTGGTGCGCGATCGGATGACCAGGGCGTCGTACTCGCCAATCCCGGCGAGAAGCTCCTCCGGGGTCGTTTCCGGCTTGTAGACGACTTCGTTCAGCCCACCGTCCTCGAGAATCGTGATCCCTTCCTTCGCGATTGCGTCGCTGACAAGAATCTTGGCCATGGCTCCCGTCCCTCCTCCATAGGGTCAAATGTAATTGCGTCTTATCCCATCTTTTTCGCCGGGAGTCAAGAATTGAGAAACGCGGTTCACAGACAGGGGTGCAACCCACCATCTCGAAAAGGCTCAGGCCGCTTTTGCGGTTTTCCAGTATTCGTCCCACTCGCCGTTGAATACCGCCAGG
>JAFGFN010000115.1 GCA_016931035.1 Candidatus Sumerlaeota bacterium
CCTGGCGGTATTCAACGGCGAGTGGGACGAATACTGGAAAACCGCAAAAGCGGCCTGAGCCTTTTCGAGATGGTGGGTTGCACCCCACCGTTTTTCAGTCGCGTTTTTGCCCTTGACAGTCGTGGGACCCTCTCCTATAAGTACACGTCTGTGTTGCAGATGGACAAGCTCTGGAGACCGAGGAAATGAAGACTTACACACCCAAAGCGGGCGATCTCGAGGAGAAATGGTTCGTCGTCGATGCCGAGAACCAGATTCTCGGACGGCTGGCCTCGCGCATCGCCATGGTGCTGCGCGGCAAGAACGATCCGCGCTTCGCCCCGCACGCCAACATGCGTAACCACGTGATCGTGGTCAACGCCGACAAGATCCGCATGACGGGCAACAAGTGGACCGACAAGGTGTTCCATCGCCACACGGGATGGATCGGGAACCTGAAGTCGGCCACGGCCGAACGGATTCACGCCAAGAAACCGACCGAGCTGCTTCGCATGGCCGTGCGCGGCATGATCCCGCACAACCGTCTGGGCCGTCAAATGATGAGGCAGCTGCGCCTCGTGGCCGGCCCCGAGCACAACCACAAGGCCCAGAAACCGGTCGTGCTGAATCTATCGAAGACCTCTTGAGATAAGGAACCGGAATCGAAATGACCGAGACTCTCGAACAAGTCTGCGCCGTCGGCCGCCGCAAAACGTCGACGGCTCGCGTGTACCTCCGCGCGGGCAAAGGCAAGATCACCGTCAACGACCAGCCCTGGAACAAGTACTTCGGCGAGCGGCCGCTTCTGGAAATCATCATGCGCGAACCGCTCAAGGAAACCCACACCCTGACCAAGTACGACATCGTCGTGACCGTCCGGGGCGGCGGACACGTGGGCCAGGTCGGCGCGATCCGCCACGGCATCGCTCGCGCCCTGGCCAAGGCCAATCCGGCGCTGCGCGGCACTCTCAAAGAAAACGGGTTTCTCACCCGCGACCCCCGCATGAAAGAGCGTAAGAAATACGGACAGCCCGGCGCTCGCAAACGCTTCCAGTTCTCGAAGCGCTAGGCCTCAACGGAAATCTCTCGCTTCGGGGCCGATCCGGCTCGAAGCGCAGCCCAAGAACAGAACGCGGACCGCGGCGATGCCCGGTCCGTGTTTCTTTTGTGTGGGCGCCCCCGCCGAGGATTCGGCGCCCAGTGCGATGTCCCGGGGTTCCAAGCATCATTCCCAGCCCGCGCAGCGGGCGCTATAGGGTTAGCCACGGGCGTCAGCCCGTGGGGAAAATCTCGTGCACAGGAGCCCCTGCAGGGGGCGGCATAGAGTATCGCCGATTGCTACTGGGACATGACACTAGACCGCCCGACGGAGGATCTCGCTGAGTTCGTCGGGCGTCAGAACGATGGGATTCCCCTTCATACTGCTCGCCTTCTGGGAGTTCTCGACAATCTCGGGAAAATGTTCGGGTCGGATACCGTATTCCGACAGGGGGGGGACCTTGAGCTGGGCGCAAAGGTCTCGCACCCATTCGACCGCGTCGATGGCGCGGGCGGTCGCGGCGCCCGTGACGATTCGGGCGACTTCGTCGTAGCGGGCCAAGACGGGCGAGTCGGGCTCGCGCTCGGTGAGCGCCTCGACGTTGGCTCGCACCACGTGGGGCAAGAGGCGAGCGCAAACGACCCCGTGGGGCGCGGGGAACATGCCGCCGATCGGACCCGCGAACCCGTGCACCGCGCCCAATCCGGCATTGGCCAGCGCCAGGCCGCCGAAAAGGCTCGCGAGCGACATGTCCTCGCGCGCCTCGGCGTCGGAGCCGTTGCGATAGGCGCGGAGAAGCGACCGGGCGGCGCGGGCCATTCCCTCGCGACAAATGCCGTCCACCAGCGGGTTCGCCTTGATCGAGACATAGGGCTCGATCACCTGGGTCAGGGCATCGAGACCCGTCGAGGCCGTCACGGCGGGCGGAACGGAATGCGTCAGGAGCGGATCGACGACGACGAGGCGCGGCAGCATCAGCGGGCTTCGCATGCTAACCTTGACCCGGTGTTCGAGCGACCCGAGGACGGCGTTGCGCGTGACCTCGGCCCCCGTCCCCGCGGTCGTAGGGACGGCGATGAACGGCGCGGGCGGATTCGCGATCTGTTTGCCTTTGCCGATCACCTCGAGATAGTCGAGGAGGTCGCCCTCGTTGGTGAGCATCGCGGCGACGGCCTTGGCCGTGTCGATCGCGCTGCCCCCGCCCACGGCGACGACGAAATCGCAGCGCGTCTCGCGGGCTCGCGAAACGCCCGCCAATGCGAGCTGCGTCGTCGGTTCCCCCGTCACCTCCAGCGTAATGCACTCGACCCGACGGCGGTTCAGGTCCTCCATCAGCGGAACAACCTGCTGCGTGCCGCAGCCGATGACGAGGAGGGCGCGCCGCCCCATTTCGACTCCCAGGGGACCGACCTCCTCGAAGGTTCCGGGACCGAACACGATCCGCGTGGCGGTGGCGAATTCGAAACGCATAGTGGTACGGTTGTCCTTCCCGCGAGCGGGTCTCGCGCTTCGCGAGCCCTCTCGGAATCTCCTATCCCGCAACCTGGAACTGCATGCTGCGAGCTTCGGAAACGCGTTTCGAGGCGTCGAGGATTTCCATGCTTACTAGGTCGCCGTCAGCGTCAAAGTCGAGGATTACACCCGGCTTCTCTTCATCGCTCTCGACAACGGGACCCGGCTTGAACTCCAATACCAGGGTGTCGGTCTTGGAATCGTAGATCGCCTTCATTGTAGCCTCCTGTATTTCCCCATCTTGCTCGTCTTGTATGCGGTCACGACTTCCGGCGGGTCGCGGTCCACGTCAACGAAGACCCGAAGAAGGTACTCTCCGTCCGGCGCCTGCGCAACGACACGTCCGGGACGCACATGTTCCACATTCTCGGGCTGCGCCAAGACAGCCCGGAGTGTCTTCTCGTCGATTGCGCGGCGCGCCATCTGGACCAACGCGTGGTCGGTCACAACAGCCTTGGCCAGTTCCATGAAATCGACCTCGATTTCCGCCACTCGGTACCCCCGGGGGCGCGCCGGCGGTTTTCCCTACTCGCGTCACAAGTATATGCAAGGAAGCCGGTTGCCTGCCACGTATTTCACTCGGCTCGCAGTACGCAACCGCCGTTTATCCCCACCCCTGTTCGTCCGGAAAAACATTCGAGTACTTCACGCTCGACCGCGGCTCGGCCATCATCGGCTCGACCGCGTCGCGCCACTTGGCGTAGTGCGCGGTTTCCTTGTGTCGCGCCGGGTCCTCCGGGGTGCGGTACACCTCGACCAGGACGAACCGCGCGGGGTCGTCCTGCTGCTGGAGGACGTCGAACCGGGCGATCCCGGGCTCCTGGATGCTCTGTCGGGCGTTTTCGAGAGTGGCCTCTCTGAACGGCTCGATTTGATCGGACTTAACATGGACAAAGACGTGGACGATAAGCATAAAGTCGACTCCTTACGCCGGTCGGCTCCGACCCGACGCAGGCCCTGGATGTGGGTAAGCGGCAAACCGACGCCGTGTGAGTTCAAGAATAGCGCCGCGCGAGACGCGCCGCAACCGAATACGCGGAAAGAGAGCCTTAATGAAGAAGAAAGCCCCGACGCACAAGAAGTCCCCCGAATCCTCCGCCCACGCGGAACACGGCGGCGACAAGGGTCCGAAACTCAAAGGCAAGTTCTACGAGAAGGAGCTCGCCAAGCTCCACATCGAACTCGTGAAACTCCAGGAATGGATTAAGTACAAGAAACTTCGGGTCGTCGCTCTCTTCGAGGGACGCGACGCCGCGGGGAAGGGCGGCGTCATCAAACGCATCACCGAATGCCTCAATCCCCGCGTCTGCCGCGTGGTCGCCCTGGGCGTCCCCACCGAGCGCGAGAAGACGCAATGGTACTTCCAGCGCTACGTCGATCATCTCCCCGCCGCGGGCGAAATGGTTCTTTTCGACCGCAGTTGGTACAACCGCGCCGGGGTCGAGCACGTCATGGGGTTCTGCTCCGAGGAGGAATACCAGGAGTTCCTGCGTTCGTGTCCCGAGTTCGAACGCATGCTGATGCGCTCGGGCATCATCCTGATCAAGTACTGGTTCTCGGTCAGCGACGAAGAACAGGAACAGCGGTTTCAGGCGCGGATCGAAGATCCGACGAAACGTTGGAAGATCAGTCCGATGGACATGAAGTCGCGCGAGAAGTGGGGCGAGTTTTCGCGGGCGAAGGACGTCATGTTCGCCCACACCGATTTCGCCCAGTCGCCGTGGCACGTCGTCGAAGCCGACGACAAGCGGCGCGCGCGGCTCAACTGCATCACGCACCTTCTGAGTATGATTCCCTACAAAGACCTGACGCCCGAGAAGATCGTCTTGCCGCCACGACGCGAGCTCAAGGGCTACGTCCGCCCCCCGATCACCGACCAGACCTTCGTGCCCGAAGTCTACTGATTGCGGAATGTGGATTGAGGGTTGCGGATTGACTCGAACCTGTCTCAATGCCTCTTGAACGCTGAAGGCGCAGCTGTGCTACAGTCCGGAACAGAGCGACCGCCCGTCCGAGGTCGAGGAATGGGCGCCGGCTTGGCCGGGAAAGGCCTTGCCGGGCGGACGGACTGTGGTAGAATCGTCTCATGACAACGAAACAGATCGCCATCCACTCGATAGAAGATCTCCCCGACGACGCCACTTGGGACGACATCCAAGATCGAATCGACTTCATCGTGGGAGTCCGCAGGGCGTTGCGCGAGCTCGACGATGGCAAGGGCATTCCTCACGACCAAGTCAAAGAGGAGTCCTCCTCGTGGCCTGCAAACTGACTTGGTCTCCCACCGCACGACTCGATCTCAGAAACATCTTCGACTACATCGCCCAGGACGACCCGTCCGCCGCACTCGGGACTCCCCGAATTCAGTAGGCGCCGTGCCGAAGCGCTAGCGCCGCCCGCGGCGGCCGCCGCCGCGTTCGGGAGCGGGAGCGCGTCTGTCGGTACCGCGGACGCGTTGACCTTCGTGAACTCTCGGGTCGGGCCCCCGGACTCCTCTTTCCGGGCCTCGGCGCTCGTCCCACTGGTGAGCGCGTATCCTGTCGTGGAGCTCGTGGGGCCGAACGGCATCGCTTCGGAAATGCCTGCGATGGCCCTCGTCGACTTGGTAGTGGCGCGGCAGATGACGACCGCGGGCCCAAATCCGTCCGTCGTACCAGAACCAAAGGCTCAGACCGGGATCGAAGTACACTTCGGCGTCGGGATAATAGTAGTAATCGTGGATCACGGCGCCGGGATGCCCTTCGTGAAGGTAGATCGTCTCGGTCTCCGCGGTCTCGACGACGGCCACGCCGCCGCCATGATCGCGAACGGCGACAACGCACCCCGTCGTCGCTAGGGCCAACGCCGCGATCGATGCGAGGACCCACGCTGTTCTTGCCATGCTTCTGTTCACTGGAAATCGCCTCCTTCTGTCGACAGACGTCTTCTCCGCCGACATCTTCTCGACTTCGATTTGGACAACGCAACCTCTCAGAAGTTCCCACGCGCTAGCGGACGCTCGCGCACGGCGGTTCACCATTCTTACTTGACGTACTTGACCGAAGTGTAACGGCTGGATCTAGTTTACGTCAAATCGGGGAGGCGTGTATAGAGCGATTCTCGAAAGCACGAACCGCGAACCGGGGTCAGACCTACGAATTACACTTTAGATTCCTGCTCCTCTGTCGGAAAGACTCCGAACCGGGGTCACTCCGAACCCTATCATGAAGGACCCTTTTCCCCCTTTGACCCTTCTCCCTTGCTCGCTTTCCCTGTGTTGACCCTTCTCCTGCTTCTCCTGCGCATCCTAGGAAGAGAAACACCTCTCAGTGCACGTCGAAATCGACAGTGTCGCCGTAGTATGACTTAGCATAACCGATGTTCTTGATTCCGGCCGGACGAAGAATCTCGCCCAACGATGTCGTGCCATTCGACGAATCATAAAGACAATTGGGCATCACGAGAGTCGGTCTAGATTTGGGTCCTGGAGCCAACATGACCTGTTTGCTCGGACCGGCCGACCCGATCCAGGCCAGCGCGCGTCTGCCGACAGTGTCTGCCTTCGTATCGTAGGAAAGAGGAACCACTCGGCTGAACGGATCGATATAGGTGTGCTGTACGTATCCGATCGGCGTAGTGAGCCATGTCCAGGCCTGATACGTCCGAAGCCTCCAGAGGTTCTGGGAACTCCCGGTGGTTGCCGTGACGGCCTCGAGTTTGAGATCGAGCGCCGCTCCCGTCTCCTCGGTCACCGACGCCGGAATATACCTCGAACCCCAAGCCGCCGTCTCGTTTGCGCTGGGCGGTATGTCGTTTTCGTCGACCATGTAGGCCTCGATACCCAACGCGCAAGTCCGCTCGTCGTTCTTCGCGCGTGAGACTTTCGCCCGCGTCTGAGCTTCCAGGAAATTCGGCACCGCGATCGCCGCCAGAATGGCGATGATCGCAACAACAATAAGCAGTTCGATAAGAGTAAATGCTTTTCTCATTGGTTTTCTCCCTCCAGGAGGACAGGGCGTCATAACGGATTCCCGGTTGGTTCAGCTCCTTCTCGGTAGAACGATTATCATGCGACTGCACGTTTGTCGACAGAACAAGTGCGGCGAACGGCCGCAAGCACGGAATCGGCGGAAAGCGGCGCCGGCAGTTGACAGGTGATTTCCGCCTGCTCCTCTCTCGGAAAGACTCCGAACCGAGGTCACTCCGAACCCTATCATGAAGGACCCTTCTCCCCCTTTGGGCCTTCTCCCTTGCTCCCTTTCCCTGTTTTGACCCCTCTCCTGTGCTTCTCCTGCACAGCGAGCGACGCCCTGGGTTTGCCGGGCCTTCTTTCTATCCCGCCGGCGCGTGTCCTTGCGTCGCAAGGACCGTGACAGCGCCAGACAAACCGCCTGCTACGTCGCCCCCATCTCGCGCCAGAGTCGCTCGACTCGTTCGATCACCTCTTCGGGGAGTCGCATCTCGTCGGGCCAGGGACGGTCGAAACCCTCTTCCTTCCATTTGCGCGTCGCGTCGATCCCGACGTGGCTCCCATAGTGCGGCAGTCGCGAAGCGTGGTCGAGCGCGTCGACCGGTCCCAGGACGAACTCCATGTCGCGTTCCGGATCGATATGGTTGAGCGCCTTCCAGACGGTCTCGTTGTAGTCGCGCAGGTTGACGTCGTGGTCGAGGACGACAATGACCTTCGAGAACATCATCTGCCCCAGGCCCCACAGCGCGTGCATCGCCTTGCGCGCGTGGCCGGGATACGCCTTGCGGATCGACACGAGCAGCAGGTTGTGGAACACGCCCGCGAACGGCATGTGGAAATCGACCACCTCGGGGAGCTGCATCCGAAGGAGCGGGCGGAACAACTCTTCGACCGCGCGTCCCATGTAGCCGTCCTCCATCGGCGGGCGGCCCACGACCGTCGCGGGATAGATCGGGTCGCGCCGGTGCGTCACGGCGGTCAGGTGGAATACCGGATACTCGTCGGCGAGCGAGTAGAACCCGGTGTGATCGCCGAAAGGCCCCTCGGTCCGCATCTCGTCGGGTTCGACGTAGCCCTCGAAGACGATCTCCGACTCGGCGGGCACCAGGATGTCGCACGTCGTGCACCGGACCATTTCGATCGGTTCGCCTCCGGCGAGACCGGCGAACAGCATTTCGTCCAAATCGGGCGGCAGGGGACACATCGCCGCGAACGTCGCCAACGGCGGCCCGCCGAGCGCGACGGCGACGGGCAGCCGTTCGCCCCTCGCGCGCGCCTTGCGCCAATGGTCGGCGCCTCCCTTGTGCACGTGCCAGTGCATCCCCGACGTGCGCGAATCGTACACCTGCATCCGATACATCCCGCAATTGGGATGGCCCGTCTCGGGATCGCGCGTGAACACCATCGGGAGGGTGAGGGTGGGTCCGCCGTCCTGGGGCCAGCATTTGAGGATCGGAAACGGATCGAAGCTCGGCTCCGCCATCGTCGCTTCCTGACACGGCGCGCCGCCCGACGTCGTCCGCGGCATCGCGTGACCGATCTCGGCCAGACGCGGCAACATCTTGATCTTGTCGAGAATCGACATCGGACCCGACCGATCGAGAAGCGCGAGATAGCGGTCGGCGATCTCGGACGGCTGGTCCGTCCCGAGGACGCCGTTCACGCGCCGTTCGGAACCGAACAAGTTGATCGCGACGGGGAAGCACGAACGCCGCGGCTTCTCGAAGAGGAGCGCCGGACCGCCGGACTTGACCGCCTTGTCGGCGAACGCCGTGATTTCGAGGTGCGGATCGACCTCGGCCTCGATCCGCCTCAGGTCTCCGGCGGCGTCGAGCGCCGCGATCCAGTCGCGCAGGTTCTTGAAGGGCATAGGGCGAGAGACTCCGATCCGTCGGGCAATGGTTCTATGCGTCGAACGTCACGGCATCATTCTGACCGACCGCGCCCCGATCGGGCAAGGGCAAATCCACGCCGGACCTCGACCCTCCGGCCGTTGCGCGCTCCGGGCGTGGCGCAAGGTCCCTCTCTTGTCCTGAGGAATCGAGGAAGTCCCGCGCGTCGCGCCGCAAATCGTGCGGTCTTCTCTTGAATTGGTTGTTTGAGAAGCTCTATAAGACTTGTGCGATTCCGCGGACGCCGGTTCCGGGGCCCGCGGGCGGACGATGAGATCCAGATTCCCTCCAAGCAAGGAGAGACAGACATGGGCGACAAGGGAAAGAAAGACAAAGGCAAAAGAGAAGAACGCAAGAAGGCCCAGCTGAGTCCGAAAGAGAAGCGGAAAATGAAGAAGGAGAAGAAGGCGAAGTAGTCAGCTTCTCCGCTTAAGTCCTCCGTATACCTTCATCCGATCGGCGGGTTCCCTCCGAACCGGTCTGCGCCTTCGTGCGTCGGAGCGGAGTCGGAGGGCGACGCGGCGCGGGGGGGCTAGTCAATCTCCGCGTTTTCCCAGTCGACGGCTCTTTGTCCGAAGAGCCGCCCCGCCCCAGAGACCGAACAACGCGATCAGCGCCGCGCACGTCACGACGATCCCCAAGCCGAACGAGGCGGGACGATAAGCGAGGACCGTCTCGGCGTTCGAGTGGGGCGACAACGGAATCAGAAGAAAGAATCCGTTCGCGCGCCGAGGCCACTCCAGAGGGTCCAGCCATTCGATCCGTGGGTTCGGAGACGATTCGTCCATCGCCCGCGACTCGCCGGATCGAATTCCCACGCGCCAGCCCGGTCCCGCCGGAATCGGCACGAGACACGGGATGAAACCGTCGAGGTCCGTCGTGAGACGCGCGGCCAATCGCAGTCGGCGCGCCGCATCGTCCTCTTCCGCGTCGGGAGGCAGCGCGAGGGCGAACGCATACTCGTCGGGCGTCTCCATCCGGCAGGAGACCGAAAGAGGCGCGGACGACGCCGCCCCGTCCCACGCGTACCCCTCGGCAATCGCCGTGTCGGCCGGATCGAAGTCCGCCCCGCCGATCCGATCGGCCCACGCGCCCGAATCGAGCGCCTCCCATACTCCCTCGCCCCCGAGCGGCGCGACGCGACGCGGAATCCGGGCGAAGGGAATCGGATGATCGCGCGCGAACAAGCGGCGACCCTCGACTTCGCGCAGGAGATGCCAACCTAGCGGTGCGGACGCGCCACCGTCGAGCACCTGGTAGTTCTGGGCGAAATGGCGCTGCAGAACGGGCGACTCGAGTCCGCCGGTCGCGCTCAGCAGTCTCTCGTATTCCCCATAGATCACGGGATGATAGCCGTGGGTCGAGCGCACCCCGCGCAGCGCCGAGCGGTTGTTGAGGACGTGGGCGGCCTCGATGCAACTCGGCAGGAAGGCGTCTCCCGCGTCGGCCAGGACCGCGTCCTCGATCCAATGGCTCTTCAAGTACCGTTCGAGCCCGGCGGTCGCCTGCCTCGGAAAGAAATGGCGGACGTGAGACGACGTGTCGAGAATCGCGATCCCGACGAAGACAAGAGCGAAGCCGCGACCGAACCGCGACGAGGCCCCTGCCCAGATCATGGGAGCCAAGACCAGGCTCCCGAGGGCTAGGAAAAGGGCGGAATGGCGCACGGCACGGAGTAGAAGCACTCCTTCAAGAAAACCCCGCAAGTCCTCGTTTCTCAATACTCCGGTTCGCGCCCGCACGGAGATCCCCAGATGCGCGACGGTCGCCGTCGCCCCGAGGGCGAAC
Source organism: Candidatus Sumerlaeota bacterium (assembly GCA_016931035.1). Classification (GTDB taxonomy): domain Bacteria; phylum Sumerlaeota; class Sumerlaeia; order UBA8349; family UBA8349; genus JAFGFN01. Next base: position 10,160 of record JAFGFN010000115.1, read on the forward strand.
CCCGCCGCGACGCACACCAGAGCCAATCGCCGCCGTTCCGCCCGGTCGATTCGAGCCAGGTACTCGACCGCCGCCTCGAGCCCCAGTCCGGCCAGAGCGAACGCCGAGAAATTGAATGCGACCATGAACGTGGCGGGCGAACGGAACCGGCTGAACCCGGGAAAGCCGTAGTAGGCCCACCGGCACAGATGGGTGTAGTCGCCGAGCGAGACGCCGAGCGCCGCGGTTGCCGTGGCCAGGAAAAACCACCGCTTGCGTTGACGCGAGAAAACGACCCCGGCCAGGGCGAGGAGCGCCGGCCAGACGCCGACGTAGTCGCTCACCAGCCGCTCCGCCGCCTGACGCTCTCCTTCGGCGTGCCATGTCCCGACATAGGGAAGAGGCTGGCCGAGGAGCCTCAGGCCGCCCGTCGAATCGCCTCGAAAACACGGCAAGACGATTTCCGCCAGCTCGCCCGGCGGCAAACCTCCGAAAACGGCGTCGTGGATCGGGACGCCGCCGGCGCGATTCGAAATCCGCGACATCTCGACTGAGGGAAGGAGCTGGACCGCCGATAGAGAGACTCCGATCAGTCCCGCGACGCACAAGCCGCCGACCAGACGCCGGACGGACGCCGGACGACCCGTCTCGTCTCGCCGCCCGCCCGCCCACGCCGCGCCGACGTAGAAGACCGTCATCCAGAACGTGGCATAGAAGATCTGGGTGTGGCTCGCGAGCAGCTGCATCGCCCAGGCCGCGCCGACGACGAGTCCCCATCGCGCCCGTCCGTCGCGCGCCAGCATGACCGCGCCCGCCATCGCCCATCCGATCCACGCGATGGCCTGCACCTTGGCCAGGTGGCCCGGATACGCCAGCGTCGCGACGTGCGAAGACGTTTCGTACAAGAGAGCAACCGTCAGCGCGAGGGGCGGGCGCAGTCGGATCGTCCGCGCGAACGCGTAGAACCCCGCCCCGCCGATCGCCAGGTGCAGGGCGTACTGAAGCGTGATCGCAAGCGACGCGGCGAACGGAACCGAAACCCACGCGGGCGGGTAAAACGGACAGAAGGCGAACGACGCGACGAAAGGCCATCCGCCGAAAAGATAGGGATCCCAGAGCGGAACGCTCCGGTCGCGGAGCAACGCCTCCCACCCGCATTGCCACATGAGATAGTCGTGCGTATAGGTGTCGTACCCCGCGAGAAAAACGAAGGGTGTCCAGAAATCGTAGAGCAGCGCCGCCGCCGCGCCCAACGTCGCGATCCCCGCGATCCACCCCCAAACGCGGTCGCGCGGCGCGGCGGGAAGACGGGATGACTCGGTAGGGGCTTCGGTCATGAGGCGTCCAGGAGGAGGATTCGAAGCAAAGCCGACGACGCAGAGTAACGCGAAGACGCGTCGCGCGCAAGAGAGAGGATGGGGGTCGCCCGAGACGGGGCGAGTTCAAGATCCCCCGGACTCGAATCCGCATCCGGGCATCGGCAATCGCGATGCTTCTTTTCTTCTTGCCAATTGCCCGGCCGGATTGGTTTAATGCCGCTTTGCTTCAGGACGCGGGAGACCGAACGAAGCGGGTGCAACTCCCGAGGACCTGAGGCTTTTCATTTTCCCGCATGGTGAGGGAGGGCGACGATGCCCAAGCGCGATTTTCGCAGGATTCTGGATTTTTCGACCGACGAGGTCCGCCATGTTCTCGAGCTGGCTCGCGATCTGAAGAGAGAAGTCGCGACCAAGAGGTTCACGCCGCGTCTCAAGGACAGAGTCCTTGCCATGTTGTTCGAGAAGCCCTCGCTCCGGACTCGCTGCACGTTCGAGATCGCCATGATTCAGATGGGGGGAACCGCCATCTATCTCGGGCCGAGCGAAATCGGTATCGGCAAACGCGAATCGGTTTACGATATCGCCAAGAACCTCGAGCGTTGGTTCGACCTGGTCATGATCCGGACCTTCGCCCAGAAGAACGTGGACGAGCTCGCGCAACACTGCTCGCTCCCCGTGATCAACGCCTTGAGCGATTTCAGCCACCCGTGTCAGGTCATGGCCGACTTCCTGACCGTCCTCGAGAAGCGGGGATCGTTCGACGGCTTCAAACTCGCCTACTTGGGCGACGGGAACAACGTATGCCACTCGCTCCTCGCCATGACGGCGCGCCTCGGGACGGAGCTGCGCATCGCTTCGCCCAAGGCCTACGCGCCTCAGACCCAATGGCTCGACGAGATCCGGGACGAAGCGAAACGCACCGGCGCTCGGATCGTCGTGACCGAGGACCCGGCGGAGGCGGTGCGCGACGTGGAAGCGATCTATACCGACGTGTGGGCCAGCATGGGCAAAGAGGCCGAGGCGCAAGCGCGCCGGAGCGTGTTCGAACCCTACCAACTCAACGCCGCCCTCGCTCGCGGCGCGCGGCCCGACGCGTGGATCATGCACGACTTGCCCGCGCACCGGGGCGAAGAGATCACCGACGAGATGATGGACTCGCCGCGGTCGATCGTCTTCGACCAGGCCGAGAATCGCCTCCACGCCCAGAAGGCCATCATGGTGTTCCTCGACGAACGACGAGCGTGATTGTCGCCGCCTTGTCCGGAACATTCACCCCTGACCGACGTTGACTTCGGACCGTTGTCTGTGGATGATGGCGGTATGTACGATCGCGTTTTGGCTCGGACTCGTCAGCTTGTTCTTGAGCGCCGCTACGCTGTAACGCTTCACGCGGACGACGAGATGGCTGCCGACGACCTGACCGTCTACGACGTCGAACGCATCGTCCTGACCGGAGAGATCGTCGAACGTCAGAGGGACCGTGTGACATCCGAGAGAAAGTACCGGATACGCGGAGAAGCGTTGGACGGTTCGGCGGCCGAAGCGGTCGTGAAGATCTCGGTCACGAACACGGTTGTGTTTCTAACCGTGTATTCGCTATGAGGAGCGACACCATGATATGCGATTCGTGCGGACACGACGGGGCGAGAATCAAGCGCGTCTCGCGCAGCTACGGGAAAGGCGACGACATGGTGGTGATCGACAAGGTTCCGATCGTCGTCTGCGCGCATTGTGGCGAAAGCTACATGACCGCCGAGACCGCGCACGAAGTGGAACGGTTGAGACTTCACAAGAAGAACGTGAAGAGCCGGCGCTTGGCGCCCGTCATCGACTACGTGTAGGCCCTTTTGCGGGCGCGATGAGAACTAGGGGAGCAGACCTGTCGCGTCCGTCTCGGAATTCCGACAAAGAGATCACCGACGAAACGATGGACTCGCCGTTCTCAGCGGGGGGCCTTCGCCGCCTCGTAGGCGTCGGTCTCCTCGAAAAGACCGGCGTTTCGGGGACGCACAACGTACCCTTCTTCGTGGAGGTGTCGGAGAATGGCCGCGCGGCGCTCGGGCGCGTTTCCCATCCTCGGATCGGACATGTAGAGAAGTCTCGGCAAGCCGGACGCGATCGTCGGGAAGTCGGCGAGCACCCGGTCCTGGCGGTCGACGTAGACTTGGGCGCCGTCTTGGACGCGCCACGTCACGGAAAGAACGATGCCGGAGGCCGGATTGTCGAGGACGATCGGCAGGCTCGGGTCGTCGAAGAGTCCGTTGTCCACGCGCGACGCGCGGACGGTGCGATAGGTGAAGAAGGCGACGACGAGGGCTTGACCCACGATGAGAGCCACGACGGCCCAACGGGCCAGGCCTCGGGCGCGCCACAAACGGTGGGCCATCTGGCCGAGGGCGACAAAGAGCACCGGCGTCACGACCATCGTGTATTTGCGTCCCATGGCGTGCTGAAGAGTGAGATGGAGCAGGTAGAGGGTCCAGATCGCGGCCAAGCTCAACATCGAAACGACGGCGGGGATAGACGTCCTCTCGCGTAGCGCCGAGGCGTAGCCGCGGAGGCCCGTCTTGCGGAGATAGAAGACGAGCGCGGCGAGAATCGCGACCGCCGCCGCGAGCAGCGCGGGCTTGTGCGAATAGATCCACCAGGCGGCCTCGGTCGGAACGAAGAGATTGAGGACGGAGAAGATGCATCGACGGATGCGGTCGGGCAGGGTGTGCCACGAGAGGGCCAGTCCGCGCCGGCTCTGAAGTCGGAAGGCCTCGAAGAACGTCGGGTGCAGCGCAATGAAGACGGCGACGGAGAGAATCAGTACGCCGATCAGTCCCGCGAGGCGACGGTATTCGCCCCGTCTCGCAAGAAGAACGCAGGCGGTCGCCGCGGCGATGCCGATGACGACGATGGATTGGTAGTGCGTGAAGACCGTTCCCAGCGTCGAGAGAAGGAGGAAGAAGGAATTGAGTTTCGACGCCGCGCCCACAAACCTGAGAAGCGAGGCGAGAAACAGGGCGATCATGAGCGCGAGAAGGCAGTATTGGCGCGTTTCGTTGGCCGCGTCCATCGTCGGCGCGCTGAGAACCCAGAGGACCGCCGCCAGCGCGCTCGCGCCGCGCGCGCATTCGAGGAGACGGCAGGTGCGATAGAGGACGATGGATGTCAGGACGTTGAAGAGGATGCTCGGGATTTTCCCCGCGGCGAGATGAACGCCGAGAAGGAAGGTCCAAAGATGGAGAAACCAATAGTAGAGCGGAGGATGATGGTCGACGCGCGTGGCGTCGTTCGTCACCGCCGCGAACCCAAGCGATTCGGGCCGTTGCACGAGCCGTTTCCATTCGGCGGCGCGCACCCACTGGCCGGTCAGTTGGTTCTGTTCGAACTGAAACCGATGGCCGGTGGCGAGGAGATACGTGTTGGCGTCGTCGTAGGTGACTCTTAGAAAGAAAGCCGCGCAGAGCGATTGGAGGACGACGGCCAGCGCGATTCCGCACAGGAGAAGAGCGCGTCCCTGGCGTTTTGTCATGTCCATCACGATCGGCCTCGTTGTTTTCGGTCTGCGATGTCGGGCGAAGCCCGGACCGGCTCTAGCGCGGACCCTTCTTCTTGAGGACGTAGACGTCCGCGAAGCCGAACATCCCGGTCGCCGCCTGTTGCGCGGGGTAGCCTTTCTCGGCGAACTTCTTCAGGATCGCCTCGCGCTTGTCCGCCGAGTTCTCGTAACGCAAATCGCTCACGTAGAGGAATCCGGGCAACGCCTCGATCTTGTCGGGCAATCGGACAAGCAGCGCCTTCTGGCTCTCGGCGTAGACCGGCACGTCGTCCTGGACGTGCCAGAGCACGACCGGCAGAATCCCGCGCGCCGCGGTGTCCACGACGAGCGGTGCGGTCACCTCCCGCAGTTCGGCGCATTCGACCCGCGACGATTTCACGAATTGCCGGGTCGTCCGGCAAGAAATCGCCGCCTGACCCACAACCAGGACGCCGACCGCGACCCACACGGCGCGCCTCCAACGGATCGGGCAGTCCAGAACCTGTCCTACGACCAGATAGGCGGTCGGACTGAACAACATCAGATACTTGGTTTGCATCGCGTGTCCAGGGAGACGCTGGAAAACGTAGAGGGTCCAGATCGCGGCCAACGTCGAGAAGAACACGACAACCGGCAGCCAGGGGGTTAGCGGGCGGTGCCTGGAGAGACTTCTGAGGATTCCGAGAAGGCACCACAGCGCGGCGACGGCGACCGCCGCGAGCGCTACCGTGGGCACGAATCGGTGCTGCACGGCGCGCCAGGCGAACGTGTCGGGCGCGAACAGGTTGAGAAACGCGACGGCGCATCGCTCGATTCGGTCGGGCAGGTTCGACCAGGCGAACGGTTCGACCTGATCCCTCTGACGCGAGAACGATAGGAGGAAATGCGGGTGCATCGCTACGAACGCGGCGGCGGAGATCCCCAACGCGACGATCTTCCCGACGAGGCGGCGATAGTTGCGGCGGACCGCGAGGAGGATCGCCGCCGCCGTCGCCGAAATCCCGAGAAGAACGATGAATTGATAGTGCGTGAGCAGACCGCACAAGGCCACGACAGACAGCAGTGGGTAGTCCGACCTCTTCGAGCCCTCGACGAAACGCACCAGGGCGAGACACAGCGTAACGACCGTTAGGCCGAGCAGGCAGTACTGCCGGGTCTCGACCGACGCGGCCATCGGCGTGTCGCTCAGGATCCACAAGACCGCCGCCGCGGCGCTCGCGCCGCGAGAGCGTCGTAGAGCTCGGCCCGCTCGGTATAAGACGATCGACGAGAGGACGTTCAGGACGATGTTGAGAATCGGACCCGCGATCAACTTGACCCCCACGAGGGCGATCCAAACGTGCAGAAGCCAGAAGTAGAGGGGAGGATGGATGTCGTAGCGCGCCAAGTCGCGCCCGATCGTCCGGAAACACCAGAACCGATCGAACCGCCAGTACGACTTCCATTCCCTCGCGGGGGCCCAACGTTCCGAAGGCCGGTCCTCCTCGTATTTCCCCTGGTGGCCCGTCGCCGCCAGATAGCTGATCGCGTCGTCGTGGGTGGGAATCGTCAGGGAGCGCGCGCGAAATCCCTGCAAGACGACGGCCAGAACGATTCCCACCGCGAGGAGGACGAGCGCCTGAGTTCTGGACACGTCGAGAGTCGGCTGCGCCTCGGCCGGGTCGGTCATTCGGGTTTCTCCCGCTTGGGCGTTTCCATCTCCCAGAGTTTGCAGTACTTCGCCAGGACCGAAACCGAGGCCCACAAACACAAGACCAGTCCGTGCCGACCGTCGAGGAATCCCCTCTTGAGAAGGTACTGCTTGAGGAACCGGGCGAACGGACGACCGACCATCCGGCCCAGGGTGGGGCGGACCCCGCGCCGCTTCAGGTCTTCCGCGCCCCAGGTCGAGTACTTGTTGAGGGTCTTGAAGTAGGCGTCGAACGAGGCGTAAGGAACATGGATAAGGGGCTCGCGGATGAATCCGAGACGCGAGCGGTCGCGCACGATCACGTCGGCGTGGACGTGTTTGTCTTGGTATCGCGCCTCGCGCCGGAACAGGCGGATCGGCCGGTCCTTGTCCCAACCGCAATGCCGAACGATGCGGCCGAAATACATGTTCCAGCGTTGAATGCGATAGAAGTCCTTGTCCGCCGAACCGCCGCGGACGATCTCTTCGACGCGCCGCCGGAGTTCGGGCGTCACGCGTTCGTCGGCGTCCACGACCAGCACCCATTCGTGCCAAGCCTGGGGGATGGTCCAGTTCTTCTGCGCGGCGGCGTTCTTGCGCTCGTGTCGGAGGACCCGCGCGCCGTATTCCCTTTCGCAGAGTTCGGCGGTGCCGTCGTCGCTGAAATCGTCCACGACCAGCAGATCGTCCACCCATTCGAGCGTCTCGAGACACGCGCCGATCGTCTCGACCATGTTGTGGGTTTGGACGATGGCGGTGAGGGACGTCTTTTCGGTGGAGGAAGGAGCGACGTTCGTCATCTGTTTCTCCTTTGCGTCGGGGGCAAACATCGCCGGAATTCTCGTCGCCGGTTTCCGCCGGAGAGCCCCCCGATTCGTCCCGTAAGGACGGTCGTCGGCAGCCGACCGCTTCCTCGGCGAGCGAGAAGGAATCCTCGGTCACGCTCTCCGTTTGCGTTTCGCGCTTGGAGCCTCGCGCGCATCCGCATCATCCTGTGCATCCGCATACTGCTCGACGATGCTTTCCCACTTGCCCTGGGTTCTCAGAATGAGTTCGGCGACTTCGCGGACCGCGCCCCGGCCTCCCTCGCGTTTCGTCGCCAGGTCGGCCGCCTGTTTGACCTCGGCGCACGCGTTCGCCACCGCGACCGCGCAGCCGACCCGTTTCATGATAGACAGATCGAGCAGATCGTCGCCGACGAAGCAGAGATTCTCCTCGGCCACGCCGTACTTGGCGACGATGGCGCCGAGAACGCGCGCCTTCGGGACTGTATCGGAAATGACTTCCGCGACCCCCATATCGCGGGCCCGAGGCGCAATCGCCGGCGATCCCTTGGCCGTCACGAGGATCGTGGGGATGCCCGCCTTCCTCAAGGCGTGGACTCCTATGCCGTCGTGAACGTCGAAGAACTTGATCTCCTGGCCGCGCGAATCGTAGACGATTCGGCCGTCGGTCAGGACCCCGTCTACGTCGAGCAGGAGGATCTTGATTCTCTCGATCTTGGCTTTGAGAAGACGGTTCATAGGGTTGTGGCTCGTAACGCAAAGTGAGGACACGGGCGCCAAGCGTCGGCTGTCGCCGATTCACACGACTCCCGCTTTAAGCAAGTCCTGCACGTCCAACATCCCGACGGGCCGGCCCTTTTCGTCCAGAACGGGGACCTCGTCGATCTTCTTCTGTTCGAGGACGCGAAGCGCCTCGGCGGCAAGCATCCCCTTCTTGACCGTGAGCGGCCCGCGGGTCATGACGGCGGCGATTCTCCGCCCGGGCAGGGCCGGATCGCTGTCGAGATGTCGCCTCAGATCGCCGTCCGTGAATATGCCGACCAGCCGCCCCTTCGCGTCCACGACGGAAGCGGCGCCCGCGCGACACCGCGTGATCGTCAGGAGAACCTCGGATACCTTCATCGTCTGCCGGACCACGGGATTGGCGGCGCCGGTCCGCATGATGTCGTCCACCGTGAGCAACAGTCTGCGCCCGAGGCTCCCGCCCGGGTGGAACAACGCGAAATCTCTCTCCTTGAAATCCTTGCGTTCCAGCAAACAGATGGCGATTGCGTCGGTCATCGCCAGGCAAGCGGTCGTCGACGCGGTCGGCGCCAGTCCGAACGGACACGCTTCCTTCTCCACCGAGACGTCGAGCACCGCGTCGCTGTACTTGGCCAGCGACGAGGAGACGTTCCCCGTGACGGCGACGATCCGAGTGCCGATCTTCTTCAGGACCAGAAGCAGCTGCCTGACCTCCGCACTCTCGCCGCTGTTCGACAGGATCACGACAACATCGTCGGACGTCACTTTCCCTAGGTCGCCGTGAGCGGCCTCGGCCAAGTGCAGAAACAAGCTGGGAGAACCGGTGGAAGACAGGGTCGCCGAGAACTTTTGAGCGATGATGCCGGTCTTGCCCATGCCGCTGACCACGATGCGTCCCTTGCATTTCGCGAGCAAGTCGACCGCGCCCGCAAACTCCTTGCCCAGCCGCTCCTTCAGGCGGCGGACAGCCTTGGCCTCGATGTCGAGGACTTCCTTGGCGCGTTCGACCACATCGGTCTTCTTCATGACGGATTATCGCCTTTGCCGTTCGTCGCTCAGCGTTTCGCGAATTCTCTTCACTTGACTCAACAGTCGTTCGAGACACCGGTAGTCGATCATATTCGGCCCGTCGCACGGCGCGGTATCGGGCGAAGGGTGCACCTCCAGAAACAACCCGTCGCACCCGAAGGCGACCGCCGCGCGCGCCAATCCCTCGACGAACTCGCGCTGCCCTCCCGAGCGCCGCCCTTCCCCTCCGGGTAACTGAACGCTGTGGGTGGCGTCGAACACGACCGGGAAGCCCAGACCGCGCATCACGGCGAGACTTCGGAAATCGGTCACCAGGTTGTTGTAGCCGAACGAGGAACCGCGCTCGGTCAGGAGAATCGATCGGTTGCCGCGGGCCGTGGCCTTCTCGACGATCGGGCCCATATCCCAAGGCGCCAGAAACTGCCCCTTCTTGATGTTCACGGGTTTGCCCGTTCTTGCCGCCTCGACCACCAAGTCCGTTTGTCGGCACAATAGCGCGGGAATCTGAATCACGTCAATCGCTTCCTTGGCTTCCTCGATCTCCGCGCAGGAATGCACGTCGCTCAACACCGGCACCTTCGTCTTCTCGCGGACCTTGTGAAGAATCTCGAGACCCCTCCGCGGTCCGGGACCCCGGTACGAATCGCCGGACAAACGGTTGGCCTTGTCGTAACTCGACTTGAAGATGAACGGAACGCCCGCCTTGCCGCAGATATCCTGGATGCGTCTGCACGCGCGAAGACAGGCCGATTCCGATTCAATCGCGCAAGGGCCCGCTATCAGCACCAGGGGGTGCTTGTCCCCGATACGAATGTCTCCCACCCGGACCTGCTGCATGTCACTCGGTCGCCTTTCCGCAGAATCTCTCTCTTCAGTCTGTGTCGCCCGCCTCGCCGCGCTTCACCCGAACCATCTGCCCATTCGCCCCCAAAAGCCCGTCTCCCGACTCTCTTTTCGCTCGTCCAAGATCCTCTCATAGTAGCTCGCTTCGAGCCCGTCCACCTCCGCCCGTTCGAATCGCTCGACCGACCCCGGAGCGCGCTCGCGCAGCCGCGTCCTCAGCGACTCGTCCTCGCACGCGCGGCGAACCGCGTCGGCAATGGCGCGCGGATTCTCGTAGTCGTCGATCAAGAGGCCGTTGTCTTCGTGCGCGATGTATTCGCTCATCGGCCGCACGTTCGACGTCGCGACGACCGCGCCGCAGGCGAGCGCCTCGATGAATACGACGCCGAACCCTTCCCACCGGCTCGGGGTCACCATCGCGTCGGCCCAGTTGTAGTAGCGCGCCAAGAGATCGTTGCGCACGCTCGGGACGAACCGGCATCGCTCGGTCACTCCGTTCTCCTCGGCCAGTTTCTTGAGCGACGCGGGATCGTTGCGTCCGACGAACACGCACCCGTAATCGGGCCCGAGCGCGGCCAGGGCGCGAACCACGTTGTCCTGGTTCTTCTGTTCCGCGAGCCGTCCGACGCACAGGAGCCGCCGCTTCCACGGGAACCCGGAATCGAGATCCGAGAAGTCCTCGCCCGGCATCGGGCGCATCACGGCCTTGTCGTAGCGGTTCGGCAGAATCCACGCGCGATCGGGTCGGCGGAACCGCGTCAGGACCAGATCGCGCACCGCCTCCGACATGCAGAACACGTAGTCGGCGCGCCGGATCGAGGGATAGAGCTCCTGGGGATTTGTATCGTGGACCGAGACGACCACCGGAATCCGGCGCACCTTGTGACGACAGGCGTAGTCGCACGCCCAGTAGCCGCCGTAGGCGCGCACCACGTCGATCTTGTGCTCGCGAAGCCTCGAACGCAGCCGCTGTGCAGGGGTGGGGATCGTCTGCATCCCGTATTGAAAGACCTCCTGCTTCTCGAGGGGCGAGAAGAGAAAGACCTTCTCGAAGTATTTCGCCGGGTTGTAATAGCGTTCGCACCACACATGGGTCCCCTTGGCCTCGTAGGCCGACATCGGGTCGCTCGGGACGACGGCGAGGATCGCCATAGTGAAGCGCCTAGGAAAACAGAGTGGAGACAGCGGCACGGGGTGCCCCGCCACCCAGGCGTGGGGGACCCGCTCGCCGCATTGCTCCCATCGTAGTGGAAACCCGTCGCGATTCTCAACCTCGTTCCTCGCTTTCTCTTCGTCCTTCTCCTCCCAATCGTACTCGTGCTCGTATTCGTTCTCGTGCCCTCGCCCCTCCTCCACAATCCGCAATCCACATTCCGCATTCCGAAATCGGAAGACCTTGACTCTCGCCTCCGGGCGTGGGTATCCTCGCGTCGTACCGTTTTGACCGTAGCCGGCCCCTGTTTCTCCCCGGCCACACCATCTTCCGTGCGGACAAGAGGAAACTCCCTCGTGACGGGCCGCGCCGCAACGCCCGAGAACGCCTCGCCCTCCCAGGACGGCGGGGTCCCGGGCGAATCGAGATTCGACCTCCCGGAAAGCATGGCATCGTCGTGCCGCACGGTGTCGTTTGCCCAGGGCGAAACCGTTTTCCGCGAGGGCGACGCGGGCGATACCCTCTACATCTGTCGGCAAGGCGAGTTCGTCGTCCTCAAGGAGATGGGTTGGGGGCAACGCGAGCTGCGGCGCATCGGTCCCGGCGAGATGTTCGGCGAAATGGCCCCGATCTCGTCCGAGACCCGCTCCGCCACGCTCCGCGCCGTGCGGCCGTCGCAATGCCTGGCGGTGGACGAGAGGGCGTTCAACGACTTGCTGCAGAAGGAACCCGGGTTCGCCAATCGGATTCTGGCTCTTCTCTCGAGGCGCTTGCGCGAATCCGACGAGATCGCCGGACGCGATCTGCTTCGCGCCCATCAAGCCCTGATCGTCTCGCTCGCCCAGCTCGCCGAATCGCGCGACCCCGACACCGGCGCCCACATCTTCCGGGTGCGCGACTACTGCGTCTCGATCGCCGAGCGTCTGGCCGAACGACCGGAGTATCGCGACACGGTAGACTCGGCTTTCGTCCGCAACATCTACTTTGTTTCGCCGCTTCACGACATCGGCAAGGTCGCCATCCCCGACCGGGTCCTCCTCAAGCCCGGCAGGCTGACCGACCAGGAGTTTCGCCTGATGCAAAGCCACGCCGAGCGCGGCGCCGAGTCGCTTCGCACGGTCCTGGGGTTCTGCAACCACGAGATGTTTCAGATGGCCTACCGCGTCGTGCGTCACCATCACGAACGCTACGACGGCAAGGGGTATCCCGACGGATTGACGGGCGAGGCGATCCCACTCGAAGCGCGCATCATGTCGCTGGCCGACACCTTCGACGCTCTCATATCGCGACGCGTCTACAAGGAGCCGTTCAGCCGCTCCGAGGCGCGCGATCAGATCCTGGGCGACTCGGGCGCCCGTTTCGACCCCATTCTCGCCGCCATCTTTATCCAAGAGCTCGACACCCTGGCCGCGATCCAGAAACACTACGAGAGCTAGGCCCTCACGCCGAGCGCGAAAGAACCGAAAAAAAGACTGGATTTTTCGGACCTGAATCGCTTAAATCGAACGCTTTCTGGCAGGAAGAGGGGCTGCGCCGCCGCCGGCTGGAAGCGTAGATTGTTGGAGTCACTTAGGATAGAGAGTGCCAGGAGGGATGGTTCCGTGCATCAGATAGTCCGTGAGTTCGAGGCCGCTCATCTCAAGCAGGATGAGTTCGACTTTCGTCCCGGCGATACCGTGCGGGTCAGCGTCCGCATCGTCGAGGGCGGAAAGGAGCGCACCCAGGATTTCGAGGGCGTCTGCATCCGTCGTCAGGGCGGCGGAATGGGCGAGACGTTCACGGTGCGCCGCGTCTCTTACGGCGTGGGGATGGAGCGTATTTTCCCCCTGCATTCTCCTCGCCTCGAGGGGATCCGCGTGGTTCGCCGCGGCAAGGTGCGGCGCGCCAACCTGAACTACCTGCGCCGTTTGAGCGGCAAGAAGGCCCGCATCACCGAGGACTTGCTCCGCAGCCGCAAGATGGCGGGCAAGAAAGCCGAGCGCCTGCGCGCGCTGGTCGACATGCAGGGTGGAACCGTCACGACCGACGCGACGACCGAGGCGCAAGCCGAGGCGAGCGGCGAGAGCAACGCCTGATCGACACGGACGCCGCGACGTCCGTCCTCTCCCACATAGAATTCCATTGAATCACGGACCGGAGCGATTTCGCTTGTCGGTCCGTTGTCCTTTTTGGGAGTATTGACGCGGTCTTCCCGCTCGATCGCGGCGCGGGCCGGCGGTCGAGGGTCGGGCGTCGATCCGGGCGAAGGCGGCGGGAGGCCCCACTCTCCGAATTCGTGGAGGTTCCGCTATGCCAGAAAAGATCGACGTGGTTTGCAGCAGTGCGCCTCAGGCCATCGGCCCTTATTCCCAGGCCATCAAGTACGATCAGATGTTGTTCCTCTCGGGTCAGATTCCCGTCGACCCCAGGACGGGAGAAATATCGGCTCCCGACATCGCGGGTCAGACGCGGCAAGTCCTCGACAACATGAAGGCGATCCTGGAGGCCACGGGCGCCTCGATGAACTCGATCGTCAAGACGACCGTGTACCTCACGAGTCTCCTCGATTTCGAGATGATGAACGAGGTTTACGCCCCCTACTTCGACTTCCGCCCCCCGGCGCGCTCGACGGTCGAGGTCGCCGCGCTGCCCAAGGGCGCCCTGGTCGAGATCGACGCGATCGCCTTTATGCCCGTGGTTCCCGACACGAGCGGGGGTCTCAAGTTCTAGGGCAAGAGCCCTTGTCCGTATGGAGTCTCGCATGCCCAAGAACCGCATGGTCGTGTTGACCGTCGAGCCCGGGTCGCGCCGGATCGAAGCCTCCCCGGGAACCCGCCTGTCCGAGGCGTTTCGCGCCGCGGGCGTCGAGGTCGCGTACCCCTGCGGCGAGGCGCAGCTCTGCGGGCGCTGCCTCGTGCGTTTCGAATCGGGCGCCCCGCGGCCCACGCCCGACGAGGAGCGGCTCTTGTCCAGGCCCGACTTGGACAAGGGGGTTCGCCTGGCCTGCTGCTGCCTCGTGACCGACGATGGCGCGGTCCGCGTGGAGAACGGCGAGACCGATCGCGTCGAGCCGATTCTCGACCGGCGCGTTCGGCCCGACATCGCGGTCGATCCGGAAGCGCGGCGCTTCTGTTGTACGCTTTCCCCCTCCACGCTGGAGACTCCACTCGCGGATTGGCCTCGCGTCGCGGCGGGCTTGCCCGAAGACGTGCGCTCTTCGGCCCGGCCGACGTTGGACGTGTTGCGGAAACTCCCCTCCGTCGTGTCGAGCGCCGAGAAGTCGGACGGCCGAGCGACGGTGACGATAAGCGGCGATCGCGTCATCGACGTCGTGTGCGGCAACCGGACGGACGAGCACCTGGGAGTGGCCGTCGACGTGGGAACCACCACCCTCGTCGGGGAGCTCGTCGATATGCGGACGGGCGAGGAGCTCGCCTCCGCCTCGTGTCTCAACCCTCAGCGCGAGTTCGGGCTCGACATCATCTCGCGGATCCACGCCGTTCAGAAAGACCCGGCCAACCTGGAGCGGCTGCATCGTCTCGTCGTCGGGGCCATCGGCGGCCTGATCGAGCGCATGTGCGCCGAGCGCCGCGTGGCGTCCGAATCGATCGTGGCCGTCGCGCTCGCGGGCAACACCCTCATGTCCCACCTCCTCCTCTCGATCGACCCGTCGGGTCTGGGGCGCGTTCCCTTCGCCGGAACGATCCGGTCGGGCGTCCGCATCGAGGGGCGCGATCTCGGTCTTCCCGTCCATCCGAACTCTTGGGTCTGCGTTCTTCCGAGCATCGGCGGTTTCGTCGGCGGCGATATCGTCGCCGGGATGCTTCTCACCCGGATGAAGTCGCTCGACGGCGTGAGCGTGCTCGTCGACATCGGAACCAACGGCGAAGTGGCGGTCGCCAACCAAGGGCGACTCCATGCCGCGTCGAGCGCCGCGGGCCCGGCGTTCGAAGGCGGTAAGATTTCGTGCGGGATGATGGCGGCCGAAGGCGCGATCGACCGAGTGACCTTCGACGACGGCGACCTGCGCTTTCGCACCATCGGGGATGCCCCGCCCCGAGGCGTCTGCGGCAGCGGCCTGATCGAGCTCTTCGCCCGCGCGCTCGACGCCGGTCTCATCGAGATGAACGGACGGATCGTGCGACGAACCGACCCTCGCGCGCAAGAACTCGCCCCGGCTCTGGCCGCGCGACTCGACGAAGACGAAAACGGCGCGCCGCGTATCGTCCTGGTCGCTCCGAGCGACGGACGAGAGGGCGTTTTCTTGACCCAGGACGACGTTCGCGAGTTCCAGCTCGCCAAGGGCGCGGTCCAGGCCGCCATCCGCATGGTGTTGGCCGCGACCGAGGTTCCCGTGGACCGGATCGACCGTTTTCTCGTCGCTGGCGTCTTCGGCAATCACATGAACATGGACGACGCCGTGCGCTTGGGCATTGTTCCCGAGATGGCGCACTCGAAGATCGCCTTCATCGGAAACAGCTCGATCGAGGGCGCGCGGAGCGTGCTTCTGAGCCGCGAGGAATGCCGCCGGGCCGAAGAGATCGCTCGCGAAACCGAGTTCGTCGAGCTCGCGGGCCGGCCCGAGTTCCAGGAGCAATTCGCCATGTCGATGATGCTCGGCCCGGCAATCGAGGCGTAACGGATACGCAGTCACACACGATCCTGCGACTCACCCAATGGAGATGAAAACGAGAGATCGCCGAAGTCAGTTGGGTTGTCACGCTTCCTGCGAACCGCGGCAGGAATCGCGCCAACCCTTTGTTCTCTTGCCCCTCTTACCCCGCGCTAAAGCACGGGGCAAAGGAGGAGCC
>JAFGFN010000116.1 GCA_016931035.1 Candidatus Sumerlaeota bacterium
CCTGGCGGTATTCAACGGCGAGTGGGACGAATACTGGAAAACCGCAAAAGCGGCCTGAGCCTTTTCGAGATGGTGGGTTGCACCCCAAGGCGCTTCGCGAGGCAACAAACGCTTGACGGCCCCGAGGACGGCGACCATGATGGGTCGCCCGACCAGGATCGGTCGCCCGAATCCCGCTCGCGCGAGTCAGCGGCCTGTAGCGGGCTGAAAGGGAGAGAGACTCTCCGATGGCGGACGTGTTCGAGGACCTGGAAGATCTAGCCCGCGTCGTGCGCGACCATCAGTCGCGCGGCGAGACGGTCGTCTTGGCCAACGGTTGCTTCGATCTTCTCCACGGCGGGCACGTTTCGTATCTCGAGGACGCGAAAGCCTGCGGCGACGTTCTGGTCGTCGGGGTCAACAGCGACGAGTCGGTCCGCAACCTCAAGGGCGAAGGACGCCCCGTGTGCGACGAGGCCGAGCGCCTCACCGTGCTCGAATCCATGCGGTGCGTGGATTACTTGATCGTATTCGGCGAGCGGACGTGCGAGAACCTTCTTCGAACGTTGCGGCCCGACGTTCACGCCAAGGGGACCGACTACACGGCCGAGACGGTCCCTGAGCGGTCGATCTCCGACGAGTTGGGGATTCGGACCGTCATCACGGGCGATCCGAAGGAAAACGCGACAAAGACCATCATCCGTAAAGTCAAGGGGTAGCCCGGATTTCTCACGTGGACGGACTGAGACGCGAATTCATGACGGCTCTTGCGGGTGCGATGGGGATCGTGCCGAACGCGTGTCCGGCGATGCAGCCGGCAAACGCCATTCCTCGAAATCGCTATCGGGATCGTAATCGGGATCGTCTCTTCCCCCTTCTTCGATAGCGATCCCGATAGCGATAGCGATTTCGATCTTATCGTCGATCGCCCCCCCTTGGATCGAGCCGTTGCGAGAAGAACGGGGCATCGACCCCGCCATTGGGTCTGTCGGCGACTATCCGTCTGGCGACCTGGGGCGGAAGGTGCGTTTTCTTGAGTCGGTAATACTCGTCCAGAAAAGCCTTGGCTAGCGGCGCGGCAGTCTCGCCGCCGTGTCCGGCCTCTTCGACCAGAATCGCGACGCAGATTTCCGGACGGTCCCATGGCGCGAAACAGACGAACCAGGCGTCGCTTTTGCCCGCGCGTTGCGCCGTCCCGGTCTTGCCTGCAGCCCGCATGGCCGGATCGAACTGGGCTTTGTGAGCGGTGCCGTAGGACTGTTCGACCGCGGCGCGAAATCCGTCGATGAGGACGTTCCTCTGCGCCTCGGATAGGCCGATTTCTCCTCTTGGCGTCGGGAAGTATTGGATCGTCCCGCCGTCGGGTCGTTGGATCTCGCGGACGATCCGGGGCGCAAAGAGGGTGCCTCCGTTCGCCAAGGCGGCATAGGCCATGGCGACCTGCAACGGCGTGGCGCTGATGAGTCCTCCCTGCCCGATCCCCATCATGACGGTGTTGCCCAGATTTGCCGGGGTGCCGTGGCGCGATCCCAACACGCCGGGCGACTCGCCTCGATCCATTAACCCGATTCCCGAAACCGAACCGAACCCGTAGCGGGCGGCCATCTCGGTCATTCGCGTCGCCCCGACGTCCATCGCAATCTTGTAGAAATAGACGTTGCACGAGCGCGCTAGGGCGCCTCGGAGATCCTGCGTGCCGTGGCCCCACTCGACGTTGCACTTGGGAGCGAAACCGGGGGCGACCTGGAGCGAGCCCGCGCAGGTTTCCGTGCGGTTCGGCGAACCGCCCATCGCGAGCCAAGCGCTCGCCGTCACGATCTTGAAGGTCGAGCCCGGAGCGTAATGCTCGCGAAGCGCGTCGAGGCGCTCGGAATCGCCCGGTCCGCAGACCGGGTTGTTGGGGTCGTAGGTGGGATAGGAGAACAGGGCGAGAACGTCGCCGTTGCGCGGGTCCACGGCGACGACCGAGCCCATCCGTCCGGCGAGGAGGTTCATCGCCGCTCGTTGCAGATCGACGTCGATGGTCAGCGTGAGGGTCGCGCCCTGAACGGCTTTGCGATGGACTCGCAGCGGGACGACGCGCATCCGCGCGTCGCGCATCACGAGTTGCTCGCCTTGGCTGCCGCGGAGGAACGACAACTCGTGCTTGGCCTCGAGGCCAGCCCGGCCGACGATGTCGTCCAGGTCATAGCCTTGTTCGAGGAAGAAATCCTTGCCGCCCTCGCCGATCGCGCCGACGTGGCCGGTCAGATGGGCGGCGAGCCGGCCGTAGGGATAAATGCGTTTGAACGTTTCTTCGATCTCGATTCCGGGCAGCGCGGCCTGGCGCTCGAACAGAGGCGAAACCTCCTCGAGCCCGAGCTGCGAGGCGACCGGCAGCCGGCGGAACCGGGGTCTGAGCGCCACGACTTCGGCCACGTCGGGCACTCGGGCGGCGGGGCAGAGCCGACGAACTTCGTCGAGCGTCTTGGCCACGTCCTCGCGGCTCAGACGGAACGGGGTCACGTGAACGTCGAAACGGGTTTCGCTGTCGGCCAAGACGCGGCCGTAGCGATCGACGATCTGGCCGCGCGGGGCGGGGATCTTGGCGAATTTCAGGAAGTTTCGTTCGGAGAGGTCGTACAGATCTTGTCCGCGCCACGCCGTGAGATAGGAGATACGGGCGGCGATGAACGCCAACCCGAGCGCGGCCGAGGCGACGAGCAGCCCGACGCGAACCACGAGAGTCCGTCTGGTTTGGAGGGTCTTGCCGCGATCTTCGAACATGACGCTGCGATCCGCGAGTTACGCGTTGCGAGAGAACGTCTTCACGCCTCTCGTCCCACCGACCGCGTGGAGCGCGCAACCTGCGGATCGATGCTCGTTCAGGCTTCTCGTTCGTGACCGCCGAAGACGAGGCCGTCGATTTCCCATACAACGATGGCCCAGAGGCACCAGGTCAGAACGATATAGAGAGTCACGTCGAACTTGGAACCAAGGTGTGAGAGGAAATTCCCGAACTGGTCGTCGATAAAGGGACCGACACAGATTGCGATCAGAGGCGCCACCATCAGAAGATAGAACACCAGGCGATGCAGCAAGATTTGCCAAGGGGCGCTTTGGGCCCGTTCTCGCAGTCGGTCGAACTGCGCCGGGGTCAGGGCGGGATACTGTTCGATGGCTTTCTCGATCTCGGCCAGGGGCGAGAGGACGGCAACCGTTTCCAGGCCGGTTTCCGCCTTGATCTGATCGAGCACCATGAGATTGGTCGGGTCCTCCATGGCGACGACCAGCCCGCGCCTTTCTTCGAGGATCGGCACGCAACGGAACTTCTCGGCGTAGGAACGGGGTATCCGGGTCAGGATGCTGTGGGAGATTTGCATGTTCCGGATATCGACGATTTCGATCCCGAGCTTCTTGTGAATGAACGCCATTTTGGCCTGTTCGGTCATCAGGCCCATGTCCACCAGAACCCGCCCGATCGATTTGTCCTGGGCCGCCTGGACTTCACGCGCGGCGTTCAGCTGCTCGGCGCTGATGAACCTCTCTTCGAGCAGGAGCTGCCCCAGATCCTTCTTCGATTCAAGCACACTCATAACCGAGCGACTCCTCAGGCCCTTTAGACCCCTGTGGTGAGAACCCGTTGTGACTGTCAGCCGGAACGGTTCATTGCGAAACGACGGTGTGTAGGAGTTAGGGCCGCCCGCATCCTCTTGGCGAGCCGAACGAACGTCCCACCATTGAAATACTGTCCGTTTTCGCCCCTCTGTGTCAAGGGAAAGCGCCCGAGTCCTGGACGGAAAATCGCCGCCGTCGGTCCCGGAGGCCGCATTTCTTCGCGCCGCCAGACGCGGGTTTGTCCTGGAATGGCCGACGCGGCGGGCCTATGATTGGCGGGTCAGTTCGCAAGAAAGGAGCTCACGACGATGAGAATCCTCGTCATGTACTATTCCAGAACGGGCAGCACCCAGGCCCTTGCGGAGGCGGTGGCTCGGGGCGTGGAGAGCGTCCAGGGAGTGAGCTGCGCGCTCAAGCCGGTCGACCAGGTCACGAAAGAGGATTTCGTCGAGTCCGCCGGGATCGTTGCGGGTTCGCCGGTCTACTTCGGGGGGATGGCGGCCGAGATGAAAGAGGTCTTCGACAAGTTCGTCGGCGTGCGGCGCAAGATGGCGGACAAGGTCGGCGCCGCCTTCGCCACCTCGGGCGACCCCACCGGGGGCAAAGAGACGACTCTTTTCTCCATTCTCCAAGCCATGCTGATCTATGGGATGATCGTCGTCGGCGATCCGCTCGACGCGACCGGGCACTACGGCGTCGCGTGTTGCGGCGCGCCCGACAAGCGGACGCAATCGCACGCGCAGGCCCTAGGCAAGAGAGTGGCGACATTGGCGAGGATGCTGTCCGGCGCAAGCTCCATGTAGATTCGCAAATGCTCTTGGGCTCCGGTGCGACGAGTACGCCAACCGAAACGGAAGAGGGGAGGGCGAACATTCGTGTTCGTCCTCCCCCTTCTTCTTCCGCGAGTTGCATCTTCGGCGACTATCCGAGAATCGCCTTGAGATCGGCCTCGGGGGTCGAGATCGGCATGATGTTGAAGTTCTCGACCAGGAAGTCGAGAACCGGCGGCGTGATGAAGGCCGGGAGGCTCGGACCCAGCCGGATGTTCTTGATCCCCAGGTGGAGCAGACTCAGGAGGATGCAGACCGCTTTCTGTTCGTACCACGAGAGAATCATCGACAGCGGGAGCCCGTTGACGTCGGTGCCGAAGGCCTGGGCCAGGGCCGAGGCGATCTGGATCGCCGAGTAGGCGTCGTTGCATTGGCCCACGTCGAGAAGACGCGGCACCGGGCCGATCGTCCCGAAGTCGAGCTTGTTGAACCGGTACTTGCCGCAGGCCAGAGTGAGGATCACGCAGTCCTTGGGCACGGCCTGGGCGAACTCGGTGTAGTAGTTGCGCCCCGACTTCGCTCCGTCGCACCCCCCGATCAGGAAGAAGTGGCGGACCGCACCGCTCTTGACCGCTTCGACCACCGTCTCGGCCAGTCCCAGGACGGCATTGTGCGCGCAGCCGACGAGGATGGTCTTGTCGGGACCGTCTTCCGCGAACCCCTCGGCCGCCAGAGCGGCCTCGATCGCGGGCGAGAAGTCGCGGTCGGCGATGTGGCGCACGCCGGGCCAGGCGACGAGACCCGAGGTGAAGAGGCGCGACTTGTAGCTGTCCGACGGCTTCTGAATGCAGTTGGTCGTCATCAGGATGGCGCCGGGGAACGCGGCGAATTCCTTGCGTTGATCCTGCCACGCCCCGCCGTAGTTCCCGACCAGGTGTTTGTACTTCTTGAGGCCCGGATAGCCGTGGGCGGGAAGCATCTCGCCGTGGGTGTAGACGTTGACCCCGCGCCCTTCCGTCTGTTTCAGGAGTTCCTCCAAGTCTTTGAGATCGTGACCCGAGACGAGGATGCATTTGCCCTTGAGCGGTTCGATCCGCACTTGCGTGGGCTCGGGATGCCCGTAGGCGCCCGTGTTGCCGGCGTCGAGGAGACCCATGACGCGGATGTTGACCTCGCCGCACTTCATGCACCAGGAGACGAGATCCTCGATCTTGGGGTCGGGCCGGGTCAGGTAGTCGAGCGCCTCGTGGAAGAAGGCGTAGGCCAGGTCGTCTTCCCGACCGAGAATCTGGGCGTGGTCCGCGTAGGCCGCCGTGCCCTTGAGACCGTAGGCCAGGAGCTCCTGGAGCCCCGCGATGTCGTCGCCGAGCGACTCCCTGCGCTTGGCGATCGAGACCTCGATCCCCTGTTCGACCAAGCCGGGACGGTCCGCCGCCGGTTCCCACGCGGCGGGACCCGAGAGGGTTTCGGGCGCTTGGCCCGCCTTCTTGGAGGCGTTTTCGTAAAGGGCTTGGGCGCGATCGCGCACCTCCGCGGCGCGGCGCAGGAGCGCTTCGAGACGGGCGGGGTCGAAGTTCACGTTCGTCACGGTCGAGAACAGGGCCTCGACGACGAACACGTCGATCTCGCGGTTCTTCGCCCCGAGTTGCCTCGCCCGATGGGCGTACATCGCGATTCCTTTCGCGGCGGTGAACAACAGATCCTGGAGGATCGCGGTCTCGGGGTCCTTGCCGCACACCCCTTGAACCGTGCATCCGGTTCCTTTGGCTGTCTGCTCGCACTGGTAGCAGAACATGTTCATGATCCGGTCTCCTTTCGTCTTTCCTCAGACTCCTCTGGATACTGGCGCCACAAGAGGCGCACCTCGGGCTCGGTCCATGCCTTCATCGTTTCTTCCGTTTCGAGCGGGTGGGGGGTCGAGCCCCCAGACCCCGCCCGCCGCTGGAGAGAGATTGGAATCTATATTCAACCATAGACGCCGGTCAGGTCCGACAGGTTTTTTTTCTCGAGGTACTGGCGCACCTCGCCGTTCACGTTTCGAAGAAGACGCCCCAGGATACAGCTGGCGCCCTGGCACACGGGCGATCGCAACAGGCAATCGGCCTCGACGAAGGCGCCTTCGATCGCCTCGTACACCTCGAGCAGAGTGATCTTGTCGGCGGGCCGCGCGAGGACGAAGCCTCCGCGAGGGCCGCGCGACGAGATGACGATTCCGGCCTTGCCCAAGCGCTGAAGGACCTTGGACAGATGCGCCTCGGAGGCGTCGAGCGTCGAGGCGATCCGACTCACGGTCAGCGGCTCAGGCTCGCGCACGGCCTGGGCGGAGGCAAGAAAGACCGCCGTGTGCATGGCGAGCGAGGCGGCGTCGGAGAAATTCAGGATTTTGGACATGTCCGGCCCCTGTTCTGGTAATCAGGTATCACAATACCGCAATTTTCCGGCCTGTCAACTCTTTTCTTCCCCTGTTTCGCCCTTTCGGTCCGCGAGAGCCGGACACGATGCGGGATCGAACTTCGTCCTTGTGACTTTGAAATCCTCCTGACCGAGCCCCGAGGGCGCACGACGCAAATAGGCGCGATTCAACGCGCCCAAGCGCCCGAAAAACCTACCGAAAGAACTTTTCCCTTGACCCTTCAGATGGGGTGAGATAGGTAGAGGGGCCTTGCGGCTCGCCGCAAATCCGCCGGTGAGAGGCGTTCTCGCCGGTTCTCGACCCGAAGCCCGGGTAGCTCAGTCGGTAGAGCACGTGCATGGTAAGCACGTGGTCAGCGGTTCGATTCCGCTCCCGGGCTCCAGTCCGCCCCCCCCTCTCTCCAAGAACGAATCCGCATAGATCGCCCTCGGCCGCGACCCCACCTCGTTTTCGCAAGAGGACAAATCGCCCCGTGGGCTCGTGCGCTCTCCCGGAGCCTCTTTTTTCTTGATTGTTCGAGGGGTTTTGGTAGCTTCTAAGTCTCTGAGTCTCAACGTTCAGGGATGGGTGCGCGGCACCGACTCCACTGAAGGTGAGAAGTGTCTGTGCCATGCGGAGGATTTCTGAGTGATTCACTCGGATTCGGGGGACAATCCCTTGTCGTCCAGCCTTGAAAACGCCTCGTCGCCGCTCGCCGCCCCCATCGGGTGGTGGACGGGCGATGGCCAAGCGCCCTCGAACGCCCCGGACGCCCTGCGCGATGCGCTCCGCCGCATCTCGCAGCCGGTTTTCGTTTTGCGCGACGGAGAAGGGGCGCTTCTGACGGCCACGACGGGTTCGGCTCAACTCGGTCCGGCGGATTCTCCCCCGCCGGGCGCTCTGCCCCTTCTGGCCTGGGTCGCCCCGTGTCCGATCGAGGGACTCGGGAGCCGCTCGTTCTGCGCCGAGCACGCGATACGATGGCCGTACGTCGCGGGCTCGATGGCCAACGGCATCGCCTCGTGCGAAATGGTCGAAGCGATGGCGCGGGCCGGAATGCTCGCTTTCTTCGGCGCGGGCGGGCTCACCCCGTCGGAGGTCGAGGCCGCGCTGGACCGGCTCGAATCGAATCTCGGGAACCCCGACGACGGGGGACTCCCCTACGGCTCCAACCTTCTCCACAGTCCGAACGAACCCGAGATCGAAGCGGCGGTCGCCGATCTCTATATCCGCCGGGGCATTCGTCTGGTCGAAGCGTCGGCCTATCTCGACATGACGTTGCCGTTGATCCGGTACCGCGTGCACGGCATCCACCGCGCCGCGTCGGGCGAGATCGTCGCTCCGAATCGCGTCGTTGCCAAGGTTTCGCGGGTCGAAGTGGCGACCAAGTTCTTTTCTTCCCCACCCGAGGCGTTTCTGCGCGAACTGGCGGCGAGAGGCGACATCACTCAGGAACAAGCCGAGCTCGCCTCGCAAATCCCCGTGGCCCAAAACCTGACCGCCGAAGCCGATTCGGGCGGCCACACGGACAATCGTCCGGCCATCGCTCTGTTGCCGACGATGCTCGCGTTACGCGACCGCTTCGCGTCGCGTTACGCCGGACGGATCGCCTTGCGCGTCGGCGCGGGTGGCGGCATCGCGACCCCGGCGTCGGCCGCCGCCGCGTTCTCGATGGGCGCGGCGTACGTCGTCACGGGTTCGGTGAACCAGGCGTGCGTCGAATCGGGCACTTCTCCGGCGGCGCGCGAAATGCTCGCGCAGGCCGAGCAGGCCGATGTGGCGATGGCGCCCGCCGCCGACATGTTCGAGATGGGAGTCCACGTCCAGGTTCTCAAGCGCGGGACGATGTTCGCCATGCGCGCCGCGAAACTTTATGAGATCTACCGCGCGCGCAAGAGCCTCGACGAGATCCCCGTCGCCGAGCGCGCGATGCTCGAAAAGAACGTGTTTCGCGCGCCGCTCGACGAGGTGTGGCACGAGACCCGCAAGTTCTTCGCGGATCGCGAGCCCGGGCAGATCGAACGGGCCGAAAAAGACCCGCGCCACAAGATGGCGCTGGTGTTCCGGTGGTATCTGGGCTTGTCGCCGCGATGGGCCAACTCGGGCGATCCGTCGCGGCGGCTCGACTATCAAATCTGGTGCGGACCCGCCATGGGCGCGTTTAACGAATGGGCCAAGAGTTCGTTCCTCGAAACCGTATCCAACCGCCGGGTGGCGGACGTCGCGCTCAACATCCTCTACGGCGCGGCGGTGCTTGTGCGCGCCAATAGTCTGCGTTGGCAGGGCATCGACGTACCGGCGGAGGCGATGAGCGCCGCGCCGATGGAAATGCGGAAGATCGAAAAGATGTTCGGCAAAGAGCCACGATAAGGAAGACGACATGGCGATACCCGACTATCAAACGTGCATGTTGCCGGTCTTGAAGTTCCATTCCGACGGCCAGGAACACACGTTTCGCGAGACAATTGAAGCGCTGGCGAGAGAATTCGGTCTTACCGATGATGAATGTCGAGAAATGCTGCCAAGCGGTGGTCAAGAGATCTTCGACAATCGCGTTGGGTGGGCTCGAACGTACCTCAAGAAGGCTGGACTTCTTGAAGCGCCGAAAAGGGGCCTGACCAGGATTACCGAACGGGGACTTGAGGTCCTAGGAACGAATCCCCAGAGGGTGGACGCCAAGTACCTTTCCCGATTCGAGGAATTCCAGGCGTTTCAGGCGCGTCATCGTTCAAAGACCGGTGCGGATGCGGAGTCTAGGGCGAACGGAAACGATGCGGAGCCTGAAACGAACGACAAGACTCCAGAGGAATCTCTTGAGAACGCTTATCAAAAACTCCGCTCGAACCTCGCCGCCGATCTTCTACAGAACCTCAAATCCTGCTCTCCCAGTTTCTTCGAACGCCTCGTCGTCGATGTCATCGTCAAGATGGGATACGGCGGCACGCGCAAAGACGCGGGCCAAGCCATCGGACGAGGTGGAGACGGCGGGATCGACGGGATCGTCAAGGAAGACAAGCTCGGCCTGGACGCGATCTATATTCAGGCCAAACGATGGGAAAACACCGTAGGCCGACCCGAGATCCAGAAGTTCGTCGGAGTGCTCACGGGCGAGCGAGCCCGGAAGGGGCTTTTCATCACGACCTCCGACTTCTCGAGAGACGCTAGGGAGTTCGTCAAACACCTGGAGACGAAGGTCGTGTTGATCGACGGCGAAACACTCGCGGACCTCATGATCGACCACAACGTCGGCGTCTCGACCGTGAGTTCCTACGAGATCAAGAGGGTGGACTCGGATTACTTTACGGAGGAATGAGGGCGAGGTTGGTTCCTCGTAAACCTCTATCCGACTTGTGCGCCATTCAATCATCGCTCCACCGGCGCAAAGCCGGTGGTGGCGTGGAGTAGAGAAATGAGAAGCGTATCTGGAGCAGAATCATTGCTCCACCGGCGTAAAGCCGGTGGTGGCGAAAGAGGTCTGAAGGCGCCGACAAAGCGGCCTCCTTACGCTTCGCAGTATTCGGTAAAGGTTTGCGCATTTTCTTCATCTTCGCCCCCGCCGACTTTATGTCGGTGGAGCGATGGTTTTGCTCCAGAAACGGACGCCCTCTCTTACGCCCCCACCGACTTCACGTCGGTGGAGCGATGATTGAAATCGCCGGACGCGGATTATGACAACGATGACTGCTCCATCGCCCATCTACACACCCTCCAACGTTACTCCCGCGTATCGTCTGTATTGGAGTTTCGATTTGTTCTGGCACACTCTTCCGCGAGACGCCTCTTGGCTTCCCTCCTTGACCGACGCGATACGGACGCATGAGATTCGGCTTCTTCGTCATCGCTTCGTTCCTCCAACCACGAGCCAGTTCCTATTGAGTACGCGCCCCATGCATTCCCCGCAACAGATAGCCAAATACGTGAAGGGAAACCTGCGGCATATCGTTCGTGAGGACAATCCCGATCCATTCCATCGAAACTACGGTTTTCGCAGTCTTGGATCGTCGAAACGCAAGGTCGTGGAACGCTACATTGAAAACCAATTGGGCCATCATCGCGTTGCCGACCCGAGGTTCGAGGAGCAGATGGCCGAATGTCAGATATCGAATACCGAAGTCGATCTCTCGATTCCGAGAAGGACATCGCACTCTCGCTATTGGTACAATCTCCATCTCGTTTTCGTGAACGATGCGCGATGGCGGGAATGTGGACTCGATTGGTTTCGCTCCTTTCGCGATTGGATTGTCCGCATTGCCGAGAAGAGGGGGTTCTCGTTGTCGAAGGCTGGAATTCTTCCGGATCATGTTCACTTGGCATTTGGAGCGGGGAGCGAGAAATCGCCCGAGGATGCCGCCATGTGTTGGATGAACAACCTGGCGCACGCATTGGGAATGAAGCCCGTGTTTCAGGCGGGATACTACGTCGCGACTTTCGGCGAGTACGACCTCGGGGCGTTGGCCGAGTAGGCGCGCGAAGAACCAATCATCGCTCCACCGGCATGAAGCCGGCGGGGGCGGGGAAAAGAAAGAGGTGTGGCGCTTCTGGAGCAGAATCATCGCCCCACCGACGTAAA
>JAFGFN010000117.1 GCA_016931035.1 Candidatus Sumerlaeota bacterium
CCTCGCTTGCTATGGAATCGAACCCCTACTACCCAACTTCCGGACTCAGTTTCCCTCAATTCTCGGTGCTCAGTCAAGATGCGCCCGTACGAACCGTAGTCCAAGAAAAGGGCGGAAACGACGAGCGACAAGAACATGCCGGAGCGCAGAAGCCGGCGGTCGCGCGCCAGATCGAGGAGGAAGGCCCATCCGCAGCAGACGACGAGGACATAGGAGGGAACGGGGATCAGGTAGTAGTGGGGTTGATGGGATTGCGAGATGAAGGTCGCGATGTAGTCGAGAAGAAAGGCCGCCCCGGCGAAGAGGGGAAAGAAGCGATACCTGCGAAGGAATGACAGCCGCGTCATGGCCACGAGGCCTGCCAGGAAACCAAGTCGCGACGACACGGTGTGGTCGAGAAGGAAATAGTGAGTGGGCGCGAGATTGTCGTGAAAGCGGGCGAAGAACGATTGCGACGACCCGCCGGCCAGGCCCTTGTAGACCAGGTTGAAGTGAAGAACGTCGATCCAGTCGTCCAAAGCCCCGTGAGAGGTCAGGTAGAAGACGCACGCCGCGAGGGGAGCCAGGGCGCCGACGAAGCAAGCGCCGACTTTGAGGTTCGTGCGACGCCGTCCTTGCGTTCGAGGCGCGAGGAGGAACAGGGACCAAGCGAGGGCCGATAGGCAGAAGGGTTCCTTCGTGAGAACGGCGAGGGAAAAGGTCATACCGGATATCCCGCAGAGCCAGAGCGCCGCGGAAGGCCGTTTTCGCTCTCGGGCCGCGACCGCCGCGGCAACGCCTACCAGGATGAAGACCCCGCCGTATTCCTCGGTCAAGTTGCCCGACCGAAACGACGAGGGGTGGACGAAGTGGAGAAGAAAGAGAAACGAGCCCAGGAGCGCGAGAAGCGGGTCGCCGAACGTTCTCCATACGACGAAGAAGAACGAGACGGCCGCGAGGGCGAGCATCCAGCGCTCGACGTTTCGGATAGACCGGCACGACGTTCCGCCCGCCTTGAAAGCGAGGGCGTTGATGGCGTGTATGACGGGAGGTTTGTGGTCCCAGACCTCCTCGTACAGGATGCGGCCATGCGCAAGATGGAGCCCGGCCGCGGCGAAGACGGCAGCCGATCGGTCCAGCCGCGGCGTCACGTGGTTGATCGACCGCCATCCCAGAAAGGCCGCCGTCGCGGCTAGGACCAGGATCATCCCCGCGCGAACGACCCTACGGCCCCCCGTTTCGGTCTCGATGCCTTGGGTCGAAACGGGAGACTCCACGCTCGAGCGTTTCTCAGAAGAGGATTCCACGATGGGACCGGATTCGGAGACTCTTTCGTTCGAGGTTTCGGTGCGGCAATCGGCGCTTCTCATCCGCGGAGACACACTGGCTTGGGATTCCGCCGCCGATCGGAGGGCGTCGCCACGACCGACGGAAACCGGCGGACCTGGACCTGTGCGGTCTCAACTCGGCCGTGCTGACCGGCGTAGGTGCGATCATCCCGTCTTTTCGCGGACAGTCAAGGGGTTTGCGCCGAGGGACTACTGGCCGGAGCCCAGGGCGTCGCGGACGGCGGCGAGAAGATCCGAGGGACTGTAAGGTTTGCGAAGCAGAGGATGCGCTTCGCCCTCCGTCAGACTGGCCGCAAGAACGTTGAAGTCGTAACCCGAGCAGAAAACGATCGGCAAATCGGCGCGTCGGGCTCGGATGCGGTCGGCGACGGCGCGTCCGCTCATCCTGGGCATGACGACGTCGAGCAGGGCGAGATCGACGGCATTGGGGTCTTCGTCGAACGCGGCGACGGCCTGCGACCCGTCGCGCGCGACCAGAACGCGATAGCCGGCCCGTTCGAGGACGGCTTGGGCCAATTGGCTGACCATCGCGTCGTCTTCGGCCAGAAGGATGGTTTCGGAGCCGCCGTGCGTTTGTGAGGGCGCGCGCGTCGAGGACGGCGAAACGAGGGTCTCGGAGGCGGCGGGGAGATAGATTCGGAAAGCGGTGCCGTATCCGGGCGTGCTTTCGAACTCGACGTGGCCGTCGTGCTGCTTGACGATGCCGTAGACGGTGGCCAGGCCCAGACCCGTGCCGCGACCCACTTCCTTGGTCGTGAAGAACGGCTCGAAGACGCGTTCCTGAAGTTCGGGAGCGATGCCGATCCCGGTGTCCGACACCGAAAGCATCACGTAGCCGCGGGTCCCGGCCTCGGGATGGGCGAGGGCGAAATCGCTGCCGGGAACGATGTTCTCGGTCTCGATGGTGATGCGTCCGCCTTCGGGCAGGGCATCTCGGGCGTTGACGCAGAGGTTGACGAGGACCTGTTCGATAAGACCCGGATCGGCATAGACCGTCCTGAGCTCATAGCCGGGCGAGGTGACCAGTTCGATGTTCTCGCCGATGAGACGCCGCAGCATTTTCGCCGTGCCGCCGACCAGGTCGTTGAGATTCAGATACTCGAGATGCAGCATCTCGAGTCGGCTGAAGGCCAGAAGTTGACGAACCAGCGTGGTCGCCCTCTGGGCCGCTTTCAGAACTTCCTGGATTTCCGTCTCGGGCGGCTGCCCGGGGGTTAACATGTGAGAGGCCAAGTCGGCGTAACCCGCGATGACTTGCAGCAGGTTGTTGAAGTCGTGGGCGATCCCTCCCGCAAGTTGACCTACCGCCTCCATTTTCTGGGAATGGCGAAGTCGGCTCTCCAGGTCGCGCCGTTCCTCTTCCGCCATCAGGCGTTCCGTGATATCGAGGAACGTCACGACGCAACCCACGACCTTGCCGTCGCGCCGAACGGGATGGGACCAGTACTCGGCGGGGAAGCACGTGCCGTCGGCGCGCCAGAGGACTTCATCGGCGACGTGACAAGACTGGCCGTTGGCCAGCGCGGCGAGTATCGGGCATAAATGGGGGAGATACGGCGATCCGTCCGAGTAAGAATGGTGAATCAGATCGTGCATCTCGCGGCCGAGCAAATCCTCGCGCGAGGCGTAGCCGAGCAGTCGAACGCACGACGGGTTGGCCATCGTGCATCGCCCCGATAGGTCGAGGCCGAAGATCGCCTCGGCCGTGGAGTCGAGAAGCAACCGCACTTGCTCCTCGCTCTCGCGAAGGGCGTCCTGGGCGTGCTTGCGATCCGTTTCGTCCCAGAAGATGAGCATCACGATGCCCATGTCGGGCAGAAGAATGACCTGCGCCGACACGAAGGCCGTCTTGCCGTCGCTTCGCGCGATCGGGAGCTCCGACCAGCGCATCCGTTCCGGATCGCCGCTGGCGACGTCGGCGGACATGCGGTCGTGAATCTCCTTGCGGATCTTCGGGTCGGGAAAAACGTGTTGTTCGAAAGCGTCGCGATCCGGCGCCGTTTCTTTCGTCCAACCGCAGATTTCTTCGCACCGCTTGTTGGCGTACTGGAGCTTGCCGTCCTCGATCGTGGCAACGGCCAGTCCGACGGGCAGGAAATCGACCAGAGAACGATACCGCTTCTCGCTCTGCGCCAGCGCCTCGGCCGTTCGCTTGCGCTGGCTGATGTCGCGGTAGTTCATGAGAATGCCCCGCACGAGGGGGTTGTCGATCATGTTGACGGCGGTGATCTCGATATCGGCGTAGTCCCCGTCTTTGCGCAAGTACCGGTACTGAAAGGTGCGAGGTCCCGCTTCGGGCGCGCTCAGAATCCGGTCGATTCGCTCTCGAACGCTTGCCAGATCGGACGGATGGACGGTGGCCCATCCCTCTTTTCCAATCAGGTCCTTCGGCGCCCAGCCGAAATGACGCTCTGTGTTGGGGCTCGTATACGTGACGAAGAACCGCTCATCGACGATGGAGATAACGTCGGAGATGTTCGAAATCAGGGTCCGGAAGTACTCGGTGCTGTCGCGCAGGGCGATTTCGGCGGTCTTGCGCGGCGTGACGTCCGCGTTGGTGCCGACGAGCCGACGCGGTTTGCCTTCGGAATCCCTCTCGACACACTGGCCTCGCGAGAGAATCCAGGTCCACTTTCCGTCGCGTTTGCGCATTCGGTACTCAAGGGAGAAGGGGTCGCCGCCCTCCATATGCTCGCGCATATGGCGCTCGAATTCCTCGCGGTCGTCGGGATGCAGATGGGTGAGCCACGTATTGTAGCTCTGGGGGAGTTCATCGGGTTCATAGCCCAGTATGGCGAACCAGCGCGGGGTGTAGTGGATCTTCCCCGTTTCGAGGTTGAAATCCCAAATACCGTGTTTGAGGGCGTTGATCGCGAGTTTGAGCCGCTCCTCGCTCGATTTCAACGCCTCCTCGGCGTGTCGGCGCTCCAATATCATCCAATTTGCCGACAAAGCCAGATGCTCGAACTCGGAGAATCCCGTTCGCTCGGGATCGATCTCGGCCAATTCCGAGGCGGCTCGCCCGAAGAAGGTCAAGAAGGTCTCGAACTCCCTCTTCATGCGCCGCGACACGTGCCGGGCGGAGAGCTGCCCCGCCAGGAAAACTACGAGAAGAAACAGGACGATCTGGCCGATCCGCCCTTTGGCTTTCTCCATCGCCTCGGTGCGTTTGTCCCTCATCTCGACCAGGACTTCGCTTGTGTACGCCGCGGCTCCGACGTACCACTGCCAATCGGCCACGCCCTCGACGTAGCAGATCCTGGGGCGCGGCGGCTCGCCCTCCTCCGTGCCCGGTTCGGCATACGAGAGAAAGCCCCCGTCGGCCCTCGCGAGATCGACGAACTCCTGAGCGACATCGACCCCATCGGCGTCCACGGGTATCGCCGCTTCGCGGCCCTTGTCGGCGCCCGTGAGATTCGAACCGTCCCATCGCACCACAAAGACGCGCCCTTCCTTGCTCGGCTGCATCCGGTCGATCCACTCCAGACACTCCGTCTTGAGATCGTCCTCGACGTCCTCCACATACTCTCCCGTCCCGATGAGCCAGTCGAAGGGGGCGAAGCGCTTGACGTAAGTCAGCTTCTCGTGGTCGTTTCCCGTCGAGTCCGGCTTCGTCCACACGTGACGGTAGTACCCTTCGTCGTCTTTGCGGACGATGTCGATCATGTCGCGCACGACAAAGTCGCCCCGTGCGTCCGGAAGGGCCAAGACGTAGCGGCCCTCGATGTCGGGACGGTGCGCGGACAGCTGACCGAGGCCGTCGAGTCCCACGATGAAATAGTAGCCGCGCCCATCGTTGAACCGGATAGCGCGCAGCGTCTCGCGAATCGTTTCCTGGATTTCGCCCACGCTCTTTTTGTCGCGGTATTCCTCGTACAACCGAGTCGCAACGGCGTGGGCTTCGATCGTCCGCTCATGAACGACCATGCGGAGGCGAGAGTCGAGAAGGGATTTCTTGTCCTCGATGTACTCGATGACTTGCGAGACCTGGTTCTTCAGTCTCACCCGCTGATCGTCGAGAAGGCGGCTCTCTTCTTCTCGGATGTCGCTCATCGAGGCGAGATAGGAACCGGCGATCCAGAAGGCCCCGAGCGGCACGACCAAAATCAGAACCAATATCATCAGGTGCCGGAAGATGGTGCCGGAAATGGTCTTCTTGACGCTCAAGTGAACCCCGTCTCCTTCGCCGGACCGGGCGCAGGGGCTAGGATTAGGATGCAAAGGCCTTCCCTTGCGGTCGAACCCCCACCCTTATCGCCCTCTCTCTTTATCGGCGCAAGGCGAGAAAGTCATTACGTACGACCGGTCGAACGCCGACTCGGAAGGACGGCTGGAAATCGGCGTCTCGTCCGGGGGGCTCGCGGTCCGTACGGTCCTCGAAAAACCCTTTCTTTCCTTCCGTTTTGGGGACTATACTTCAGCCAAGAAAGTCGTGTCAAATTCGAGGACGGTTCTCTGGCGCGAGACGCCCCGGAGGATCGTCCGAGAGGGGAAACGCCATGAATGGCACCGACCCCGGTTCGCGCAGGGCGTTGCGCCCGTCCGCCTTCACGCTCATCGAGTTGTTGATCGTCGTGGCGATCATCGCGATCCTCGCGGCGATCGCGGTCCCGAACTTCCTCGAAGCCCAGACCCGCTCGAAGGTGTCGCGAGCCCGGTCCGACATGCGGACGATCGCCACGGCGCTCGAGGGCTACATGGTGGACAACAATCACTATCCGCCGAATCCGCCCCTCAACGGGGGATTCTACGTCACTCCGATCGTCTTGACGACGCCGCAAGCCTATATTACCAGCTGGCCCGTCGATCCGTTCAAGATGAAGAAGAACCTCTCGAAGAACCTGGCGCCCTCCTTCCAGGACCAGGAACTTTACTACGACTACTACACGATCATTACGACGCCGGAATACTTTGGCATCCTGGCGGAGACCGGCGAGGACGTCTTTGTGCTTGCCGTCGACGCCTCGGGCGCTCTGGCGAGCGCCGCGAACCGCCGGGCGCGCGAGAAATACGGCCGATGGCTTCAGTGGTCGGTCGGCCCGGACGCCAAGTTCTGGATCGCGGCGGACGATTTCAACAACCCGCTGAACTCGTCGGCCGGACTCAAAGCCCCGGCGCACCTGCCGTGGGGATACAGCTTCGACGTGCCCTACGATCCGTCCAACGGCTCGACCAGCTTCGGCAATCTGATTCGCTCGCAAATCGTCCCGGACGGCGCGCGGCCGTATGGACAGTAGGCAGCAGACAGCAGGCTGTAGGCTGTAAGACAGAATGGCAGAAGACGGAGAACAGAGGGAAGAAGCGAGAAGACCGGGGGAGGAAGGATCGATCCGACGAGTCCACCTCGTCCATTCAGTTCACTCAGTGCATGGGAGGCGATCATTGAAGATGCTGAACCATTCGAGCGTAACGCCGGCTCGCGCCCGGCGGCGAAGAACCCGCCGATGCGCGACGGGATTGGCGCTGCTCCTGACGATGGCTTGCGGCGCGGCTATGGCGGCGGCGCCGTCCGACTCGCACGGCTCGGAATCGACCGGCGGGAGCATGCTGTGGGCGACGTATTTCGGCGGCAGCGAATGGGACGGTCCTCAAGAGCCGGCCGTCGATGCGGGCGGAAACATCGCGTTTCAACTGACGACGACCTCGGACGACATCCCGACAAGGAATGCCTACGATTCGCAGAGAAACCCGGGAGGGAGCGGTCTGGACGCGTTTGTCGCCAAGTTCAGCGCATCGGGCGAGTATTTGTGGGGGACCTATCTGGGCGGGAGCGGCTCGGAGTACGGTCATGTCGCCGCTTTTGACCAGGACGGAAACGTCTATGCGATGGGCATCACGAATTCGGACGACTTCCCCACACCGGGAGGCGCTTACACCGCTCGACCGGGACAATACGACGTCTACTTGACGAAATTCAGCCCTTCGGGAGCAGTCCTCTGGTCCACATATCTCGGAGGAAGCGTTTCGGAGAATAACCAGGCAGGGCTATTTGGAGACTATATAGCGACAGATGACGACAGGAATGTTTATCTGGTCGGATCGACCAACTCCCCCGACTTCCCCATCGTTGGCGGGCCCTATGCGACGCACGCCGGGGGAGATACGGATGTCTTCCTAGTCAAATTCAGCGCCTCTGGAACGCATCTCTGGTCCACGTATCTTGGAGGAAACGGCGACGATTACCCCTACGGACTTTGTGTGGACGATGCAGGCAATCTTGGCGCTGTCGGCTCGACGAGCTCGAGCGACTTTCCTACTTCCGGATCGGTCGACACCGCGTTGAACGGGCCGGACGACGCTTTCGTGACGGTCTTCTCCGCGTCCGGCGCCCTGCGCTGGTCCTCATACCTCGGAGGAGACTCGACATCGGGTGGGGAACAGGCGTCGGGGGCGTTGTTCGATTCGGAGGCGAATGTCTATGTGACGGGGACCACACGGTCCGCCGATTTCCCCATCGTGGGCTGGGGACCTCGAAGTCTTTACGGCGAGAGCGATGTGTTTTTCGCCAAGTTCGGCCCGTCGGGCGCGCTTCTGCGGTCGACTCTGATCGGCGCGGAAGGAGAGGACTTTCAAGCGACGCTCTCTCGAGGGGCAAATCAGAGCGTTTGGTTGAGTGGGCACACTGTCATGCCGGAATTCCCGGTTCCAGGAACGGGCATTCCTCCCCCGGAGTATGTGCCCTTTGTCTTCGAGCATTCCCGGCTCACCACGTTCCTGGCAAAATACAACGCCGATGGCGAGCTCGTCTATGCCGGGTCGGGATTGGGATTGCCCGCCCCGACGGCGGGGCGGGCCCATGGAGACGACTGGTACTATCGCGTCTGGTACGTCGAAGAGAGCGGACTCCCGACGCCCGGCGGCGAATTCGGTTCATATAGCGGTGGGATTTACGACGGCTACATCGCCCGGTTCACCCAGCCGGACAACGAACTGCCTCACGTGCTCGAGGCCGTCTACAACGACTCGGACGACGACGGCGTCGTCGAGGCGGGCGAATCGGTGACCCTGGTCATGAGCAAGGGGGTCGTCGCGACTACCGACACCCTGACGGTGTCGGACTTCTTCGTGCCGGTGGCGGGCGACAGTCTGGGCGGCGCGGGGTTCGGCGTGGCGATGAATCCGAACAACTCGCGTCACGTCGTCCTGACGCTCGGCGCGGGCGCTTCGCTTACGCTCCCGGGCTCCTTCGACATCGGCACGACCACGACGGGGAGTCCCTCGGGGATCGATCTGGGCGCAGCGATGCCGAGCGGCGCGATTCGGGGGCTGTACGGATTACCCGCTATCGACGGGGGGGAGCCGCGCGTGGACGACGCGGCCAAGGACGTCTTCTTCACCTGTATCGCCAGCTCGACGACGGTCGGCGCCGCCGGCGGCACGGCCCAGGTCGCCGTCAATCCGAACGCGGCCTACACCCAACACGCGTTGACGATTCCGGCGGGCGCGCTCGCCGGAGACGAGACGTTCACCCTGCGCCCCCCGGCGGAGAACGCCGGGGTGATCGGGGCGGTCCAGATCGAATCGTCGGCTTCGGGCGGATCGGGTTCGCCGCCCGCCCTTTGTTCGGCGCCCGCCGCGCATTCGCCCGCGGAGACACTGGACGCGGCGACGACCTTCGCGCTGCCCGTGACCCTCACGCTCGAATACCGCGAGAGCGACATCGACCGCGAGGCGGGTCAGGTCGAGGGGGCAATGAAGATCCACCAACTCACGCGGACGACGTCCGGAACGCTCGTGTGGCGCGTGCTGCCGGTGGAGCACGACGTAGACCGCGACAACAACACCGTCTCGGCCGACATCGCCAATCTCAATCCGCTCGAATCGAACGTCGTCCCGATCGTCATGGCGGTGTTGCCGGGCTCGACCATCGAGCCGACCATCGTGAACGTCAAACCGAGCTCGGGCGGATCCGCGACGATCCGAATGCCCGCACCGCGGGCCGGCGGCTTGGGCATTTCGCCCGAGGAGCCGAGCACCTACCTCGAGCATCGCGTCGAGATCCCCGACTACGAGGTCACGACCGACGTCGATCCGGCGCGGATTTCGGTGAGACTCCTGCCCGCGACGCTCGCCCAACGCTGCACGGTCACCGGAACGGGTTTTCCGTTCCAGAGCAACGCGATCTTCGCGGTCCAGACCCAAAACGCTTCGGGAGACCCGATCGCGTTCACGGACCCGGTGAACGTGCGGGTGCAATACATGGACGGTTCGCAGAACGACTACAACGATCTGGTCACTTTCCTGGGCGACGAAGCGAATCGCGGCGACATGCGCGTCGTGTACGACGCCGTGGACGGCGAGGGCGTGGATTTCACGTTCACCTACGGCACGGGACAGGCGCTCGATGTGGGCACGGGGACCATCGAGGTTCAGGGCATCACGAACCTGACCGGGCCGAGTGGCACGGGGGTTTGGGGAACGGTCGGCCTGCCCGAGAACCCCGACGCCGCGCAGGCCGAAGGCAATTGGGTTCTCTATGATTGACGGGGGGCGGTAGGCGGACGGCGGTGGAGAGCGGGCAGTAAGCAGTAGACAGTAAGCAGTAGACAGTAAGCAGTAGACAGTAAGCAGTAGACAGTAAGCAGTAGACAGTAGGCAGTAGACAGTAAGCAGTAGACAGTAAGCAGTAGACAGTAGGCA
>JAFGFN010000118.1 GCA_016931035.1 Candidatus Sumerlaeota bacterium
CCTCGCTTGCTATGGAATCGAACCCCTACTACCCAACTTCCGGACTCAGTTTCCCTCAATTCTCGGTGCTCAGTCAAGATGCGCCCGGATGCACCTGTTCCCCTCCCGCCCCCGATCGCGGACGAGTCTCTCCACGCAAAGCCCCGACAGGCTTTTCCTTTGACTTTTGAGCGTCCGGGTCCGAAAATCGACGGGTTGAGGGAGTCGGATAACCCGTCCGTTTTCCCCAAAGAGCGGCCTGGAGGCAAGATGCCTAAACGTGTCAATGTTTGTCTGGGGGAATCCGTTGTGTCGGTGCCGTGCGTCTTGGGCGACATCGACCTGAAGGTTGGCGATTTTTGTGTCGTCAGTCGCGACGGGCGCGAACACACGGGCTTCGTCCGCGGTTTCACATACGGTGTTTCGAGGCCTCCAGCCCAAGACCGAGATCCCGCGGGTTCTCAAGAAGACGATTCCTCGGACGAAAACGATCGGGATTCTCGGGCGGCCGGCGGCGAGGCTGCCGCCGAGACCGAGACTTCGCCTCGCGTCCTGCGTCGCGCCTCGTCGCACGAAGTGCGCGCGTGGCATTTCCTGAAACGTCGCGAGACCGAAGCGATCGCCACGTGTAAGGAGAAAGTGGCGAAGCACGGCCTCGATATGAAGATCTCGCGCGTCGAGTTCGACGACCGGCAACGTAAGGTTGTCTTCTACTTCACGGCCGACAAACGCGTGGACTTCCGCGAGCTGGTGAAGGACCTGGCCGCTACCTTCCGCGCCCGCATCGAACTTTGGCAAATCGGCGTGCGCGACGAGGCCCGGCGGATGAGCGGCATCGGCGTTTGCGGGTGCCGGCTTTGCTGTGCCGCGTGGATGAAAACGTTCGCTCCGGTGTCGATCCGTAGCGCCAAGGCCCAGGATCTCCAGTTCTCTCCCGCCCGTCTCTCCGGCGTGTGTGGCCGCCTGCGCTGTTGCCTGGCCTACGAGCACCGGCAATACGTCGAGTTGGGTAAGGATTTCCCGACCCTCGGCTCGATCGTCGATACCGAAAAGCACGGCGAAGGCAAGGTGGTGGACCGCAACCTTCTCAGCCGGACCCTGACCATTGCGGACGTCAAGGGGCAGAATCACACGATCCGGCTTGCCGACGTCAAACGCGTGGCGAAACGCGCGGGCGAAGACAAGGGGCGCGGCGTGGAATGGACGCTGCCGCCCGATGAAGAATCCCCCGAGGTCGCGTCGCTCTTGATGCAGGAGGAGGGAGACGCAGAGTGCGGATCGAGCGACGGAGACGCGCGCGCCGCGGCCCGGCTGGAAGACGAGACCGACGACGAAAAGAAAAAAGCGGCGCCGCGGCAGGCCGGCCCCGAAGACAGCGCCGCCGGCGAGGCACGATCCAAGCCCCGTCGGCGTCGGCGCGGTCGGCGCCGATCCAGGGACGACAAGACGGCCACCGAGGCCCACTCCTCGGGCGACAAGCAACCGTCCGCCAAGGCCGCGTCGCCGGGAGACGCCGCGCACCCCGAGAGCGGCGACGCCAAGAAGACACGGCGCGGTCGGCGCGGGAGACGCTCGAAACGGCGCGCAGGCCCCGAGTCTCAGGCCCCTCAAACGCCCAAGACGCCGTGAGCGGCGAGCGAGGCGGCAGAGGGCGTCAAGCCCCTTGGCCCGCTCGGTCGCTCCTCTCCTGCTTTCTTCTTGACCGTTGTCTGTCGATGAGGCTAACATCCGAGCCAATTCCGCGCACTTGCGGTGCGTTTCGCATGCGCTAGACAGCTCTTCCGAGCACGCCGATGCATGGAAATGCTGTGGAGGATATTTTTAGCGTCGCCTCGGGAGAGAAAAGGCCACAACCCGTGCTCGGGTGCTTCCTCCGAGCCGACACGCGTTTTTCCCCCTTGGCGACGCCCAGCCGAGGAACTGCTCAATGCTCTTCGAAAAACACCGGGTTACACGTTGGACTTGGTCCATACTCTTCGCGGGCGTCTTGTTGTGGCGGGCCGCGTGTCCCGTGGCCCAAGCCGAATCGATCCCCTTTAAACAGCTGACCGACGGCGCGAACCTCGAGGAATGCTTCTCGGAAGACGGCAAGTGGCTGATCGTCTCGTCCAAGTCCGGCGTCGATTGCTGGGACCTGGAAACAGGCGGCCTGGCTCGTCATTTCGGAGACACGAAGTCCTATTACATCGACGACGTGGCCTTCTCTCCCGATTTCGGCAAAGTCCTGATGGCGGCCAGTTTCCGCGCCGAGCTCTTCGATTTCGCCACTGGCGCACAGATTCATGAATTCGCCTCCCGCGGCGGGGGATACTCGGCGGTGGCTTGTTGTCCACTCGGCGATTCGTTCCTCACCGGCGACTCCAACGGATACCTGAACCTATGGGATGCGGCGTCTTTCCAGCACATCGCGGAATACTCCAGCTTTCATGGACAGATATGGGATCTTGATTTCGCGCCCAACTCGCGCACGGCTTGGATTCGGTCCGATTCGGTCGATCTCGTGCGGTTCGAGCGCGACGAATTCATCATGGGTTGGGCAGTCCCTCTGTTCTCCCTTCCTTATCCCGCAACCCACGTCTTCTCTCCCGACGGAACGCAAATTCTCGTCACGCGACCCAACCTGGTCGAACTGCGCGACACGTCCACGGGCGATCTCGTATTCTCTTCGTCGGGCGGATTCGAACCCAATCTCGCTCCGCCTCTGGTCGAATTCTCCCAGAACGGCGGGGTGCTCCTTCTGGCCGAACAGGGCCAATCCCAGGCGGTTCTCTACGATGCCGAAACCGGCGACACGATCACGACCCTGACCCACTCCCCCTCGATCGAGTCGCTCCGGCTGGCGCCCGACGGCCAGTGCGCCGCCACAAACAACGGCTCGGACCTCGTCGTTTGGGACGTTTCCGGCCCGACGCCGACCGCGCTTTTCACCAACGGCGGCGATTTCCTCTCCTTCAACCTCGACGGCTCGAAGTTCCTGACGCAGACCTCCGGCGGCCACTCGCGCTACTACGATCTCGGCACTCTGGACGTCCTGACCAGCGCCTCCGGAGTCGCCTCGGGCGGCCGGATCGTCGATCGTGAGGGCGTCGAGACGTATTTCGCCTTCGAAGACGACACCGCCACCCACTGGAACCTCGATACCGAGCAAGTATCCAGGGTCGTCTTGCAGGGTCTCGCGGGCCGATATCTCGGCTGCCTGAACGACGGCGGCTTCTTTCTCTCCGGCGCAAAGGTCTTGCTGAGCGACCTGAACTCGCTGACCCTCGAGACCTACGATGTGGACTCGGCCCTGCTGAGCGAGGAGTTGACCAGCTTGTCGATCGGGGCCTGTCTCGACATAGACCCGTCGTCGAACCGGATGCTGTTGGGAGGATACCCCACGGAACTCTGGGATCTGGAGACCGGTTCGAGACTACGCAGCTTTGGGCTCCAGTCCTATCAAGTTGCTCTGTTCGCGCAAGGCGACAAGTTCTTCGCCGTCGACCGCTACGAAGACACGGGTTTCATCCGGAGCCTGACAAGCGGGACCGTGATCGCGTCGATCGCCGGAGATTTCGCGGACTTCAACTTGAACGACGTGCAGTTCAGCCCGGACGGCTCGCGGATTGTGACGGCGGAGGGAGGGTATACGACAGCGGCTCTGATCCGCGTTTGGGATGTCGCCTCAGGAAACCCGCTTCTCGAGATCCCGGATCATGAAACGCACATCCACTCGGTCCGTTTCTCGCCGGACGGCACTCGGATCGCATCGTCCGACGATTGGGACCAGACGTTTCTGTGGGATTCCCAATCCGGTGCACTCGTACGATCGTTCTCAGGTTCGTTCAGCGCCTTCTCGCACAGCGGCGAATGGCTGGCCACGTGTTACTGTATCCCCGGACCATACTCCGAGCGCAAAGTGTCCTTGTGGGATATCGAAACCGGCGAACAGATCCAGCAGTACGCCACGTCCCTCTCGCAAGAGGCGACCCTTCTCGAGTTCTCGTCGGACGACAAGACGATCCTCGTCGGCGGGTTCGACGGGGTTTGCCAAATCCTCGAGGTTCGGCCTCCCCGCGCGATCTTGGTCGCCGGAGGCGGAAACTATGCCGGAAACAGCATCGCTCGACAGACGGTCGATCTGGGCGACTATGCCTACAAGACGCTCAAGAGCCGCGGCTACCAAAGCGACGAAATCGTCTTCCTGACCGCCTTCGGACCCGACGACCCGAGCCGACCGGGACAGCCCTTTCGCGACGCCGACGGCGACGGCCTGAACGACGCCGACGCCTGGTCGACCCTGGAGAACCTGGAAGAAGCCGTCGCGGGAGACTTCGGGCGGAACGCCGGACGGCTCATGGTTTTGATGATCGACCACGGCCACCGGACGAGCGATTTCATGGCCTTTCGGATGAACCAGACTCAGGTCCTGCCTTCCACCGTGTTGGACGGATGGCTCGACGATCTTCAGGCCTCCCACCGTGTCGACGTTTCTCTGATCGTCGACTGCTGCTACTCGGGTCAATTCGTCGAGGACTGCCGTCTGACCGAGAGCGAGAAGACGGGCGCGCTCGCCGGCCGCCGCCGCATCGTGGCCGCCTCGACGGGACCGGAATCCGAAGCGGTTTTCCGCCCCGCTCCCGACCTGACTTCGTTCATGCACTTGTTTCTCGGGAGCGCGTATATGGGCAACTCCATCGGCGAGGCGTGGCGCGCCTGCGAGCAGTTCTTCAATCTGTTCCCGGTCGCCGATCAGACACCCCTCATCGACGACGGCACGACCGGCACGGCGATCGCCGACCGCGAGTTCTTCGGCGCGACCTGGGCCTATGGCGTCCAAGCGACCGTCGACGCCAACGACTTCTTCCCGGTCTTCGAGAATTGGACGACCGAGACTCTGGTCGAGCCGGGCGCGCCCGTGACCTTGTGGGTCGAGACGCTGTCCGCCGCATCGCCCGACGAGGTCGTCGCCGTTGTCCGTCCTCCGGCGCCGGACGTCATATCGGGACAGCCCGTTTCGAGTCTCGGGCAACTCTCGCTCGAACAGAGCCCGACGACGCCTACGTTGTGGGAAGTAACCACGGCCGACACGTTCATGGAACGAGGCGTCTACTCCGTCTCGTTCTCCGCCCGGTTCCCCTACGAGCGCCTCTCGAATCCCGTCCATACACGCGTTCTCGTTTCGGAGGGCGTCGATCCCGACGCGCAGCCGATCCGCGCGATTCTGACGATCGGCATCGGCCTGGAGGACGGCTCCTCGTCCACCCTGTCGAACCTGGGCCCCTACGCCTACCGTGTCTACCTCGACCGCTTCCAGGACGATCTGGGAGCGCCGCGCGGCGACTGGATCGAGTATCTCTCGGCCCACGCGGACCCCGACCGCGACGACTCGGCCACGTCGTCGACGTTCTTCTCGGCGATCGAGAATCTGCCCGACGATCTCGGTACGCTCTATGTTCATTTGGCGGGCGACAGCTCGACCCCGGGACAAATCGCTCTGGCGGGCGGAGATACGATTGCGACGCAGTCTCTCGATCAGGCCCTGGACGACTATCAGGCCGTCAACACCTCCTGTACGCTGATTCTGGCGATCGACGCGCCCGGTTCGGGCGCCTTTCTCCCGCCATGTCGCGCGACCGGCGCGCAAAAGCGGATCGTTCTCGCGAGCGGCAGAGAGAACGACCCGGCCTTGTTCCTCCCGCCTCCGACGCTGGTCAGTTTCAGCTACAAGTTCCTCTCCGCCGCCTATCAAGGCAACAACCTGCTAACGGCGTTCCGCTCGGCCGAGGATTTCTACGGCTACTTCGTCGGCGCCGAAATGATCCCTCAAATGGACGACGACGGCGACGGCGCGTATTCTCCTTCCGTTGACGGCATTCTGGCCGAATCGGTCTATCTCGGGCGCCGCTACGCCTTCGCCGGCGACGACGCCTCGGGCCTCCCGTTCATCGTCGACGTTTGGGCCTATCGCTCCCCCGGGTCGTCTACCGCCAACTTGCAGGTGCGTCTTGTCGAAGGAGTCGAGCCCACCCGGGTTTTCGTCCAGGTCTTCTCGTCCGACTCGGTCGAGGCGTTCGGTTCCGTCGCATCGCTCGCCGAGCACGAACTGTATCGCGACTCGCCGTACTCGTGGACCTGGTCCGCGCAAATCGATATCGGCGCGATGACCGGCACAATCTCCGTGGCG
The DNA here is from genome assembly GCA_016931035.1 of Candidatus Sumerlaeota bacterium. Taxonomy (GTDB): domain Bacteria; phylum Sumerlaeota; class Sumerlaeia; order UBA8349; family UBA8349; genus JAFGFN01. The sequence goes on from JAFGFN010000118.1 coordinate 6,146, forward strand.
TTCCACGCGGAGTATCCCGACTCGATCGGCGGGGGCAAACTCAGCGACACCTTGATCGAGACCGTCGCCTTCCCGCCCGACGAGGGAACGGGAACGGAAAACTGGATGCTGTTCCGGTGAGAGACGCGAAACTGGGGGTAAGCCTTTCCGTATCAGGGTTCCACGTCCCGAGCATCGACGGCGGACCGGCTTTCGAGCCGTCCGTCGGAAATGTCCGGACCTCGATCCTTCATCCCATAAGGTCGTTTTTTCTCATTTTCCCATAGCTTTTTGAAAACACTTGTGTTAGGTGTTTGCCAACTTCG